>JBHHXN010000164.1:0-11355 GCA_046757025.1 bacterium
CGCAATCTTGAAGCCGGAATCCATTGTTCAGTTAGGCACGAGATTCCCGATGAGCGTGTCCCTGCATGTTTTAAGCAGGGAGCACTCGGGAATGACGATTACGGATGGACACGAATTAGCTCACTGAAGAATAAAAAAAGGCCATGTTGCTTTTCTTTCCATTTGAAGCCCTTTTTGTATGGAACCAATTCATGAACAATGGCCAAAAGCCCACAGCTAAATGCCAATAGTTGAAAGCTGATAGCCATCGTCAATTTGTTGACACTTCCCCTCTTCAATCAATTTGATCAAACCGGCTTTCAGTGAATGCTCAGCCAACGGCCAAACGACGGCTTCCACATCGTCGTACACTTTCCGCACCAGCTCCTGGGAGGATTGCGGTTGGCGGGTTAACGCCCGCAGCAGCTTTTGTTCGCGCTCGCTGCGGTGGTGCAGATAATATTGAATGACTTTTTGACTGTTTCTAACGGCGGAACCGTGCCCCGGATACAACATGCCTGCTGGCAGGGAAAGCAGCATCTGCAGGGATTGCAAATAAGTGGCCATGTGGCCTTCTGGCGGACTGATGACAATGGTAGAAAGGGTGGAAATCATGTCGCCCACCAGCAGCGCGCCGTAGCGAGATTCACGAAAAGATAGATGGCCAGCGGCATGACCTGGGGTGTGGTAAACCTGCAGCTTCCACCCGGCTTGTCCGTCGGGCGCCGTACCCAGCTCGATCTCATCCCCGTGATTCAGGTAGCCCGTGAACTGAAACTCGGAAAGTTTATCAACCGTGGCCGAGTGTGCCATCAGCGGCAAATTATAGCGATTCAGGCAGGCTCGTAAAGCGCCGACGTGATCAGAGTGGTGGTGCGTGAGCAGGATGCCCCGAAGCTGCCGTCCTTCGGTGAGTTGATCATCCAGGTAATCCCACAACCGCGTCTGCTCGGTGAGGTCGGCAGGGGCCGGATCCACCAGGTACAGCTCGGATTCGCCCACCAGATAGGTGTTGGTGTGGGTGGCCGGAAAGATGGTACGGGTCTGCAGCGGGATCAACTGCACGCCCGGCGAAAAATAGACTTGATGGATTTTCCCTTTACGATAGGCCTCGGCGTATTCGGCAATAAACGGCACACATTTACGAATTGTGCGGCCCACAAGCTCCTGCATCATGAAAATGACCGGCGGCACGATCAGCATGTCTCCTTTTTTCCAACGGAGAAGGGCCTCCGCCGCAGTACAAAATTCACCGCGCATCAACTCGCCCGGCCAGATTTCCGGGGATTGACTGGCTGGAATTTCCACCCAATAAAATTGCGTGTCGTAACGCACTGGCGCAAATTTCGGCGTGACAATGGAGCAAATAAAATGAAAGTCAGCCGCATCGATGACCTGACGCTCTTTTTGGAGAATATCGCCGAAGGGGATCTCGTCTTTCAAAAGCTGCCTGCGATAGCGGCTCAGATCTTCAGCGGAAATGGCCTTTTCACCGCGACTCAAAAGCAGGCCGGTTTCCTCAAACACTTCTCTCACGGCTGCAACGATATAAGGTCGATCCGCCTCCGGCAGCGAGGTGGCATTTTTAATTTCGACTTGTTTAAGCGAATCCTCATTATCCAGCGTGCCGCCGGGAAAGGCATAATAACCGCCAAAAAATTTTAAGTCGGGGCTGCGCTCAACCACATAAACGTCGGATGAATCGGCATCTCTGGTCAGGACCACACTTACGGCTTTTCTTGTTTGCATCATTTCTCCACTCGATTGGCGGACTCGCCTCCATCGAAAAAATCACTTTTTGTTTTGAACCCTTTCCAATCCAATATAAAACATCCCCGTCTCATTCGCAAATCAAAACTGGCCGCCAGTCCGATGAAAAAATTCAGTTGTTTTTTGTAATTCGTATTAATAAATTTATGTCCTATTTTTGCTTGCGAATTAATTCGTGGCAGATGAATGGACTTTTTCGAAAAATCCGCACATTCCGCAAACCAATTCATCTCTGGAGGTTTTCATGAAAAAAAACACATTATATGTAAAGATTTTAATTGGTCTGTTTGCCTTGCTGGCAGTCAGTTCGGTAACCGCCCAACGGGGACTCGTGGTCAAGCAGCAGGAAATCACCTATGATCAGAATATTTTATATCAATTAGACCCGGATAATCCCAATATGCAAAACCCTGAGAAACGCAAAAGCCTCATTTTGAATGCCGATGTAAACAAACTCAACCAGATCGCGAGTGAATCTGGACAAGAGCCGAATGTGGAAAAATCAACCATCTATGTTTTGAATAAAAACTTTCGAATGGACAGCCAATCACGCGAACATAACTGGACCGTTATTCTGCGAAAGGATTTGAACAAACTGTTTCAAATCGATTGGAATACGAACATCGTGATCGAAATATCCCTCGATCAAATGGAACAGATGCAAAAAAATGCCGCCAGCCAGATGCAAAAAAACATGCCCAACCTGGAAAAGATGCTTGAGAATTTGCCGCCCCAGCAGCGACAGGAAGCATTGGAAGGCATGAAGAAATCGGGGTACGACCTGCCTGGTATGAAAACCAAAAAATCGCAGCCCACCGTTAAGAAGACCGGACGAACCAAGACCATCAAATCGTTTTCTAATTGCGAAGAGTACCTGATTCAGGACGGCGACAAGACCATCTCTCTCTGGGCCACCGCACAAAACCCGGCATTGGTGAAAAAATTTCATCAGATTGCCCAGGAATTTAAAAACTCATTTCAATTCGACGAGGACGATGAGAACGAACCGTGGGAACTGGTCAAAGATAGATTTCCCGTGCTCGTGAAAACGTTTGAAGAAAATTGGATGCAAGGCGGGGGCGAGCTCAAAGTACAAGAATTTCTGAGCGCGGAAGAAATCCCGATTCCGTTGAGCAAATTTGAAGAATTCAAAAACCCCAAACTCAAAAAAAGAAGTATGAAAGATATGACGAATTTTGATCCCAATCGGCGCAAATGAGGGCCGGCTAAAAACGCCGTTGTCTGTAAAAATCAAATTTGTTTTGTCTAAAAAAGATAAATCGCTCAGCTCAGGTACGATTCAAATTCACAATTTACGCACCTGGGATTCGACCGTGATCACGCCGCTGTTTTGGAATGTGAGTTTTACTTCAAACCGGTCGCCGGAGAGCAACGAGCGATTCACGCCAATCAGCATGATGTGCGCCCCACCGGGTTTGAATTCAACCTGGCTCTGAGGTGGAATCGCCATTCCGCCAACCACCGGCTGCATGAGCATGCGATCCCCCTGCATGCGGGTTTCATGCATTTCCACTTTTGCCGCCACATCGGTTTGCACTGACAGTAAACGATCTGTCTGGTGGCTCGGGTTTATCACAGTTAAATAAACGACTCCGTTGCGGCCACTGTGTCCGGCCTTTGAACCATTCGACACCTGCAGCGGCCACGACCAGACATTTTCAATCAGCAGCGGTGGCGGCTTTTGAGTGGATTTCGTGCAGCCGGCGATCAAAAAGAGCATCCCAAACCCGCAAAGGAACCGCCACCTGTTATGCCGTTTCATTTTTCTTACTGAGAATCGCTTTTTCCTCATCCATCAAACTCCCGGCTCAAACTGATTTCATTATATTTTTGTAATTAACTGTGTAGAAAAGTTCATTTCAGCAACCGCCGCAGATCGTGCACGATATCTATGGCCGGTGTATCATAGGTATAGCTCAGGCGCCAGACGTTGCCCGGCTCGATCAAAAATATCCGGGCGGTGTGATTCATCAGGTAGCCGGCAGCGCTTTCGGAAACGCGGACTTTTTCGCGGTAAACGCCGTAATCCTGGTACACCGGCAACAGCTCCTCAGCCGTGCCGGTCAAACCATAAAACGTTTCGCTGTAAATCGACAAATGTTCGCGCAATTTTTCCACGGTGTCTCTTTCGGGATCCACGGTGATAAAAACAAACTCGATTTTGTCGTGCTCCTCTTGCATGGTGTCCTGCACTTGTTTCCACGTGGAAAGCGTCAAAGGGCACACGTCCGGGCAGTAGGCGTAGCCAAAAAAGAGCAAGATGATTTTGTCGTTTTTTGCGCTGAGGGTAAAAGCCTGGTTGTCCTGATCGGTGAGGGTGAAATCCGCTGCCGGGATGGCTTCGTCCAGTAAAGTACCCTTGAAGGTGGAATCCGACTGACGGCAGGCGGAGAAAAGGGCAAGGCAGGCCAAAATGGTCGCGGTTGTGGGCAGGTGCTTAATAAGCGATTTTTTAAATTGAAATTGGTGCATCTCCTCCTCCTTTTACTGTTTTGATGTAATCAATGACCGCACGAAAGCATAAACCGCTAAAATATCGTCTTCGGGTAAAATTCTATCCCAGCCGATCATGGGTGTACCGGGTACTCCGTTGCGGATGATGTAAACACGCGCAGGTTCGGAATAAAATGCGGCTTGTTTCGCGTCGGTAAAATCAGACGGCGGTACCAGCAAGCCCTCTGCGGTAAAACCGTCGCCTTTGCCGCGACCGCCGTGACAGGGTGCGCACAGTTTGGAATAGATTTCCGCACCCCGCTCGTTCTGCGAATCCGCAACAGAAGCCACAGGCTGAAAATACTTCGCCCCCAATTCCAGCTTAATTTTTTCGCGGAATGCCAGGCGGCGCTGCAGGGCCGACGAATCATTTGATGGGGAATTACTGCCACAAACCAGATTCAACAACAAACAGAACATGCAAACAAAAAGCAGATGGAATGTGGAAGTTAGATATATTCTCATGGCGATTCGATATGATTAAAAAATGCGTAATTATTGAAATTTTTTTGTGATGACTTCTCTAAAAATTTATTGCACTTGCTTTTGCAGTAAATGTTTAGGTACGATCACTCTTTCCAGAGCTTCGAATGCCAGTTCAACTAAAATCGCCAAAAGCGCGGCCGGGATCGCCCCCCACATGATGATCTGCGGATCGTTCAGAGTGACGCCGGTAAAAATATACTCCCCCAAACCGCCGGCGCCGATGAAAGCCGCCAGGGTAGCGGTGCCCACCAAAATCACGGCCGCGGTTCGGACACCCGCCAGGATGTTCGGTGTGGCTAATGGAATCTCAATGTAGCGCAGCCGCTGCCAGGCGTTCAGTCCCATGCCAGTGGAAACTTTTTTCAGAATGGGATCGATGGCGTTGAGCGCGGTAAAGGTATTTCTCAAGATCGGCAGCAGAGCGTAAAGAAAGAGCGCGATCAATGCGGGTTTGACTCCGATGCCAAAAAACGGTATCATGAAGGCCAGCAGCGCCAAGGACGGGATGGTCTGTAGCAATCCGGTCATATAAATCACCGGCTTTGAAATCACCGGCAGCCTGTACGTTATCAAACCGAAAGGCAGAGCGATGGCCATGGCCGCCAGCAAAGCCACGGCCGTCAACATGAGATGAGTTAAAGTGCGTTGAAAAAAAGTCGGCCATTTTTGATCGGCGCGGTGCAGTTGGCTTTTTTTGAGTAAACCCTTTTCCAGCAGAAAACCGTGCGCCACGGCCGCAAAATCTTTTTGATGGAAAGCCACCAACGCATTTAATCTCTGCATTTCAGCTTCAGGCAATCGGCCAGCGAGCTCGTTCAGGGTGGCTTTGACTTCACCGGAAACCGCTTCTCGAATTAAAGGCGCTGCCAGATACTCTGGGAAAAAGTGTTTATCGTCCTCCAATAAAACCAGATCATATTTTTGAATCTCTGCGTCGGTGGAATAGACGTCCATGACATCGATTTGCTTTTCAGTCAGCGCCTGATACGAAAGAGAATGTTCCATGCCCAGAGGAATGGCCGTGAGCTGATAGGCTTTCGACAACGCGCCCCAGCCATCGCCGCGTTCTAAAAATTCATAACTGAATCCGTACCGCAGGTGCGGTTGTTTTCGGAGATCGGAAAGACGACTCAAATTCAGATATCCTGCCATGTCGGCACGAATGGCAAAGGCGTAGGTGTTGTTGAATCCAAAAGCGTGCAGCAGTTGCAGGTGGTGCTTTTGTTCGAGCATCCTCCGCAGTTGCGCGATATCGACCTTTTCCTCCAACTTTAAAATAGCCTGCTCAATGGTGCCGGTGTATTCGGGATAAATATCGATTTCACCGTTCACCAGACCCTGGTAACAAATGATGGTCCCGCCGAGTCCAAAATTTCGTTCTACTTCAAAACCGCGATCTTCCAGAAGCTGTGACATCAATTCCGCCAAAATATAACTTTCGTTGAAATTTTTCGATCCCACTTTGATGGGCTGGCTGCCGACGGATTCGGCACAAACAAGCGCACAAAAAAAGACACAAAAGATTTTCACTACTTTAGCGGGTGCCCTGAAAATCATGATAGACGTCATCCTCCAATTGTAAATGCACAAATTTTTCCACAAAGGTGTTGGCAGGATGCTTTAATATTTCATCTCGGCTGCCAATTTGCTCTAATTTGCCTTTATTTAAAATGACCACTTGATCGGCTAATTTTAACGCTTCTCTCAGATCGTGCGTGACCAGCACCATGGTTCGGGCTTCGGACTTTTGCAGCTTCAAAAATTCTATGTGCAGCTCGCTGCGGGTAATCGGATCCAATGCCCCGAAAGCTTCGTCCAACAGAAAAATTCGGGGGTTGAGCATCATGGCGCGGCAAAGTCCCACGCGCTGCTGCTCACCGCCGCTGAGCTCGTACGGGTAGCGTTCGGCAAAAGCCGCCGGCAAATTGACCAGATTCATAAGCTCCTGCAATCGCTCTTGAATGCGCATCCCTGGCCATTTTTCCAATTTCGCCATCAAAGTGATATTTTGGCGGACGGTTAAATGCGGAAAAAGACCGGTGCCTTGTACCGCGTAGCCAATGCGTTTTCTCAATTGCGGCAGATTGGAGTAGTCGATGGCTTCGTCAAAAACCAAAACCCGGCCGCCGTCGGGTACGATCAAGCCATTGATGCATTGAATCAAGGTGGACTTGCCGCTGCCGCTGGGCCCGATGACGGCGGTGGTTTTATTTTCAGCAAACGCCAGACTCAATCCGTGCAAAGCGGTTTTTTGACCGTATGATTTGAAGATGTTTTCGAATACAATGGGTAGCATGGCACTCAGGCAGGTGGATGTTTGCGGGTGTCGATTGCTGATGAATGTTTCAAGTCAAAAAAAGGGTTCGGATGAAATTCTAAAATCAAACCTGTTGAGCCACTTTTTCAGGCTTGAATAAATGCAGGCTAAACCACTTATTTTCATCATACCAGGAATGTTCAATTTCAAAACCATTGCGATTCGCAAGGCGCCTAATTTGTTCATCCGTGTACTTGTAAGAATTTTCAGTGTGAATGGTTTCGCCCTTTTCGAATTCGAAATGCCGGTCTAGCTTTCGGATGAAAATTCTTTGCGAATGTAAGCTCTCCAGGTGCATTTCAATCCTGCCCAACTTCTCGTTTAAGGGCGCCTGATGACGAAATTTCGCCAGGTCGAATTCGCCTTCCAGATCGCGATTGATTCGGTGCAACAAATTCAAATTAAATTTAGCCGTTACCCCCGGTTTATCGTTGTAGGCGCTCTCAAGAACAGACTTTTCCTTCATCAAGTCCATGCCGATGAGCAGACGATCTTCCGACGTCATAGCCAAATGGATTTTGAGCAAAAACAATTCCGCTTCCGTAGGTTCGAAATTGCCGATATTAGACCCTAAAAATACAAACATTTTCGGACCGATATTGTTGCGCCGGAACGCTTCCAGGGCCGTGAAGTAATCCGAGACGTACGAGGTGACTTTCAAACCAGCGTATTCTTTCAAAAGCAAGCGAGAACTTTCAACAAGTATCGTCTTGGATATGTCGATGGGCAGATAGTGCAAGGCACGATGACGATTTAAAAATGCCTCTATGAGCAAGCGCGTTTTAACAGAGTTACCGCTTCCGAGCTCCACCAGTTTGGTTTTGGTGCTAAATTGGCTGGCGATTTCTTTGGCATATTTACGCAAAATCGCCGATTCGGTGCGCGTAGGATAATACTCCTTCAGCTCACAGATTTCCTCAAAAATTTTTGAGCCAATCTTGTCGTAAAAATATTTCGGGGGCAGATATTTTGGTTGAGTAGAAAGCCCCTTGAGCACATCATCTGCAAAGGACTCCACGGATTTATCTTTGCGTGAAATTTTTACTTTCAAGCGAGATTGCGTCAGATCTGTCAGGGTATCCAGTTCCACTGAATCCCTCCTTTCCCTAAAAATGATAGGCTTCTGCAAAATGAAATTACGGAAGGGGTTTCAGGCTTCAGCCTGCTGCACCTAAAAGACCTAATGTGAAAACGTGCAAACCACGCGTCTACCATCCCGCAACCGCGGGATCTTTTTTGTTTGGAAGTAATGTGCTGTTTATTAAAAAGATTCTGCCAGCCTGTCCCGCAAAGCGGGGAATGACAGAAGCGTTGAAATTGGCTTTTTTTACTTCTCGATTTTTCACACGGTCGTTAAAGGCTGCCCCCCTTTTTCGCAGAAGCCTATAAAAATAAAGGCTTACCTTTTTGACTTTACGAGGATTCAAATCGGAATGGCGCGGTTGAGAATCGAAAAGGTGAACCTTGTAGCATAAATATTTTTATGAATTTGTGTTTGAATGAAAACGACCCTGTCTTCCCGAAGGCCTCCTGCCCGAGGGTGAATTCCTGCCTGGCTCGGTGGGGCCTATCCTGAGCTTTGTCGAAGGGCCTGTCCGGAGCTTAGTCGAAGGAACGCCTTCGCGAAGAGGTTCTTGCATCGCGCATTTCTCGATTTTCCGTTCAAACACTAATTATAAAAGAATTATTCATAGATGCAACTTTTTTAGAAAATAATTTGCGATCTCGTACT
Organism: bacterium; assembly: GCA_046757025.1. Taxonomy (GTDB): domain Bacteria; phylum Zhuqueibacterota; class Zhuqueibacteria; order Oceanimicrobiales; family Oceanimicrobiaceae; genus JBHHXN01. The sequence goes on from JBHHXN010000164.1 coordinate 8,799, forward strand.
CGCAAATTGTAGCATCAAACTGTTATTCATAGGGAATTTATCAAATTAGTCTGTTACTTGACGATACTATCGAAAAACGCTATTCTTGAACCGGAAATTCCAATTTTAAGAGCCATAAACAAATTCAGCAGATTGAAGAAATATAGCTATATATGATTTGGATAGGGTGTTTATAAAACCATGTAATCCAATCTCGGAAAAAATCATGAGCATGAACAGAAGATCGTTTCTAAAATTAGTCGCCACTTTAGGCGCCAGCGCCACCATGGGAGCGCTTATAATCCAAAAATGGCGGGCTCAAATAAAATCTTCTTTCAACAAATTCATTTCAAAATCCAATGAACCTCCTGACAGCTTGAACACGGGTACTCTGACCACTCAGATCAGAGAATCGCTGCTGCAGGTGACGGAAACCCTCGCGGGTGGCCGCGTAGAAAGAAGTCACTACGAAATATACTTTGACTGGCGAGCAGAAAATTTACCCGGCTATAAAAGTCTGTATGAGGAATTTGTCCATGAGATCAACAAAATCTCTCAAGCCCAATTTAAGGTCCCGTTCCACCAATGTAATTTAAGCCAGCGCAAAGCCGTATTGCAAAAGTTTTTCCCAACTGAGGGGATTTTGAAATTTCGAAACTGGTTTTCGAACAAACCATCCAACCCCCTCTACTACCAAAAAGTCCTGACAGAAATATTGAAATTGTACAGTCGTACCGACGCCTGGACGCTGTTGGGCTATCCGGCCTGGCCCGGAGAAGCTCGAGGGCTGGAGCTTTATACTCAAAAAATAGGAAGTTGAAATGCGCAAAACCACCGTTGCCATCGTCGGTTCGGGAATTATTGGTACCACTCTGGCGCACATTTTATCCCGAAATGGGTTTGCTGTGGAGATTTTCGAAAAAGGGCCGGTGTATCCCTATCCCCACAGCGAACCGTTTACGGAACGCATTTTTTACCTTTACTCGAATCCACGATATCGGCTACCGAAGGATTTGAAAAACCACACCTTGTCCGGCGTCTATCAACACGACCTCGAAAAAGAACGTGGTATGGTAGTTGGAGGCAGCGGCACTTACTGGACTGGGCTCACTATACGAATGCACCCCAATGATTTTAAAACCCGCAGCCTGTACGGCTATGGACAAGACTGGCCCTTCACTTACGAAGACCTTGAACCGTACTACGGCTTGGCGGAAAGATTCATGGGGGTCTCCGGTACCGATGCCGACAATCCGTTCGCCCCACCGCGTTCGCAGCCGTATCCTCTGCCAGAATTTAAGTTGAGCTACGATGACACTCTGCTTGCGGAGAGATTGAGAAAGAACAACATCACGCTGCACACCACTCCACAGGCCACCGCGCGTCACCCTTACGATGGCCGCGACGGCTGCGAAAATTTCGGCACTTGCAGCGTTTGTCCCATCGGGGCGCGCTACTCGCCAAACCATCACCTGGAGCGATTAATCAACGAAGGGCTTTGCAAATTGCATACGAATGTTTCCGTCCGCAGAGTGGTGCTGGACCCGGCTGGCCAGGCTAAAGCGCTGGTGTATCAGCCAAACGAAGGCGGGGGTGAGAAGGAGCATCCCGCGGATATCATCATCGTGGCAGCCGCAGCAATAGAATCTTCTCGTCTGCTGCTGCTTTCCAAAAGTAGCCAGCACCCGGATGGACTGGGAAACGCCGGCGGACAAGTCGGTCGGCACATCACCTTTCACCATCTGTGGAACGGACTGCTGCGCTACAAAGAAAAACTTTTCCCTGGCAGAATCGGGCCGATGACGGGGCAGAGTCAGCAATTCCTGGATCCGCCCGCCCGCGGCCAGCACGGCGGCATCAAAGTGGAATTTGCCTCCGCACCCGGCTTCAGAAAAATAATCAAAAAATGGGGAGACGAGCAAAAAATTTACAAGGACTTGCAGCCCCGGCTTTATTCCCGCGGCATCGTCCTGCATTCCGAATCGGCGCCCTCTGCAAAAAAATATATTTCGCTATCAGAAAAGAAAGACCGCTTCGGCGATCCTTTTGCTCATGTCCACTATGAATGCAGTGAATTTGACCACGAAACTTACCGCTTTGCCCGCGAACTTTTCGACCGATTTGCGACAGCCACTCAGGGAGAAAAAATCCATCTGGATGCACTAGAAGCTTTCGATTCGGGAGCGCACCATTTGGGCGGCTGTCGCATGGGACTCAATGCTCGTGACAGCGTGGTGGATCAGTACGGCAAACTGCACAGTTGTGCTAATTTATTTCTGGCGGGCGGAAGCCTTTTTCCCGGCACTTCGGGCGCCGTGAACCCGACTTTGACTATGGCCGCGCTGGCTTTTAGAGCCGGCGATTATATCGTTGATCAGTTTAAAAACAAGTAATGTCTGCTATGCTCGTCTGGAACCCTTCATTTCTTTCCTGACTAAGTAGTGATTGAACGAAAACTATTAATAAAGTTGTCATTACGAGCTTTTGATGATCTTTGGTCATTTTTCCATAACAGAACAGGTGACCTGTCCATGAAAGTCCCGCGGTGTGTGCGGGACGAAGCAATCTCATACCGTGC
>JBHHXN010000165.1:0-11353 GCA_046757025.1 bacterium
ATGCTGAGTCCCAATTCAAAATCGGAAAACCATGATCTTCACCCTGAGCGGAGTCGAGGGGTGAAGAGCGGTGGCTGCTATTAGCTTTTTTGAACCCTACAACCATTTCTGAAATGGAGCGCTTTGTCAAATTCACCTTGTGGAAGCTTGCGATTCTCACAAAATATCATTCAACAAAAACCTAAAATTAATTCAATATAGAATAATTTCCGCAAGTTGTCAACACCTATTTTCAATTGGTTGCGGAGATAAGAGATGTCTCAAAAGTGAGACAATGAACTTGTTAAAGACATGAATAGGTATTTTTCGTGATGAAATGTACTCCCGAATCTCTGTAGTTAATTTATGTAGCTTAATGTTTATTAATAATTTAAAAATTTATTAATAAAAAATGACAAATTTGGTACACTAATTGTAAATGATGTGGGATATTTACTCGGAAACAATTCTAATGAAGGATTCCTAGGTGGTGAAAGCGCAGCAGAGGGTCTGTCATAATGCTAAAAACCAGGGTTAAGGATGCATGTCGGGGACAAGAATTTTCTTTAAAAATGCACAAAAATATTGTTACGCATATGAATTGAAATGAATGTAAGATTATAGCTGAGGAAGCATTTAATTTAACCCATTAAAAACCAAGTCTGTTAAATCATTTTTTTTTACAATCACTAAACCTGAGAGTGTTTTATGATTCTTTTTCATCATATCATTAAACAAAAGTGTTATTTGCTAAAATTATCTTCACTTTTTTTGTTTTGGTCTCTTCTCAGTGGCCAGTTATTCGCACAGGAAAAAGAACAATATCTACTCGGGGAAGGTGGTAAATTAGAAATGATTGTTCATATCATTGGCGAAGTAAAGCGACCTGGTGAATATCGGGTGGATGATAATACCAATATTATGGAGCTCATTTCAAAGGCCGGTGGTCCCACGGAATTTTCAAATCTGAATTCGGTCTCGATTACACGGGTCGATTTTGATGTGAGTACGAACGGAAAAAACGGTTATTCGCATATAAAAAAGGGCAATAAAATTATCAAATACAACGTCCACGATTATTTGACCAAAAGTTATAAAGCACTGCCCCCCATTTTGAAGCCGGGAGATATCATTTTAATTCCTAGAAATAGCTGGCACAAGTGGAGAAACGCCTTTACGATTGTTCGAGATTTATCCGTGATTGCAAGCGTTTACTTTTTGTATTTGCGTTCGACAAAATAAACGACTTACAATACGCTGAACGTGTTTCCTGAAGGAGAAAGTTGATGAACAACAATGAATCCCAGCAAATATTTAATCAGATAAATAAAATTTTCAAAAGGCGAAAACTTCTTATTTTGTTTTGTATTTTGGGAGTAATTGCTCCGATTATCTATTTTAACGAGACATCCGCGCCGGTTTTCGAGTCGCGAACAATGGTGGTTTTCGAAGAATTTACAGGCACGCTTTCCAGTTACGGGTACGATGCTTCGCGGGAAATTTTGATTTTTAACCGGCTGGAAGAAATTAAAAGTCTGGCCTTTGCTGAAGATGTTGCCAACACCCTCTCTGAGGAGATCATCGATAAAATTAAATTACCGGCAGAGCGTCCTGCCGATTTCGATAAATTTCAATATATCAGTGAGAAAATTGAGAAAAATATTTCAGCGTTTCCGGTGAGCAAATCAAACATTGTGCGCATCAGTGTGCAATGGACCGATCCTTATATAGCCATGGTGCTGGCGAATACCGCAGCAAATGTGCTGCTGGAACGAAATTATAAAATTCGGCAGGAGGGGGTCAGCAGTGTTCGCAAATTTGTGGAAGAACAATTGCTGCGGGTGAGATCTGAATTGAATGCTTCCGAACAAGCGCTGAAAAAATTTAAAGAGCAAAATCGAATCACCTCCTTTAATCGGGAGTCGGAAGAGATTCTGAAAAGGTTGACTGAAGCGGAAGTGCTTTATAATCAGGTCAAGGGTAACAAAGGCTCCATCGAGCGTCGGCTGGCAGCCATTCAGGATAAACTCGCTAAACAGAAACAAAATATCGTGCCTTCCATCACGGACATTGCCAGCCCTTACACGCAAAAATTAAAGGACAAATTAGTCAATTTACAATCCGAATTGGCCGGTCTCAAGGTGCAGGGTTATGAATCAACTCACTCAAAAATAATTCAGTTGAATCGCGATATCGAGCAAACCAAAAAGACCCTTGCAATAGAAGCGAAGAAGTTAGTGCAATATGGAAACATCAGCGATCCCTTGCTGCAGATTGAAAAGTATTTGAACGATTCTTTTACGTTGCAAATTGAACTGGAAGCTCTGAAAGCTCAGGAAGTGGCGTTGAAAAAAATCATGGATGATTACGATAAAAGACTTGGCTCTTTGCCTAATAAAGAATTCAATCTGTTGAAATTGACTCGGGAACGAGACGTCAATAACAACATTTACCTGAGTTTGATGGAGAAGCTCGAGGAAGCCAAAATTTCCGAAGCGGAGAAAGTCACCAACATTCGAATCATCGATAATGCCCGCATCCCCATCAGCCCAATCAAGCCGCGCAAGAAGCTGAATATCACCATCGGTGTGCTGCTGGGATTCATTTTAGGCACGGGCCTGGCGTTTGTTTTGGAAGTTTCCAACAAGACCTGGGATTCTACGGAGGAGCTGGAAAAATTAACCCAGTGGAATGTTTTGGCTTCGATTCCTAAAATTGAGAAAATTGCCAGCAACGGTAAAACCTCGGTATCTAACGGCAAAGTCAAACATGAAGCCTATGTGAAAAGAGGGATTATTTCCAGCATCGATCCCAAATCCGGAGTGGCCGAGGCCTTTCGCATGCTGAGAACCAATCTGCAATTTCAGGGAGTCGGACAATCCTGCAAAACTATTTTGTTTACCAGTATCGGACCATCAGAGGGCAAATCCACCACCGTGGCGAACCTGGCGATTTCACTGGCAAATCTCGGCGAAAACGTGCTGGTGGTGGATTCCGACTTGCGCAAGCCCATATTGCATACCATTTTTGGAATCGACAAAGAACCCGGCCTCAGCGAGCTTCTGGTGAATCACAGCACCATCAACGAAGAGTTGACCACATTGGATGAACAAAAATCGGTGTTAGGCGACGTGGTCAATCGAGAAGAGATGGGCGAATTGGTGGACAACTTTTCAGAGTTTGTTCTGGACAGCCAGTTTGTTGCCAAAATCGATGACTTGAAAAACATGAATTCACACAATATTTTGAACAGCACCTTGGTAGAAACGATTCAAATTTCGGAGGTGGGCAACTTAAAAATATTGTCGAGCGGCAAACAGTTGAAAAACCCCAGCGAAACCATATCTTCATTGTCTATGAGAACCCTGATAGATGAGCTCAAACAGAGATTTAGTGTGATTCTTATCGATTCGGCGCCAATTATGCTGGTGCCGGAAACCATGGTTTTGTCGGCCCTGGTGGACGGCGTCATCTTTGTGGTGGATTCTAAAAAATTCAACGAAGAAATGCTGTTAAAAGCCAAAGGGCTGCTTGAAAAAGCCAACGCCCGGGTTCTGGGTACGGTGTTGAATAATGTTGAATTGAACGGCATTTACAAGAATAATTATTATTATTATGATGCATAATTGTCCACAATTGAATGGATAAGTTGTCTTAAATAAATTTGTTGTTAACCTAATTTGAAAGCAAAACAGAATTGCTGACCATTACCAACATCAAATTGCTTTCGCTATTTTTTATCATAGTCGTTTTTGCATTGAGTCTGATCTTGATCATTAGATCGTTGCTCAAGCGAGGACAAGCTGCGGCTTTGAAATCAAATGGCCGCACTTTGTCGCCCGATATGCAGCTGCGCGCGGTACCAACATACCGACGTACTCTTTCAAAACTTTCCAATGAGCTGGCGCGGGTGAGAAGGTATAACAGGCCGCTGACCATCGTGGTGTTAAAAATCGAAAGCGATCAATTGTTAGTCGATTTGAAGCGCAGTTTGGTGGCCGAAACCGGCAACGGCAGCGTCAAATCTTACAGCAACATCATCCAGACCATACAGCTGGTTTTTTCACTGGTGGGTTCAATTTTGAGCGAATCGCTGCGTGAGAGCGACATCGCCACTTACGATGTTGCCAACAATCAGTATATTATTGTCTTGCCAGAATCGGATAAAGAACAGGCGATGCAAACCGTGAGACGATTAAAAAAACTGCTGTTCAAACGGACGGCGGGCCATTTAGTGGAGGGGATAGCTGAGTTTCCCGGGGATGGTTTGATCATCGAAGAACTGGTGAAAGTCGCCATGACATCGTGTGAGAACAAGAACCAATCACGGATTCAGCCCAAAGGGTTAAACCGCGGTACGAATCCACAATCGAGAACGGTGGATGAGAATCACGAGAAAACACCAAGATAAATAAATTTCACCGGACGAATTGCATTTCTTTAAAATATCAGCTCGGAATTTTAAACTTCAAAGGATGATATGTTACAAATAATAAGAGAGTTTAAATCGAAAAGAGTGAATTACAGAGCCATTCCACATAGAAAAAATCCGGTCGAATATATTATGAATCTGTCGGCCGATAAGGCCTGGTATGAACTTAACGGCAATAAACCGTTTTTAAGCAAAGAGGCCTATCTGCGGGCTAAACGTGTCCTGGATTTAATTATTTGTCTGGCTGTTTTGCCAATCGCTTTGCCGATATTAGCTCTGTGTTTTGTGGCCATCAAAGTGGATACTCCGGGTCCGGTGTTTTTCTTCCAGAAAAGGACTGGCAAGGGGGGAAAACGCTTCCGAGTGATCAAATTGCGGACGATGGTGAAAAATGCCGCAGAATTGCGAGAAAAATATTTACACCTCAATGAATTGAAAGCCCCTGATTTTAAAATCACCAACGACCCCAGAGTCACGCGGATGGGACGATTTTTAAGAAAAACGAGTTTGGATGAGTTGCCGCAAATTTTTAATGTGTTAAAAGGAGATATGACTCTGGTGGGTCCGCGTCCGAGTTCTTACAAAGCTCATACCTACGATTTATGGCACACCGCAAGATTTGAATTGAAACCTGGCATCACTGGTTTAGCCCAGGTGTGCGGCCGCAGTGAATTGTTGTTAGATGAAAAACTTCGATATGACATTTCTTATTTAAAAAATATGTCATTTTGGTTGGATATCAGAATTTTATTGCGGACGATTTTAGTGGTATTTCGAGGGCATGGGGTTAAATGACATCGGCTGTTTGCGGTCGCCATTTCCCAACATTTTTTCATCAAATAATCGCCGCTTTTGTAATTTTTATCATATCATCCGGTAAATTGCGAACGCCCATCATCAATTCGAGGAGATAGAGTTGTCCATCGCCATATTCTGGTTTTCCCTGTTTTTATTATTTTATGTTTATGCAGGATTTGCGGTACTGGTGATCATCGTCGGCAGTATTCGTAATCTCCGTGTAAAAAAAGAGAAGATTACCCCGCATGTGAGTTTGATCATCGCCGCATACAACGAAGAGGTTAGTATAGCAGAACGCTTAAAAAATGTACTTCAGCTGGATTACCCCAAAAAGCTACTGGAGATTATCGTGGCGTCCGATGGTTCCGATGACGCCACCGAAAGCATCGTCTCGAAATATGGAGACCAGGGAGTCAAACTGCTGAGCCGGCCCCGGCGTGGTAAGATCCACGCGCTGAACGATGCGGTAGCCGAAGCGAGCGGTGAAATTCTGGTTTTCTCCGACGCCAATTCAATTTATGAAAAGCAGGCTTTGCGTGAGCTAATAGCCAATTTCGCAGACCCGCAGGTGGGCGGAGTTGGCGGCAACACCGTCTATACTCGTTCTGCTGACAGCGATTCCTGCAGTCAGGCCGAAATTCTTTATTGGACTTATGACAAATGGCTGAAGCAGAAAGAAAGTCTGACCGGCAGCATCATTTCCGCTCATGGCGCCATTTACGCCATCCGACGGAAACTGTACCGACCGCAAACCGACTCTGCCATTACCGACGATTTTGCTATCTCCACGCTGGTGATCGAACAAGGCTACCGGCTGGTTTTTGAGCGGGAAGCCCGGGCTTATGAAGTGGCGATTCCGGCAGCGGACCGGGAATTCTGGCGGAAAGTGCGCATGATGACCAGAGGATTGCGCGGGGTCATGATTCGTAAAAAGCTGCTGAACCCGTTTCGTTACGGTTTCTATTCCATCATCCTGTTTACCCATAAATTTTTACGCCGATTGGTTTCGTTTATGCTGCTGTCTTTGCTTCTCAGCAGCTTGCTGGTGATGAACAGTCATCCGTTTTATTACTTTTTTGCCATTTCGCAGGTGCTCTTTTATGGGCTGGCTGGTATCGGATATTTGTTGCGGCATCAGCCCATCGGCCGATTACGGGTGCTGTACATTCCGTTCTTTTACTGCCTGGCCAACAGCGCGGCGTTGATTGCATTCATGAATATCTTGCGTGGTCACCAGATCGAAAGATGGCAGCCGCAGCGTCACAGTCCGTAAACAAATAAAATCGATTTTTATAATGAACCAATAAACATGAGGATAATCGGAGAGCTGAATTGTTAAATGCTTTTACCATAGATCTGGAAGAATATTTTCAAGTGTCGAAATTTGAGCACGTCCTCACCCGCGAACGCTGGCACGACCTGCCGTCGCGTGTGCGCAGCAATACTATCCGCATTTTGGAGCTTTTAGACGAATATGAATGCCGTGCCACTTTTTTCACGGTGGGCTGGGTGGCTGATAAGTACAAAGATCTGATTCGTGAAATCGCCGCGGCCGGACATGAAATCGGCAGTCACAGTTACTGGCATCGTCGCGTATCAGATATTTCACCACAGGAATTTCGAGAAGATATTCAAAAGTGCAAGTCGGTTTTGGAGGATGCTTCGGGAGAGGAAGTGCGGGCGTTTCGGGCTCCAACGTATTCCATCATTGATTCCTCGAAATGGGCCTGGGATGTTTTGCTCGAAGAAGGTTTTCAAATCGATTCCAGTGTGTTTCCCATCCAGCACCATCGCTACGGAAATCCCGATGCCAATCGGTTCCTGCATCAAATTGTAAGAGATGCAGGAACGATTATCGAGTTTCCGTTGTCCACCATGAAAATTGCCGGCAGCACCGTGCCCATCGTCGCGGGTGGGTATTTGAGGTTTTTTCCATACTTGTTTACCAAATTAGGTATTAAACGGATAAATAAAGCTGAAAAAAAACCGGCGGTGATCGCGTTTCACCCCTGGGAACTGGATCCGCATCATCCCATTCCACGCGTAAGTTTATTAAAAAGAATACGACATAAAATCAACATAAATACCACTGAAAGTAAACTGAGAAAGCTTTTGACTGACTTTCAATTTGGAACGATAAAAGAAGTCGTTGAACAGCATTTCAAAAACGAACAAGGTACGCTCACAAAATTAACTTCAGACTTTGAGTTAGCTTAACATAGATAAATTTCTCAATTCTGAGGAACATGGAGGCGAATAACATGAGTCATTTTTTGGTTACGGGAGGCAGCGGTTTTATAGGTTCACACATTGTCAGATATTTATTGAAACACCAATGCAAAGTTCGGGTTTTGGATAATTTCCTGACTGGCAATCGCAACAACCTAAAAGAAGTTATGGACCAGATCGAGTTGATTGACGGCGACTTTCGAGATGAAGAAACTTCGATTATCGCGGTCAGCAACATCGATTACATCGTCCATCTGGGCGCGCTGCCGTCGGTTCCTCGTTCATTAAACAAACCTGTGCTCACCACCGATATAAATGTAAACGGGACGGTCAATTTATTAAATATGGCGCGACTGCACGGCGTAAAAAGAATCGTGTTTGCTTCGTCATCTTCGGTTTATGGGGATTCACCGGATTTTCCGCGACACGAATCGCAGTCACCGGCGCCGATTTCGCCCTACGCTGTTTCCAAGCTTTCTGGTGAATATTACTTGAGCAGTTTTTATAAATTGTATGGACTGGAAACCGTGGCCCTGCGTTTTTTTAACGTTTTTGGCCCCAGGCAAGATCCGAATTCGCAATATGCCGCCGTGATTCCTCGCTTTATCACCGCGGTGCTGCACGACCACCCGCCCATCGTTTTTGGCGACGGTGAGCAGTCCCGCGATTTTACCTACGTGGATGATCTCGTCAACGCCATATTTAAAGCCTGCTTGGCGGAAAGGGCCCCCGGCATGGTGATGAATGTGGCCTGCGGTCGGCGCATCTCATTGAATAACTTGATCGATTTATTGCGCGAAATCACCAAGAAAGATATTCACCCGGATTATACCGACCCGAGGCCGGGAGACGTTCGGGATTCCATTGCGGACATCACGCGCGCCAGAGAGTTACTGGGTTACGAACCGAAAGTGTCTATGGCCGAAGGCCTGGCGAAAACCTATCACTGGTATGAAACCAGTTGCAAAAGCAACGGCAATGTGCATAATTCAAAAAACCTCAATAAAAGTAAGAAAATAGAAACGATAGTTTAAGATCAATTCAATCATGCACAACTGAAAATTAGCTTATGGAGATAACTATTAAATGGATCTCACGAATTTAGTAAAAGTCGATCTGACGCCGGCTCAGATTGTCCTGAGCTTTTTACTCGCAATCGCCCTTGGCTATATCTGGGCAACTGTATATCGAAAAACCCATAGCGGTGTGGCTTATACGCGATCATTTTATCTTACCTTGTTAATGATTCCTGCCATTGTCGCCATGGTCATGCTGGCCATCGGCAGCAATGTGGCGCTTTCATTGGGCTTGGTGGGTGCGCTTTCCATTATTCGATTTCGAACGGTGATCAAAGATACCAAAGACATGACCTTCCTGTTTTTAGCCATTGGTATCGGACTATGCTGCGGGGCCAACGCCTGGCTGGTAGGCATGCTGGGAACCTTAATCATTTCATTTGTAACATTTGTATTTTCAAAAATTGGCTATGACAAAGCCGGTTCGGCTGATTACATTCTCATTTTTCGATCCGAACACAAAGAGCCCTGGGAGGCCATCAAACCCGAAGCCCGGTCGCTGATTTCCTGGAAGCAGCTGCGCGGAGCCACCGATGTGGACCACGGCAAAGATTTCGAATACACTTACAGTGTTCGGTTGGCGTCAAAAGCCACTCCTGAAAAAATCATCGGGGAGCTGAGCAATGGCGTGGTACGCCAGGTTACGCTGATTACGCCGGAGAATCATCTTGAAATCTGATAAAGAACTTTCAACAACGCCGGCGTCCAGCCGGATGATCTTATTTCAGCGTATGGAAATTAAGTACCTGATCGACCGAACCATACGCACGAAACTGGCCAGGGATCTGTCTGCTTTAATGCGTCCGGATAGTTATACTTGTAAAGAGGGCAGTTATGTGGTGCGGAGTCTTTATTATGATACGCCCGATTTTAGAGCTTATCATGATAAAGTAGCGGGCGCCGCCGAGCGCCACAAATTACGCGTGCGCGTTTATGGCCGCGATCCGCGTCAATCACCCATTATTCGCTTTGAGGTGAAATCGCGCTATGTAAGTTTTATTCACAAGATCACCCTGGATTTTCCCCTTGAAGAGTATGAGGAGATTGAACCGGTCATTTTTGGTCGGGCCATGCCGCCGGATAAGGTACTGCAAGACCAGTACCTGTCAAAGGAGTTTTTTCGCATTCAGCGGCAGTACAACATGGAACCGAAAATTTTGGTGCAATATCGCCGCGAAGCGTATGAACGCATGGAGATTAACCGTGTGCGGGTCAACTTTGATGATGAGCTTGTGGCTTCCAGAAACCTGGAATTGCTGGCTCCGTTAAAAGCGGCTCGCAGTTTGCTCAAGTATGGCAACTCGATATTCGAAATTAAGGTCGATGGCGGCCTGCCATTCTGGATGCATAACCTGATCAGCAAATATAATCTGCAAAATCGGGCATTTAGCAAATACTGTCAATCCGTGCGCAGCGAAGCCAGATTTACGGCTGAAGCGCGCCCGGCCATTTACAATTGATTTTTGTTGGTAGGTTAGTAATTGAAATTTACGAAGAATAAAAACTTCCGTTCCGTGATTAGAACCATCAGCCAGCCACTGCGGCGTATTTGGCCAAGACAGTCCGAGGCTGTTTTGGGCCTGCTGGCGCTGATGATCATCGTTTTTTGTCTAACCACTTTCAACACTTCCATCGCGCATCGCACCAGTCAGTTCCTGAATCAAAATCGCTACCTGGCGCTGGTGGACGGACTTTTCAATCCGTTCAGAAATCGTCATATTCTGCTGAAATCGGGGTTGCCTGTTTATGATCTAAAAATTAAACACCAACAATTTACTCGGCTGGAGGAAGTAGTCAAAAAAGCCAAAAAACAGGGCTGGATGAGTGACGATTTAAAAACCTGGGTAAATGGACAATTTATCCACGAAGGTCAGGTGTACGATGTCAAAGTACGAATTCGCGGAGATCTGCCGGCTCACTGGAAAGGGCCTAAAAAATCATGGCGAATCAAATTCGGTAAGCAGATCATCGAAGATCGGGGCGAAATTCGCAAGGAGCCCATTTATTTTCAAGGCAAGCGCCAGATCAATCTCATCATTCCCATCGATCGCGAATACATATTAGCTTATTTTATCAATTCGATCTTGCGCGACAAAAGTCTGGTGGTGCCGAGAGACGACTTTGTGATTCTGCGCATCAACGGCATCATTCAGGGCCTGTACTACGAAGTCGAGCATTTCGATAACCCTTTGTTGGCGTACAACAAACGTCCGGAGACCACCATTTTCGGACAGAATGACCGCGCCATGCATTTCGAGCAATATACTAAATACGGTACACCCGCTGTAGCCGATGCGCGCTATGATATCGGCGCCATGCGGCGTCTTGTGGACGAGGAGGGCGAGCTGGCCATGCAGGCCATGAACGTGCTGATCAACCATTCGGTGAATCCCACGCCGGAGAATTTTCGGCGCGCCAAAGCGGTGCTGGATTGGGAAAAATTTCAGCAGTTTCGCGTCATCACTACCCTCTGCAACACCAATCATGTGCGATTCGGTTCGGATAACCTGCGGCTGTACTATGACTCCAGCCGCGGATTGCTGGAGCCCGTGCCCTGGGATGTACACTTGAAACGCATGCCGAAAGAACCGGGCACCATCGATTTTTGGAATTTTCACGGGCTGGATGAGCTGCAAAGAGCGACCTTGATAGACCCGCAGCTGCGGCACCAACGCAATAAGATGATGTGGGAGCTTATTGGCGACGGCGGCGATAGCCTGATTGCCAAATTCGAAAAAATCCACAATCGAATTCGCCCTCTGGCCTGGGCTGATGTCCTTTACACCCCCATCCAAGGGCACAAAATGGATGTCATTAAAAATGATTTCGAGTATAACGT
>JBHHXN010000166.1:0-11328 GCA_046757025.1 bacterium
TACCAGATTCAGATGGGACAATTTCAGGCGGTGAAAAAGATGGTGCTGTTGCAGTAGTTTTTAAGGTGAAGCGGTTAAGTGTTTTTGATTTTTTTCACCTAACCCGGACGAGCTGGAACCCAAAAGAAATATGCACACGCAAAGACGCGGAGACGCCGAGCACACGCAAAGCGGGCCACCAGAAATTGGCATTAGTATTTGGTTATTAATTTCTTGTGCGACAGAAATATTGAAGGAAAGTGCTCATGACTTCTTTTCTCTGCGCCATCTTGGCGTCTTGGCGTAAACTTTTATTTAAAATTATTTTGCCCTTAATCATTTTGCCTTTTGGGTTGCGGCTGCACCGGGTTTAGATTTTTAAATGTAAAGTGCAAAAAGCAATTTTCAAAAGGTAAGCGTAATTTTGCATTTTGTACTTTACAATTTTCAATCGGCCGCGTCACTTCAGCATGATCATCTTGCGCGACTCCGAAAAATCGCCGGCTTGAATGCGGTACACGTAAACGCCTGAAACCACTACTTCGCCGGCATCGTTTTGGCCATTCCAGGTGACGGTCTTTTGGCCTGCGGACTGCCGGGCATTTTTTAACAAGCTGCGCACCTGCCGGCCCAGCACATCATAAATGGTGATGGTGACGTTGCGGCTTTCGGACAGATCATACGCGATGGTGGTGCTCGGGTTAAACGGATTCGGGAAATTCTGGTGCAGAGCAATGGCGGTCGGCAGCGAAGGTTCCGTGACGTTGTCCTCCACCGCGGTGACGATAGCGTCGATGTCCGCGATTTCCGGAGCATCCCAGAACGCGCCCCAGGCAAACCACATGGCGTTGTATGCGGGGATTTGCTCTAACTTCGCTCCCTGTTCTGCCAGCGGACCCGAAATCGCTTCTCCCAAAATATTCCAGAAGGTGTTCGTTTCTCTATCTTTTATGCGAATAAAACCTGCTGACGTCACGCCATCCAGCTCAAAAGTTAAATTCTGACCGTTGTAATTGCGATAATAACCCACGGCTAATTTCGCGCTTTTCACAAACAAAACCAGCACTTTGGTGCCGCCGACATCGTCGTTCAACACCGCGCGGTTGCCCATGGCTTCGAACGGGTAAGCGCGGTTGATGTTGTTGAGATTTAAGCCAAACACCATATCTTTTTGCTCCAGCCGGTCATCGGTTTTTGTCAGCGGAAACAACAAAAAATTATTGTTTACGCGATAATCGCCGTACGGGTAACGGGCATATTCCCGCTGGTAGCCGGTATCGTCGGATAAAACCAGGGTGTTGGGATGGAGTTTTTTCCAAGCACCCCAGGTGGTTTCGATGATCGGCAGCAGAGTGAGTTTGTCGCCGTTTAATGGCAAATTATCGCCATCTCTGGTTCGGCCCAGGTAGCACATCTGGGGGATTAAAGACGAGCGGTTTTGCCGATCGTACATGATCAGATTGTTGTTGTAAAGCAATCCAGAAACTCCGAAGGTGTGCTCTTCGCCGTTCAGGGTGGCGTCAAACAGCAGGCCGGTGCCGGTAAGCGGACAAAGACTGATGGTAAACATTTCCCCCCCAAGGGTGTCGTTGACAATCTCATGCCACCACAAAATCGGCTGCGGATAGGCCCGGGACACCCCGTTGCGATAAACCCCCAGCACCAGATTGTCATCTCGTAAATAATTGGCCTCTTCCGGGGTCACCAGTTTTGGGTTGGTTAAAGCGGGGATGCAATCGCGACCGCCAAAACAGCCGGACACCACGAAGTCACCTTGAACGGTACACTCCACCGTGACTTGTGCATATACTGGGTCATCAGGGACCACCCAAAACAGGGACAATATTATTATCAAAAGTGAAAATCTCTTCATGGCTTTTTCCTCCATTTGCAATTACACATTGGGAAACAAAGACGGTGGGAGGAATATTCCGTGTGCGGTGAAAATGTCTTGTCCTTTGTCCTTAGTCGCTGGTCCTTTGTGTGTGGAGGTGAACCGATGGAATTCAGGTAAGCATTGAGTCGGGGTGCCAGCTCATCGATAATGACCTTGAGGGTTTTAATTTGAGCTTCGGTTAACAGATTTCGGTTGTACGCTCTACGCAGCCAGTGTTTGGTTTCGTTCAAGGAGCCCCTGGCTATTTTGACAAATCTCTGATTTTCTTTGAAACTTTGCCGACCGGTGCCTTCCGCAATGTTAGCTCCAATGCTGTCTGTCGCCCGCACCATCTGCATGCCAACCAAGTACCTCGCGAAGTGAGACCATTTAATGACAACCCTCCACACTTCGTCGGCAAGATTTTCAGCCAATTGATAAACTTCTAACTGCTCAAAACCGCGGGTACCCATGATATGATTCCTCCCGTGTACAGACCAAAGACAGGGGATAAAAAGCGATCAAATTTACTTTGTTCTCTGTCCTTAGTCCTTTGTTTGTACTTCCTGCAACATCGACTTTTCCCCTGAGCAAAACCCAGTTCCAAATGACAAGGGACAAAGAACAAGGGACATCTGAAAATCAGTCCTTTGTCCTTAGTCGCTGGTCCTTTGTGTGTGGAGGTGAACCGATGGAATTCAGGTAAGCATTGAGTCGGGGTGCCAGCTCATCGATAATGACCTTGAGGGTTTTAATTTGAGCTTCGGTTAACAGATTTCGGTTGTACGCTCTACGCAGCCAGTGTTTGGTTTCGTTCAAGGAGCCCCTGGCTATTTTGACAAATCTCTGATTTTCTTTGAAACTTTGCCGACCGGTGCCTTCCGCAATGTTAGCTCCAATGCTGTCTGTCGCCCGCACCATCTGCATGCCAACCAAGTACCTCGCGAAGTGAGACCATTTAATGACAACCCTCCACACTTCGTCGGCAAGATTTTCAGCCAATTGATAAACTTCTAACTGCTCAAAACCGCGGGTACCCATGATATGATTCCTCCCGTGTACAGACCAAAGACAGGGGATAAAGGACAAAGGACAAAGGACAAAGGACAAAGGACAAATAACCAATAACCAATAACCAATACCGCCCAACCCCTTACACCCGCACTACCTTATCAACAAATTCACTTTGTAGTTGCCGCCTCCGCATCATTCAAATAATCGATCGCTAATTGGCACAGGGCTTTCACGCCCAGCTTTAAGCCGCTCTCGTCGATGTAAAAATCCGGCGTGTGGTGCGGCGCCGCGTCCGATTCTTTCATGCCTTTGGGCATACCGCCCAGAAAGAAGAAAAAACCCGGAATTTCTTTCTGGTAAAATGAAAAGTCTTCAGCGCCGGTGATGGCTTTTCTCAAAATGACGTTTTCCTTGCCGGCCGCTTTTTGCAGCGAGGGCAGCATCTTCGCGGTTAAATCGGGATCGTTGTAGGTCACGGGTACCCCGATGTTGATTTCCACTTCCGCCACCGCGCCGGCGCTTTCGGCGATTTTAGTGGCGGTCAATCGGATCTTCTGGTGGATTTTCTCCTGCATTTCCACATTCAACGTACGGATGGTGCCGATCATCTGCACTTCTTCGGGAATGATGTTGTTGCGCACACCGCCGTGAATCATGCCCACGGTGATCACTGCGGCGCCTTCGGTCAATTCTGTCTGCCGGCTGATGATGGTCTGCAAGCCGTTGATGATCTGCGCGGCCACCACGATGGGATCCACGCCCGTCCAGGGGGTGGAGCCGTGCGTCTGCCTGCCTTTCACCCTGATTTGAAATCGGTCTGCCGCAGCCAGCGTTCCGCCCGGTCGATATTTAATCTTACCCACTTCCGTGCGTGAATTGATGTGCAAGCCGAAGATGACCTCGGCGTCGGGATTTTTCAACGCCCCTTCCTTCACCATCAACCGGGCGCCGCCCTCTTCGCCTTTGGGCGCGCCTTCTTCTGCGGGCTGAAAAACGAATTTGACCGTGCCAGGCAAATCGTCTTTCATTGTAGAAAGGACTTCCGCCACGCCCATCAAAATAGCCACGTGGGTGTCGTGACCGCAGGCGTGCATCACGCCCACTTCCTGGCCGTTGTAGGTGGATTTAACTTTTGACGCAAACGGCACGTCCACCCGTTCAACCACGGGCAAGCCGTCCATGTCTGCACGCAAAGCCACCACCGGGCCGGGTTTGCCGCCGCGCAGATGCCCCACCACACCGGTCACCGCCACGCCGGTGCGCACTTCCAGGCCCAGCGCTTTGAGATGTTCCGCCACTTTTTGGGCGGTGTTGAATTCCCGGTTGGACAGCTCCGGGTGCTCATGAAAATTTCTGCGCCATTCGATCACCCGGGCTTCCACGTCCTCCACCAATTTATCTAAATTGAACGCCGGTTCTTTGGGTAGTCCGGTAGATTGAAAAGCGACAAACGAAATCAACAATAGAAAAACGAATCTTTTCATGACCATTACCTCATTTTTGGATTTTTGAATTAGGAGAGATTGTGACACTGAATTGCCTTCATTATATTAAACCCTTTTTTCAAATTCAAGTAGAAAGTTGAAAATGGGTTCGGTAATGATCGTCTGAAAGAAAAACTTACTCCAGCAAAGTTCGCAACCGGGTTTTGGGCACCAATCCAACAGACACGAATCCGTAAATTCTCTATCAAAAACCCATTCTTGACAAAATGAAAAATAAATGTATCTTAAAGGTAAACCGGCTTTTTCATTGCCCAGGCTCTGAACAGAGGCTCATGCATCTTGTTCGAGAACAAGTAAATTCGAAATTGGCAAATAAAGAATGGAAGATAGAGAATGGAGAATAGAGGGCAGATTGTCGTTCTTTTATTGATTGTCTGCATCGCCGGTGCCTGCCGCCATCAAATACCCCTCGAGAAGACGAGACGGGAGAAATTTAATCGCTTGCGCATCTACCAGATCATGGTGGAAGCTTTCGTCGATGGCGATCCTCTTCGCAATTACGAAGTCGGCTACGGCACCAGCCACCACCGCGGCGACTTGAAAGGCGTGACTAAAGCGCTGCCCTACATCAAAAGTCTGGGCATGAACGCGATCTGGCTGACGCCGATTTTCGATTCCGAGAAAGGCCACGGCAACGACCCCAAATTGGACGCCACCGGTTATTTCACCCGCAACTACTTCCAAATCGACCCCAATTTTGGCACATTAACGGACGCCAAAGAAATGGTGAACACAGCGCACAAGCTGGGATTGTACGTTTTTCTGGACGGCGTGTTTGAACACCACAAAGGCGAAGTCAGGCCTTCACCCAAAGGCCGCCTGCCCGTGGGGCCAAAGAATGCGGTGCAATATCCAGAAAGCCTGGAGTTCTACAAAGAAGTGGCCACCTACTGGATCGACGAACTGGAAATCGACGGTTGGCGGCTGGATCAGGCGTATCGGGTGCCAATCGAATCGTGGCAGGAAATCAGACAGGCGGTGGAGCGCCAATGCCGGCAGCGCAGACAGGCGGGGAAAAAATGGGGCACCCTGGGCTACATGGTGGCAGAGATCTGGTCCACCGCGGAAAAGATCACCAGTAGCGGTTATGGCAGCGATGAGCAGCCCGGCCTGTTTTCGGCATTCGATTTTCCACTACGCTACAATTTAGTACAGGTTTTGGCGGTAGAAGAAAAAGGCTTCGGACATCAGCCCGCGTCGGTTCTGAATGACGGCTTCAAAACGCATGAACTCTACCCGGTGCACGCCAGTCCCAACCTGATGCTGTCCAATCACGATCTGGTACGTTTCGGCGACCTGATTCAGCGGGCAGGCTATCCGGGCAATGAGCATCCCCATTACTGGCAACGGCATAAAGCCGCCTTCAGCTTTCTGGCTGCGTACACTGGCCCCATCACCGTTTATTATGGCGACGAAATCGGCGCCGAAGTTCCCGGCTTCACAGCTAAAGTCGAAGAAAAATGCTGGGAAATCGGTCTGTGCGACGACCACGTTTCCCGCATCAGTGGCAAAATCGCCGGTTTCGATTCCCGCGAATTAGACTTGCAGAATTATGTAAAAGCGTTGATGCAGCTTCGTGAAGAGTATCCGGCGCTCTGGAACGGCGCCCGACAAAATATCCGTGCTGACCAGACACTTTACGCAGACATCAAAACCTATCAGAACGAGCAAATACTCTACCTGCTCAACACTGCCACGCACGCTGACACGGTGGTGATTTCACAAAAAATAGTCGGCGGCCAACGATTGGAAAATATTTTATCCAAACAGGTTTATTTTATCGAGGACGGAAAATTTACCCTTCACGTCGAGGGCTTAACCGGTATTTTTTTAAAAATCGAATAGCGCAGAAAGGATAAATTATGAAACCGATTTTGATCGTGGGCTCCACCATCGTAACACTGGCGCTCATTTCCTATTCCATTGCCATTTTCACCGAACAAAAGCAGGTGCGAATTTCCAGGCGTGTGTTGCTGTTTTTAACCACTGGCATCACGTTAGACGTCACCGCCACCGTCTGCATGATCATCGGTTCGGAGAACACGCCGTTCACCTTGCACGGCATATTGGGCTACTCTTCCTTAACCGCTATGCTCGTCGATACCTTGCTGATCTGGCGAGAACGTCTGCAAAATGGCGTCAACGCGGCGGTACCCAGACGCTTGCACCTGTATTCAAGAGCTGCGTATATGTGGTGGGTGTTTGCATACATAACAGGCGCGTATCTGGCAATGACGTGATGTTAGTTTTACCCATTTCTGAAAAGGAAACAGCGGATAAATTCACTTGCACTTGAGAAAGGTTGACCTTACATTGTCATCATGAAAATGAGCCAAGAAAATGGTTAAAGGATGCAAACCTACCTCTTTTATGATTTAGAGACCACCGGCCTGAACCGCGCTTTTGATCAGGCGCTGCAGTTTGCCGCCATTCGGACGGATCTTGCGTTGCAGGAAATTACTCGTCATGAAATCCGCATCAAACTGCGACCGGATGTGGTACCGTCGCCGGAGGCTATGATGGCGCACGGTATTTCCATCCAGCAGTCGCTCACCGGTATTTGCGAATTTGAAGCCACGCAGAAGATCTACGCGCTGCTCAATCAACCCAACACCATCAGTCTCGGCTACAATTCACTGGCATTCGACGACAAGTTTTTGCGATTCGCCTTTTTCCGCAATCTGCTGCCGCCCTACACGCACCAGTACGAAAATAACTGCCGCCGCATGGATTTACTGCCCATGGTGACCGTTTACTGGCTGGTACATCATGAGTTGCTGCACTGGCCCGAGTCGGAAGGCAAGGTTTCCCTCAAGCTGGAAGATTTGAACGCGGTCAATCATTTCGTGGACGGCGCCACCCACGACGCCATGGTGGACACCGAAATTTGCGTGGAGCTGGCGCGCAAACTGTCCGAAGTACAGCCAACCTGGAATTACCTGACCAAATTCTTTGATAAAAAAAAAGATGCTGAACGCATTGAGCAGTTGCCACCGCTGAGTCACACCTTGCCAGCGGAATATAAAATCGGTTTGCTGGTGAGCACGGAGTTTGGCTCGAAAAAGCGCTACCTGGCGCCGGTGGCTTACCTGGGCAAATCCATCCCCTACCCGAATCAGTCCCTCTGGCTGCGCCTGGACTTGTCGGAGCTGCAATTGAGCACGGAAACTCAAATTTCTGAAAATACCCGCGTGTATCGAAAAAGATTTGGCGAGTCGGGTATTATATTACCACCGCGCGAGCGATTTTTTAACCGTTTGGATGAAGACCGGAAAATTATTCATCGTGAAAACGTGAAATGGTTAGAGCAGAACCTGAATATTTTAAGCGCCATTGCAAAACATCACCAGAATTACACCTATCCCGAAATCCCCGAGGTCGATGCCGACGCCATGCTCTACCCCATGGGCTTCTGGACGGACGCTGAAAAATCGCTCTGCCGCAAATTTCATGCGGCGCCGCTGGCTAAGAAAATTCATCTGCCTTCAAACTACTCCAATCCCCTTTTGCAGACGCTTAGCAAACGCATTATTTTAAGGAATTACAGGGATAAATATCCTGATTTGTTCGAAAGCGAATTTGTCGAAGTCATGCGCAAGGTCCATCCTCCGCCAAATCAAAATCCCGCCATCGATCACCGGGGTGAGAATAAAACCACCCCCGCAAGCGCTATGTGCAAAATAGATGAAATGAGAAAACAGCCCGGCATGAGCCGCCGAGAACTCGCATTGCTTCAAGAGCTGGAAAATTACCTGCGAACGCATTTCAAAACGGATGGAGATTCAACTCACTTTGATTTTTACAATTTGCTAATGGACTGGTAGTAAAAAAACAGCGCCCCTTTCTGGTGAATCGGATTCAATAATAAAATTGCTTGACATTGGAATGATAAATTTTCAAATTAGTCACACACCGGCTTCACTTTGCTACTACACAGACATTAAAAATCGTTTCCTCATTCAATTTCATTAAAAGAGAAAATCAATCAACTCTTCAACCCTTTTTATATTTTTATTCACTCATAAACTCAAGGGAGGCAGCATGCAAAAATATTTTACCATTCGATTTTTTTTGTGGCTTTGGATGATTCCAGTGGTGGTTTTGGCCGGCGCTGGCGCCGAGGACATCACTCTGGTGGCCCCGGACGGCAAGTCCGTTGAAATCCATCGAGATAGTTACGGCGTACCGCACATCAAGTCAGATACCGAAACCGGCATTTTTTTCGGGCAGGGCTTTGCCGCCGCACAGGATCGCCTGGTGCAAATGGAAGACCTACGGTTGGCTGCCCTGGGAAAAACCGCCATGTTTGGCGGTCCATCCTTCCGGGATTTTGATAAATTCATACGCACGTATTACTACACAGAAGAAGAACGCCAATCGCAATTTAATGAATTGGATGCAGAATTACAAAATGCTTTTACCTCCTACATCGCCGGCGTGAATACTTACATAGATTCCATGATCGTGAATCCGCAAAAGTACAAAGCCCTTGAATTCATTATCCGGCCCTACTCAAAGTGGAAAGTCACCGACAGCATCGCCCTTGCGCAATTTATGATTCGAAATTTTGGCTGGTTTGGGGGCACAGAGTTAGACCGGTTAGCAGAGCGACAACAAAACGGCCAGGCTTGGTTTGATGAACACCGCCCCATCAATTATGCAGGTGCTCCCACCACGATTCCTGCCGGCGAGGCTGCCAATTTGCCAAAAACTAACTGGAAATATGCCGGCATCCGGGTGCAGAAACAGGTGGTGGAAGAAATCCGCAGGCAACGGCAAGCTTATGAACAGCAGGCACGGGCGCTGGGCGTCCCCAAAAAGTTCGGCAGTTTTGCGGTATTGATCACCCCATCTAAATCCAATAACGGCGAGGTCATGCTGCTCGGCTGCCCGCAAATGGGTACACCCCAGCGCGATGTCACCTCCATCGTCAACGAAGTGGAGCTGATTTGTCCCACTTACCATGCTGGTGGCATGACCATTGCCGGTCTGCCGGGAGTCATAATCGGCAGGAATGAGTACCATGCCTGGTCTTTCACCAGCGGCAATTCCGACAATTCGGATGTTTATATCGAAACCACGCAGGACGCGTCCATGAGTAAATACCAATACAACGGCGAATGGCGCGATTTTGAAGTGATTCAGGATACCATCAACGTTTTCGGTCAGCCGGAAGCCTTCTCGCATTATCGCACGGTGCACGGGCCAGTGTTCGGCGCTGATTTAACAAATAAACAGGTCTATTCAGAAAAAATGACCTTTTGGAATGATGAGATCAGTATGTTTACAGCGCTTTATGGCATGGCCAGCGCTACCAATCTGGCCGAGTTTGAAGCCGCCGCCAGGCTCAACCCCATGTCCTTCAATCTGTTTTATGCGGGTAAAGATCAAAACGTCAAGTTCTGGCACATCGGGCGCTACCAGGATCGAAGCGACAACGTGGATCCGCGGCTGCCGCACAACGGCGACGGCAGCCAGGAATGGCGCGGATTCATCCCCTTCTCCGAATTGCCTTCATTGCAAAACCCGGCCCAGGGCTACCTGGTGAACTGGAACAACAAGCCTGTGAGCTGGTGGAACAACGGCGACAACGTGCCCTGGCGCGCTGAAGCAGATACCGTGAGCTCAACTACTTTCCGCGTTAATCATATAGAAAGGTACGTCGGTCCGCTGAACGAATTTTCATTTCAAAATCTCAAGGACACCCCTTTTAACATTCAAAGCCACGGCACTTACCAGCAAGCGCTGTCATTTTCTACCACAGAGGTCACCGGCGCCAACGTTCTGCCGCCCGGTCAGAGCGCCTTTGTGAGCATGGCAGTAGAACCCAGTCCCCACAAAAACGACCAGTGGGATCTGCACGTCAACTGGCAGTTCAAAGAAATGATTTTCGGCGAAAACGTCACCACCGACGTGGCACTCGCGCCTGCTGCGCCAGCGACGTTTGAGCTGCTGCAGAATTATCCGAATCCGTTTAACCCGGAAACCAAAATCGCTTTCCGGCTGCCGACCCAAAGCCGGGTCGTCTTGAAGATTTACAATATTCAAGGACAGCTGGTGCGCACCATAATTGATCAAAAATACGAACCCGGCGCTCACCAGATCACTTGGGACGGCGTCGGTGCTCAGGGTTACAGGGTATCTTCTGGAATCTATATCTACAAAATAGAAACGGATGCCATGTCACAAGCCCGACGGATGGTGTTCATCAAATAATGCTGCTTATAGTATTAACACTGAACTTTTGCATTTTTTTGCCAAGAAAAATAAAAATCGAAAACCGGAAACCGAAATTCGTCGTCTATAGATTTTGAAATAGACAAGCCAACTCTGGAATTCCTTTTTGCGAATTTCGCTTTTCGGTTTGCGGCTTTTCGCTGCATTAGGATTTAACAAAAATGAAATCGCATTCACTTTGATAGTCAAATCTCAATTTCATTTGTTTTAGTCAGCACCAATAAAAAAGCCTCCATTTATTGCCATGGAGGCCTTTTTAGTTTCGCAAATTTATTCTTTCAGATGTGTCTTCTGCGGTCTGAGGGGAGACAGAGAGGCCTCGCTTATTCTCTTTTGAAACCACAGTGTTCCTTCACGGCTGCAGTAAAGATCCACAAGAATTAGCTGTCTTGCGGTTCATCCATGTTTGGGAAATTAATTTGAATTTACCGAGTATCCTAAAATAAAGATCATCCAGGAAAACTGTCTAAAATTTGCATCCCCGAAAGGCGCCCGCTCCCATTAGTGATTTTTAATCGACGACCACTGAATTGTCATGGGCTAGTAGAACGTTTCCTAATTAATGTTACAACAAATTGTCATTGCGAGCGCAGCGAAGCAATCTCCTAACTTGCTGAATATCAGGAGATTGCTTCGTCGTTACACTCCTCGCAATGACTGCCATGATAATAAGGAATCGCACTACTAGACCCGGGTGAGGTTACATCATCACAAATT
>JBHHXN010000167.1:0-11249 GCA_046757025.1 bacterium
AAAACAATTGATTACACAACTGCGAAACTTGAATTATTAAACAATCCCTGTCTATCATAGAAAGACAACTTTTTTCGATCTTTACTCCCCCAAAATATTCAAAAGTTAAAAAAATTAAGTGTAATTTATAAGCTCCGCTTTTTGAAAAAGCTCGGCTTGTTGTTATTGAAAATTTGTATTTTCCAAAAGCAGCAAGTCCCCGACTCGCTACCGCATCAACAACATCTTTTTTGTCTGCAAAGACGATCCGGCCTGCATGCGATAAAGGTAGATACCGCTTGCTAAATTTTCAGCCATAAAATCCACCGAATACCTGCCAGCCGCTTGACGCTGGTGCACTAAGGTGGCCACTTCCCGGCCCAGCAAATCATACACTTTTAAACTCACGAAAGTGGGTTTGTTAAGGGAATACGTGATGGTGGTGGTGGGATTGAACGGATTGGGATAATTTTGCAGTAAGGCAAATTGTTTCGCAGGTTGCGGCAAGGCGTGTTGCGCCGCCACTGCCAGGGTGATGTCGCTGCCCTGGCGGTTTTTGGGATAGATATCAAACGCACGCAGGGCGAGGATGGCCGTTTCTTCACGGGTTAAATATCGCTGCGGGCAAAATAATCTGGGCGCGGTGGCACACCCCAGGGCGATGCCCTCTTGCAGCAATTGATTGATCCAGTTGACCTGCGGGTGAGCAAGCGGTACGTCGCCGAATATTTGCTCCGAAGCCGCGGGCGGCTGGTAGTCGCGGCCGTGCAGCGCCAGCAAAATAAACCTCGCCATTTCCGCCCGGGTCAACGAGTCGTCGGGACAAAAGCGCGGCGGATTTTGAGCGCAGCCCACAGTGAGACTATCTGCGGCCAACTGTTCTATCCAGTCGGCAGCCGGATGCTTGACTGGTACATCATCAAAAATCGCTCCGCTGGCGGCCGGCGGAACGAAATCGGCGCCGTGCAACCCTTTCACCCAAACCTCCGCCAATTCTGCCCGCGTCACCCTTTCTTTGGGATAAAAAAAACGCGCATTCGAATTTTCCTGTGGTAGTGGCTCCATCAAACCGGCTGCGTAAACGGCGTCGATCCACGGTTTGGCCCAGTAGTCGTCGGCGATGTCTTCGAAAAACTGTTTGCTGGCGGTTACCCGCGTCTGTCCGTCGCACAAAGGCCACAGTCGCGGCCCGGCAGCAGTGTGGACCATCATCGGACTCGGTCTGCGGGAACGCGAATCGAAATAGCGCGAAGCGCCGTTCACCCGAAACGACAGGTGCAAATGCGGGCCGGTGGAATTGCCGGTGCTGCCGACGGCGCCGATCTGTGTGTTCGCTGAAACCGAATCGCCTTTGGCCACGGAAATGGCGCTGAGGTGAGCGTACAGGGTAGTGACGCCGTTTGGGTGCTGCACCGCCACACGATTGCCGTAGCCTGTGGTGCGGTGCAATGCTACGACTACCTTGCCGGGCGCTACCGGAAACACGGGCTGTCCGAAATCGTTGGCGCCCACTAAATTCCAGTCGGTGGCGTAATAATCGTTGTTGTCGTTGGAATGCGTGACGTCGCCGTAATAGTAACCCACACCGCCTACCTGCCAGCGCGTGCCGCTCTTGAACGGCAGGTGCAGGGGGATGGGCGAATTGGCAACTTCGTTGCCCCAATCGCAGGGATGGATTTCTTGCAGATCGGTTTCTGGGTGCCCGAACACTGCTGTGGCATCAAATTCAAACAACGGCGCTGGTGTTTCAGACGGCAGCGCGATGGTTTCTTGCCGGCTGAGCACAACTGAGCGCAAAAGATGCCGGGCCTCCGGCAGCAACCAGGCGATTTCGGGCTGCGCGCTGAGCTGCAAAATCCGCCGGTTGGGCATGCGAAATAGATAGAGCGTCTGTGTTTTGGCTTGTGCATCTTTTAGCACGATTTGCATGGGTTGGTGCGGGTGCTCCAAATTTTTTTGAATGGAAACCATTTGCAGAGCCCGGGTTTCGGACTGCCGCAGGAGCCAGGTTTCTAGATTCGAGTTGGGCGGTAGAGAATAAACGTCCGCCTGAATTTTTGCGGCGCCTGCGGGCCAGGCCTCAATCGTCTCGTCCACCGGGGGTTGGTAATTCATGAAGGTGGCGGAGGCAAAACTGCCAATGGTCGGAGTCGGGTAAACCGTCCAGTGACTGGGAACCGCCAGACCAAACTGGTGGCGGGCATCTCGGTAGGCCAGCCATTTTGCGGGAGAAGCGGATCCCTGCCGTTGGTTCTGCAAAGAAGAATTTGATAGAGCATTCAAAAAGCTCGCCTCAAAAACGAGCAAACTTAAAAGCCATCCAATGCAAAAATAAAAATAATGGCAGACAGATTTACGATTCAACAAATAGTTCATAATCATACTCTCCATCGCGGTTGATTCATCTCAAATCTAATATTTTTTAAAAATAAATCCATTATTTTAAAAGTCACAAATTGAATAAAATAAAAGTGAAAATGCCACTTTTCACCAATTCTTACCTTTTTTGTCATACAATTGTAACATGAACAGGTTATTTTCTTAAAAATTTTTAAGAATTGATTTTCAAGAAATTGACCATTAAAATGAAAAAACACAAGGGGGTGAATTTTTAAAAAAATGACTGAGCGGTTTTTTGAGACGGCTCAATTTAATTTTCAAATTGCAAAATGAAAAATTTAAATTGGATAGAAAAACTACAGTTGGATTGTGCATTTTGCAACCAGATAGCTAAATTTTGTTTTTTAACGGAATTAATTTTCAATTTTAATCTGGAGGATATTATGAAAAACCTTTTTATTCGATTACTCGGTGCCGGACTTATTTTGTTCCTGACGATGGTAAGCAGTCCCGCACAGGAAGTCAAAACCAAAAACGCCAAAAGCTGGGAGCTCACAGGTAGAGCTCAGCTGCAATATTTTTACAACTCGGATATCGATGGCGACGCTTCGCGAACCAACAACGGCTTTCGTATCCGGCGCGGTCGTTTGCAGGCCAAATGTAAACTCACCGACTGGGTGGAAACCAAGTTTCAGATCGAAGTGCGCGATAACAGCCCACGCTTGAAAGACGCCGAAGGTAAAATCAAACTCGGAAAGAATATGTTTGTGCGCCTGGGACAGTTCAAAGTGCCGGTGTGGCGCGAGGAACTGCGCTCGTCGAGTAAACTGCTGCTGGTGGAGCGCAGCGAAGTTGCAGAAATGCTGGCGGACATCAATTTGTCCGCGCGACAGGTTGGTTTGGAAGTAGGCGGTAAAATGGCCAGCGGTTTGAGCTGGGCTGTAAACGTTTCCAACGGAGCCGGCGAAGGCGGACGTGAAGACGCCGGTCGCAGCAAGAGTGGCTTTGTGAACAACGGAAAACTTTTTGCCGGCCGGGTGAATGTGCCTGTGGGCGATAAACTTCAAATTGGCGTAGCAGGAGCGGCTAACCGAGCTGGCAGTGACACCGGCGTTGCAGACAATTCTGGCACCATCTGGACCATTGCGCCTGATTTCGGCTATTACACATCGGCTGGCACAAATGGGCAGCTCGACCTGGAGGGGGGAATCGCTATCGGTAGTGTTGATAAAGACTTTTTGAGCACAGCGGAAGATCAGAAATTTAGATTGTTTGACGTCACCGCCCGCTGGCATAAAAAGCTCAGCTCGGTGCGGGAAAATCTCGGCGGCGTCGATGCGGTAGAGCTGGCAGCGGGCATTTCGATCATCGAACCCAACTCCAACGTGGATGACGATGAATCGCTGTTTGTGCGCTTTGGTCCGGCGGTTTATTTTGGTAAAACCACGCGGTTGCAAGTGAACGGCGAAATAGAGAAACCTTTGGTTAGCGGTGGGGTTACGATTTTTAAATTTCGCGTGCAATCGACTTTTAATTTCTAAATTTGCTAAAAAAACACAAAGTCGTAACCTCGTTGTAACAAAGCTATGTTATTTTGCAAGCATAAAAACAGGTACCGTGAGTGTCGCAGTTTGGCCGGATGAATGGAGACGCCAACAGGAAACAGAAATTAAGGTCTTTTAAGTTCTGCTGAATCTGGGTAGTCATGATTGCCATTAACTATGAACAAATTGAATTAAAATTGGAGGTTCAAAGTGAGAAATCAAATTCTCAAATGGACGGGCTTTTATTTAGCCATAACCGGTTTATTTTTTCTACTTTCTCCTGCCGCAAATGGTCTGGCGGGCGGAAAAGTGCAGGTCGATCCCAAAATTCCGGCCTACAAAAAAGTCAGCGGCATTTCGGGCAGTTTAAACAGCATCGGTTCCGACACCATGAATAACCTCATGACGCTCTGGGGTGAAGGATTTGCCAAATACTACCCAAACGTCAAACTGCAAGTGGAAGGCAAAGGCTCCAGCACGGCCCCGCCGGCTCTGATCGCGGGTACGGCGCAATTCGGTCCCATGTCGCGCAAAATGAAAGATAAAGAAATCGATGAATTCGAAAAGGTCTTTCATTACAAGCCCACGGCCGTGCGAACTTCGTTGGACGCACTGGCGGTGTACGTCAACAAAGACAACCCCATCCAGGGTTTGAGCTTGCCGCAAGTGGACGCGATTTTTTCGAAGACTCGAGCTGGGGGTCTTGAAAAAGCCATCAATTCCTGGGGCGAAGTCGGTCTGACCGGCGTCTGGGCAAACAAACCCATCAGCCTTTTCGGCCGAAATTCGGCTTCCGGCACCTACGGGTATTTTAAGAAACACGCGCTTTTCAAAGGCGATTATAGAGACACGGTTAAGGAGCAGCCGGGTTCCGCATCCGTAGTGCAGGGGGTAAGCGAAGATCGCTATGGAATCGGTTACAGCGGCATCGGTTACATCACCTCGGGCGTGCGCGCCGTGCCTTTGTCCAAGAAAAGTGACGGCCATTTTTATGACGCCGAGATGAAAAATGTCGTGTCGGGCAAATACCCGCTGGCGAGATTTTTGTATCTCTACGTCAACAAAGAACCAGGTAAAGAACTCGACCCGCTGGTGCGCGAATTTCTCAAATTTGTCTTCAGCAAAGAAGGTCAGGAAGTCGTGATCAAAGACGGTTATCTGCCTTTGCCATACAAAGTGGTGCAGGAAGAATTAGCGAAACTGGAAAACGGCACCAATTAATTTTCTAAAATGAGAATTCGAGGAAGTTTTGGGATTACGCCGTATTTCATGAAGGCAGATGCGGACTTTCTGATGCAGCTATCCGATCCAAAATAATATGAAATGCAAAGAAAATTGAAAAAATGACCATTGGGATTGAAGAACAAGAAATCGTCAAAAACCGACGCCTGCGTTTTGAGAGTGAATCGCGGTGGCGGTTAAAACGTCGGAAAATCATCGACCGTACAGCTAAATGGGTAATCGGGGCCGGCGGTTTTGCCATCATTATCAGCATTCTGGCCATTCTCATTTTTATCAGTTTGGAAATCTGGCCGCTTTTTCAAGCTGCCAAAGTGCAGGAGAAAAGCCGTGTCCCGGTGTCAAATCTGGTGCAGGGGCTACCATTTAACACGGTAGCTTTTGGCTTGGATGAAAATCAGGAAATCGGCTATTTGCTGTCCGATGACGGGCGACTGCAATTTTTCGATGCTATCAACCGTCGGGCGCGCGAACAATTTGACATTGCCACCGTTCACGGCGAGGTGATTACCTCGGTCTGGCAATCCTTAAATGGCAAACATTTAATGCTTGGCACCAATCGCGGTAGGGCGTTGGAGCTGAAAATTGATTTCAACACCCGTTTTTTTGACGGCAAGCGCAGTTACCAGCCGAGGGTGACACCCGTCGAACTGTTGCATCTGGATGCTGCGGGTCGGGCCATCAAAGTCCTGGTTTTTGCTCACGACGAAGATGGCTCCAAAGCGCTGGCCGGCATCACCGAAGACCACAGGGTGGAGTTATTTTTGTTGACCAAAGAGGAGTCGCTTTTTGGCGACGCCGAAATCGACTCCGCGCGTTTCGAGCTGGAGGCCATCTGGTCGGACAATCCCCGCTCTCTGGCGTTGGACCGACCCTCGGGCAATCTTTACCTGGGCACCAGCGACGGCAAAATTTACCACTGGAAAATTTCGTTGGAGAGCGGCGCCGAATTTGTCAGCGTGGCAAAAGCCGCGGAGCCGGGCACAGGAGTCGGCGCGCTGCAATTTTTGATCGGCAACCGCACCCTGATGGTTGGCGACAGCCAGGGTCATCTCAGCGCCTGGTTTCTGGTGCGAGACAGCACCGCAGCCACGGGGCGCCGGCTGCGGAAAATTCGGCAGATGCAGCCTCTGTCTGACTCGGTGACGGCCCTGGCTGCGTCGGCGCGCGGCAAAGGCTTTATCGCCGGCGACTCCGGGGGTGAGCTATCGCTGCAATATTCGACTTCCGAACGTACCTTGGCGCGATTTAATAACGGTAATCAAAGTCAAATTGTGCTGATCAATTACGCGCCAAAGAGCAACGGAGCGCTGACTCTGGACAGCCGCGGTACGTTGACGCACTGGCAAATCCACAATCCGCATCCCGAAGCCGGCTTGAAGGCGTTTTTTGGTAAGGTCTGGTATGAGGGCTACGACCAGCCCGAATACGTCTGGCAGTCCACGGGCGGCAGCGATGAATTCGAGCCCAAGCTCAGTCTGGTGCCGTTGATTTTCGGCAGTTTAAAAGGCACGCTTTATGCGCTCATCATCGCGGTGCCGCTGGCGATTTTGGGTGCGCTTTATACTTCGCAATTCATGCACCCGCTATTTCGGAGTTATGTTAAACCGGCTGTAGAAATCATGGCCGCCCTGCCGAGTGTGGTGTTAGGTTTTCTGGCGGGTCTCTGGCTGGCGCCCATTATCGAGGATATTGTGCCGGGTATTTTGAGCATGGCAGTGGGGCTGCCGCTAATGATTTTGCTGACTACTCTGCTCTGGACACGCGTGCCGCAATCCCTTCGGGGACGCTTTCGGCCCGGCATCGAGAGTTTGTTGTTGCTGCCGGTGCTGTTGCTGGGTATCTGGTTCTGTTTGAGTTTAAGCCATTTATTTGAGTCGGCCCTTTTTGCCGGCGATTTCAAACATTGGCTGCGGCAGACCCTGAATTTACCGTTTGACCAACGCAACGCCCTGGTGGTGGGTTTTGCCATGGGATTTGCGGTGATTCCGATCATCTACACTATTTCGGAAGACGCCCTCTCCAATGTCCCGCAAAATTTGATTTCAGGATCCCTGGCGCTGGGAGCCAGCCGCTGGCAAACCGCGGTGCGGGTGGTGATTCCCACCGCCGCGGCGGGGATTTTTTCCGCGGTTATGATCGGCTTTGGGCGCGCAGTGGGTGAAACCATGATCGTGCTCATGGCCACCGGCAACACGCCGATCATGGATTGGAACATTTTCAACGGTTTCCGCACGCTGTCGGCCAACATCGCGGTGGAAATTCCCGAAGCGCCGGTTGGAGGTTCCCTTTACCGGGTGTTGTTTCTGGCGGCTATGCTGCTGTTTGTCATCACGTTTTTGGTGAATACCCTGGCAGAAATGGTGCGGCAGAAATTGCGTGAGAAGTACCAAAAACTGTAAAGAGTTTTTTAAACTTAATGCTTTTTAAATGTAGCTATTCAGCAAAGGGTTGTCATTCCTGCGACTGCAGGAATCTCCTCGAGCATCCATTTAAACTAATTCAGTTTACAAGTCTTTCCATTTTGGATTCATTTGTAAAGTACCTTTTATTGTTTGTTTGCTATCCTGTACACGCAGTATGTTGCCATAATTACTCTACCTGGAGAGGTTTTTACTTGATGAATGATACGAATTCTTTATTGAATTCTTGCCATTGCGTTGGGAGGGGGCTGTCCAAAAAGTCGTGTTTCTTCACTCTGAGAGGAGTTGATAGGTGTACGGCTATCCAGTTAGCTCAGCAAACTTCCAGAATGGTCATTCTGAGCGATCCCGCTCAGCGGGAGAGCGAAGAATCTCATGCTACTGAGCTTGATTGAATGAATAAAGTTTGGTGGTCTGAGATTCTTCATTCGCTTCGCTCCTTCAGAATGACATTTTCTGAGTAAATTGGATAACCGTATGATGGGTGTTGTAAGTTGACTAAAAACAGACATGCATTACTGAATTTACTTCGGGACTCAGCATGAAGTTGTGTGTAAATTGGGACTTTTTGGACTGCTCCGACACCTGAATAGTTATTTTTAAATAGATTAAACTAATTATTTTATCTATGAAAAATTATTGGAAAAGCGGTGAACCGTTTGTTTGGCTGACCGGCGGCGCGTTGGCGCTAAACGTGCTGATGATAATGGGTCTGATTCTGCTGATTTTGGTGAACGGTCTTGGGCAATTCTGGCCAGAGGATTTAATCGAGCTGCATTTGAAAAATGGGCAGAAAGTCCTCGGAGAAATCTGGGACCGGGAACGGGCGCCGCAGTCCGAAGAATCTTCATTCGACGAAGTCCACCATCGTTTGCGGTTGAAAATCGGTAACCGCGATATGTATGGTCTGGATTTCAAGTGGATCGATGAAGCAAACATCCACGGACGCTTACAGCCGGTGGGCGCCATTGCGGTGGAAAGAATGGAATGGGGCAACTTTTACGGTTACTTCGAGTCGCTGCAGGTGGATGGGCAAATCATTGCCACCGACTTAAATGCCGGCTGGCCGCAGTTAATGCAGCGTCTTTCTGAGGCGCACGCGCTGCGGGAAAAAATCGTCCATCTGGAAAAAAATGAAATTGGCGATATCAACTACGACCTGGAAAGTCTGCGTTTGAAGATACGCAAACGGAATACGCGCTACGATACCACCGGCGTGCGCGCGCAAGTGGCTGCTATCCATGATGAGATAGAGTCGTTAAAAGCTTTGTATCATGAAAGAGAAACCGAGCTCAACGCCTTGTATGAACTCGCTGGTAAATCCGTTTTAAAATTGCGGACGGTGGAGGGATTGGAAAGCGAGATCAAATTGCTGGATGTGGTGAGAATTTACCGCCCCAACAAAATGGGGCTTCTGAGTAAGTCGGCGGCTTACCTGAGCAAAACCTGGGAATTTGTAAGCGGCGAACCGCGTGAATCGAATACCGAAGGCGGCATTTTTCCGGCGATCTTTGGCACGGTGATGCTGGTGATCATCATGAGCATTGCAGTGGTGCCCCTGGGAGTGCTGGCGGCGATTTATTTGCGTGAATACGCCAAACAGGGGTGGTGGGTGCGGGCCATCCGCATCGCAGTCAACAACCTTGCCGGCGTGCCTTCCATCGTGTACGGGGTGTTTGGACTGGGATTTTTCATCTATGCTATCGGCGGTACCATCGATCATCTCTTTTATTCCGAAGCGTTGCCCACACCTACTTTTGGCACCGGCGGCATTTTGTGGGCTTCGTTAACTCTGGCACTGATGACGGTGCCGGTGGTGATCGTGGCCACCGAAGAAGGTCTGGCTGCGGTGCCGCGGGAGATTCGAGAAGGTTCGATGGCGCTGGCCGCCACCAAATTCGAAACGCTGTGGCGGATTGTGATTCCCAGCGCCATGCCCGGCATTCTCACCGGCCTGATTCTGGCGATTGCCCGGGCCGCGGGCGAAGTGGCTCCCCTGATGATCACTGGCGTTGTGAAGTTGGCGCCTTCGCTGCCGCTGGACGGCCATTTCCCGTTCATCCATCTGGAGCGAAAATTTATGCATCTGGGATTCCACATTTACGACGTCGGCTTTCAGTCGCCAAATGTGGAAGCCGCCATCCCCATGGTGTATTCCACAACATTGCTGTTGCTGCTCATCGTAATTTTACTCAATGTGGTAGCGATTTATGTGCGAAATCGACTGCGCCGAAAATTAACACACGCGGTTTTTTAGTGGACAGCTAAAATCAGTTGCAGCGCTATTTTTAAATCGTAAATTATGCTTAGAAATTGTCTTGAAATTGATGGAGAGAAATTGAAAATGAATGAAGCGGTCGCGAAATTATCAAACAGCTCCAGGGCCACACGGGCTCGTGAGCTAGCACTGAATACCAGCCAAAAATCAAAACCGCTGCGTACTTTTGTGTATCCAGCCGTGAGAGTGGAAGATTTGTTTTTCAGTTACGGCGAGGGCTGGGCCTTAAAGGAGATCAATCTGGAAATTCCCCGACGACAAGTAACGGCCTTCATCGGGCCCTCCGGCTGCGGCAAAAGTACGCTGCTACGGACTTTCAATCGATTGAATGATTTGATTGACCGGGCGAGAATAGAGGGCAAAATATTCATCGACGGCCAGGATATCTACGACCCTGGCGTGGACGTAACCGATCTGCGCAAACGCGTGGGCATGGTATTTCAGAAGTCGAACCCATTCCCCAAATCCATCTACGAAAACGTCGCTTACGGTCCGCGCATTCTGGGGATCAAGAAAAAAGCGGCGCTGGATGACATTGTGGAGAAAAGCCTGAAAAGCGCGGCCCTCTGGGACGAAGTGCACGATCGGCTCAGCGAAAGCGCCCTGAGCTTGTCTGGCGGTCAGCAGCAACGCTTGTGCATTGCACGCACCATCGCGGTGGAGCCGGAAATCGTGCTGATGGACGAGCCGTGCTCGGCGCTGGACCCCATCGCCACCGCCAAAATCGAAGAGCTGATTCTAAAGTTAAAAACCAATTACACCATCGTCATCGTGACGCACAACATGCAGCAGGCTGCGCGCATTTCGGATTTCACCGCTTATCTGTGGCTGGGGCAGCTCATCGAGTTTGACGTCACCGACAAAATTTTCACCAACCCCAGTGAAAAATTGACCGAAGATTACATCACCGGTCGTTTTGGATAATGCGGTTGATTGCGAGAATCGTTCATTGTGAGCTACTTTCAAGGTTTGCTGGGGCCAGTACCAAAAAGAAAAAGCCCGTCCAGCGTAAATAAAATTTGCGTTACTATTCAGGTATCACTCATGCGAATGTTGGCGTCTCCCGATTCAAAGAACATAAGCCCGAGAAGAATTCTCATGCGTCAAGCAAGTAAAGACATGTCCAGGTAGAGGAATTATGCAACCCCAAAATGCGTACAAACCGTGCAAGCTTCAGGACACAAAATCGATAGCGCTCAAAAACTTTTATGGCTTTCAGTTTTGTGTCCAAATTTACTTGTCTGTTTGAGGTGAAGCTTTGCTAATAGAGCGATTCTTAATTATGGTTGAAATCCCGTTTTTTGTGCGGAAGCATCCTTTAGTCTAGTCTCAAAGGAAAATCTGGACTCTTGGTAATGAAAAAAATGATAATATGGAACAGGACACAAGTTTAAATAGTGATTGACCGAAAAGTCCATATTTCTTCACCCTGAGCCCTTCGACAAG
>JBHHXN010000168.1:0-11230 GCA_046757025.1 bacterium
TACATTCATTTCATATTGTCAGCAAGCTCAAATATCTTCTGCGAAACTTGAGTTATATAATCATTTAACGGAGCTTCACCTCAAAGCAACAGGTAAATTGGGAAACAAAACAGAAAGCTGCCAAAAGTTTTTGAGTGCTTTCGATTTGGCATCCGAACCCGGGCAAGCCGGAACCAAAAAAAAAACGCATGCCGTATAAAGGCCGGAGCGAAACGGAAAGGTGGCCAATTTATTTGTTCTTTTCATTGCGCGCCTGGCGGCTTTGGGTGAGATTGTTAAAAACATTGTAAAAAAACAAAGATTTACGGAATAATAGAATATTGTTCATAAGGCTCCGGGTGGACATTAGTGAATACCAAAGTTGTTGCCTTTATATTTATAAAATTTATGGCCATAATATGGCATCAGACTATGTGCAAATACTTGCCCAAAGATAATGCAAATCTTTGCACAAATGGAGAATTTCTTGCAATCAGTTTAAAAGTCTTAACTTTTATTAATATTGTACTTAACCAATCTAAGTAATTACACGGCATAAAATTTGCCGATCCGTTATTACTTCCTTTCTCAACCTTAAATCCTGTACGTTTGTATATGTTCCAAAAAGCCAATAAAGTGTAATTTTCATTAAATTATTTAATAATTCGAAATATGATCACTAATTGGATTGAGAGATTGTTGGCTTACATAAGCCAGCGATCGCCTCCGTGACGACGCAATACGAGACTTTAAGATTTAACTTAAATTAATCCATTCACTTATTTAATTATTACCAAAAACTCATTGGTAGGAGGAGAGATATGCGAAGTAAATTTGTATTTTTATTTCTCACATGCTGTTTTATTCTCACCCCGGTATTTTTATGGGCACAAGAGGGCATCACCGTGTCTGGTAAAGTCACCGACAACAATGGCGATCCTTTACCCGGCGCGAACGTGCTCATACAATTGACCAACCTGGGTACGGCTGCGGATATCAACGGCGAATACAAATTCATGGTGCCGGCCAAAGCCGTTAAGGGTCAAGAAGTCAAACTGGAAGCCCGATTCATCGGCTATCGTACGCGCGTGGAAAAAGTCGTTCTGACCCCCGGTGTGGACGTGAACCAAGACTTCACCCTGCCAGTTGACATTCTGGATATGGACGCCATCGTAGTGACGGGCGTGATGGAGGAAACCCCGAAAACCAAGCTGGCGTTTACCGTTTCCCGTGTCAACGAAGAACAAATTCAAATGGCGCCTTCCGTGAACCCCATGTCGAGCTTGAAAGGCAAAGTCGCGGGCGCGAAAGTGGTGCAGGGCGAAGGGACTCCGGGCACCGGCGTATCCATCAACCTGCGTGGCGCCACCAGTATCCAGAAAACCTCGACGCCGCTGATCGTGGTGGACGGCACCATTCTAGGCGCCAACCAGATCGACCTGGACGCTCTGGACATCGAGAGTATGGAAGTGGTGAAAGGCGCGGCAGCGGCTTCCATTTGGGGGGCGCGCGCGGCTAATGGTATCATCCAGATCAAGACCAAACGCGGCAGCGGACTGGCGCTGGACAAAACCCGCATCACCCTGAGAAGCGAAGTGGGTGTGAACCAACTGCCGGCCAAATCGCAAGACTACGTTTCGCAGCACCACGAATTCAAAGTGAATGCCAGCGGCCAATTTGTAGACGACGATGGCAACGTGGTGGAATTCGGCGATGCGGTATTAGATGACGACGCGGGCTTCACCTTTCAGGACAACGTTTTCCCGGGTCAGCTCTACGATCACATGGGTTTGTTCTTCGATCCCGGTACCTTTAACCGCAATTCGGCTTCCGTCAGCCACAATTCCGGAACCACCAACTACCGCATTTCATTCGGCAACATCAAGGAACCCGGCGTGGTTACCGGTCAAAAAGGCTATCGCCGAAACAACCTGCGTTTGAATTTCGATCACCGAATCAACAGCAATTTTGATCTGTCGTTTACGGGTTATTATTCGTCCTCAACCCGCGACGATCCGCAGACAGAGGCGCCCAATCCGCTGTACGGACTCATGTTCATCAACCCGAATGCAAATCTTCTGGAAAACAACGAGGACGGAACGCCATATAAAGTTCAGCCCGATCCGAGAACCCTGGAAGAGAATCCGCTTTACGCCATCAACAATGCGGAGATTTCAGCAGACCGTCAACGCATTCAGGGCAGCTTGAGCTTGCGTTATTCACCCTGGAGCTGGCTGAACATCGCGGGTGATTTCAGCTTCGACCGTTCGGACCGGCTGCGCCAAGAATTCTATTTCAAAGGTTTCAAAACCATCGACGGTGGCAAAAATTTAGGCGAATTTGAAAAATCCGAATCGCACGACGAAGCCATCAACGCCAGCATCACCGCCACCATCACCAAGCAGTTCGGCGACCTCACTTCCAGAACGCAGCTGCGTTATTTGCTGGAAGACACCGAATTCAGCCAGACCTTTGCACAGGGTCAGGATTTGACGGTGAACGACGTCCGCGACTTGGGCGTGGTGCAAGGCGACAAGAGCATCAATTCCGCCTTTCAGGAAGTGCGCTCGGCGGGCTATTACCTGGTATCGGGCATCGACTACCGCGACAAATACATCGCCGACATTCTGGTACGCCGAGACGGCAGCTCGTTGTTTGGCCCAGAGGAAAGATGGAACACCTATTTCCGTTTCAGCGGCGCCTACCGCTTGTCGCAGGAACCCTGGTGGTTCACCGACAAGATCAACGAATTCAAACTGCGCTATTCCGTAGGAACCGCGGGAGGTCGTCCTTCCTTCGCGGATCAATATGAAGTTTTTTCAGTTAGCGGCGGCTCCGTCACCAAAGGCAATCTCGGCAACAAAGAGCTCAAACCCGAATTTGCCACCGAGCATGAATTTGGTATGGAAATGACCTTCCTCGATCGTTTTGGCTTGGAATTGGTTTACGCTCGTACCACGGTGAAAGATCAATTGTTGGAAGTACCTCTGGCAGGATATTATGGTTTTTCCGAGCAATGGCAAAACGCCGGTACCGTGGAAAACAACACCATCGAAGCCAGTCTCCACGCCTCGCTACTGACTTCACGCAATATGAGCTGGTCTGCGGGTTTGGTGTTTGACCGCACCCATCAGAAAATCACCGAATTCAATCTGCCCGCATTTCGTTATGGTCCTCAAAGCGCTTTTTATAATCGGAAAGGCGAGGTGCTGGGTTCCATGTACGGTAAATTGTGGATGACCAGCAAAGATGAGCTGGCCATTCATGACGAAGGCATTCATGCCAATTCAATGGACCAGTTTGACGTCAACGATGACGGCTTGTTAGTGCCCG
The DNA here is from genome assembly GCA_046757025.1 of bacterium. Classification (GTDB taxonomy): domain Bacteria; phylum Zhuqueibacterota; class Zhuqueibacteria; order Oceanimicrobiales; family Oceanimicrobiaceae; genus JBHHXN01. The sequence goes on from JBHHXN010000168.1 coordinate 3,313, forward strand.
TTGGCTCGGGCAATTCCTACAAAAGCGGTCTCTGGGGAACCACGGTGACCATCGATGGCGTGGACTACGATTGGGGCATGCCGCTTGAATTTGTCGATTTTGACGAGAATGGCAACAAAACCACTTTTCACAAAATCGGCGATGTGGTACCGGATTTCAATTTAGGTCTGTCTTCCACCTTCCGCTGGAAAGGCTTCAATGCGTATGTTCTTTTTGACGCGGAAGTGGGCGGCGAAATCTACAACAACACCCGGCAGTGGGCTTACCGTGAGCTGCGTCACAAAGACGTGGATCAGTTCGGCAAAGCCGATGAGCTCAAAAAACCCATCAACTACTATGCCGCGCTCTATGCCGTCAACGCCATCAATAGCTGGTATGTGGAAGATGGTACTTACGTGAAACTACGCGAGTTGAATTTGTCCTATGCCTTCAACCAAACCCAACTTTCCAGCATATTCGGCAGTTTCATTGGCAACTCGCTCAACCGCATTTCCATCGGCGTCATCGGACGTAACCTGTTAACCTTCACCGATTACAGCGGGTTTGATCCCGAAGTGGGTGAAGACAATGCCACTCAGATTCGATTTGATGGATTTGATTATCCCAACTATCGTACTTTCACGGGTTATATTGAAGTCGAATTTTAGTTGAATGTTGTGAATTGATGGACAAATAGATAATTGAATTGAGGAACGACTGGAGTATTGGAGAATATTTAACTTTACTAAACTTTGAAAGTTTAGTAAAGTTGATTGACTAAAACTCCAACATCTACTCAAAACCCTAAAAACCTTCACATAAGTAAGGAGGTAACTCAATGAGAGTCTCAAAAACCTTATTAATATTTGGCGTAAGTTTATTGCTATTCGCCTGGTCGGGCTGCAATCCGGATATGAACGTTGAAAACCAGAACGCACCCGAAACCGAGCGGGCTTTATCCAATCCCGAGGATGTGGAAGCCCTGGTCGGCGGCGCCTATCTGACTTTTTTCGAAGTGCAGATGAAATCGTACCCCGGCATGGCTTTGAGCACCGCGGCCGATGAGCTGACCTCATCCTGGGGTAACTTTCACATGCGCTGGGCTTCCACGGAACCGCGCATTGAATACGACAACAGCCCGACTTATTCTTATAATAATTTTACCGAAACCCCGTGGTACGATCTCTATTCGGTCATCTCCACAGCCAATGATGCCTTAAAGTTACTGGATGGCGGAATGAAAATGGCCACCGAAGCCCGAACCGCACGTGCCCGGGCTTTTGCTAAATTTCTGCAGGGCGCGTCCCACGGATTCTTAGCGCTGTTTTTCGATAAAGCCTTTATCTTTGATGAGACGGTAGATCTGGAAACCGACAAACTGGAATTCAGCCCCTACTCGGACGTCATGACCGCGGCGATTTCTCAGCTTGAAGCCGCAGCAGCGCTTTTCGAGGCCGGTACGGCAGACGTACCCAGCGAGTGGATAAACGGTTTAACCGTCAGCAGCAGCGATATGGCCAAACTGGTGCATTCTTACATCGCACGCTATTTAGCCAGCGTGGCCCGCACGCCTGCCGATCGCGAAGCGGTGGACTGGAACAGGGTCATTTCTCACATTGATAAGGGTGTCACTGAAGATTTTGCTCCGGAAGGAGACGGCATCTTCTGGTGGGCGCGTCATTTTTATCAGGGACAACACCCGGTATGGGTACGGGCGGACAATAAAACCGTCGGCCTGGCCGACACCTCTGGTAATTATGAAGCCTGGTTGGCCACCCCGGTAGCCGATCGTCAACCTTTCCTGATTCATACGGCTGATAAACGCATCACCGACGGCAATCCCGAAGGCGTGGGCTTGGATTTCCGCTATGCCGGCACCCCGAGACACCGTCCGGATCGCGGCACTTATCACTTCTCGTTCTACTTTAATCAACGCTTCGAATACCATTTCTTGAACGACGCAACCGGTCCCATGCCAATGGTGACCACCCGAGAAATGGACCTGCTGAAAGCCGAAGCGCTCTTTCGTCTGAATCAGGGCGGTGTGGCAGACCTGATCAACAAAACGCGCGTACCTCGCGGTGGTTTACCGCCGGTCTCGGACTCCGACGCCGACTTGTGGGACAAGCTGGTGTATGAGAAAAAGATCGAATGTTTCCTCGCCGGCAGCGCCGGCCTGGCTTTCTGGGACGCCCGCGGTTGGGATAAACTCGTCAGCGGTACGCCATACCACTGGCCGGTACCGGGCCTGGAGCTGGAAATTCTGTTAGAGCCATATTACACCTTTGGCGGCCCCGGCGGCAAAGACACGGTTCCCAAAACCATGCAACGTCGTCACGAACCGCTCGAGGTCGATCCATTCTAATGGTGAACTTTAAAAGGAGTCTTTTCTTTTAACACAGAAAGGCCATCAAAATGCTTTTGATGGCCTTTCTTGTTTGTTGAGAATTCTGAGTGTCCAGATTTATGCGATTTAAATGGGCCGCTGATGATTCAGATGGATATCGAGTCGGATCTTTAAAATGTGATTTTATTTGACAAAATAAACAGGCAACGAACACCCCTCTCGTTTCGGCTAATGAGGAGGAGCTTTTTGAGGGGTGTTCCTCATTTTATCGGCTAAAAACCGAATCGTTTTGCTGAGTAAAATCTTTCGCATTTTATTCAGAATAGTATTGACAGAAAACACGACATTTTTTACCTTATTTCGTGTCCATCTGTAAAGAGCCTTTTTTTATCATTCCCGCAATCTTTAAGCGGGAATCCATTAGTCAGTTAGTCACAAGATTCCCGATGAGCTTGTCCCTGCATGTTGTAGGCAGGGAGCACTCGGGAATGACGATTACGGATGGACCCTATTTAGAATTCTTCAGCATTTTGCTGTTGACAGGTAGCTAAAGAACCGCTTTCTAACTAATCGCGGCGCTGACCCACGAGCACGCAAGCTGGGAGCCCCGCGGTGCGGGGTGGACAAAGCACTGGGCGAAGTCAGCGACGCGATTCCGCTCGACGCAGTCGCGCGGAACATTGCAATAGAGCAGTCATTGCGAGGCTGTTTTTACCGAAGCAATCTCCAGCGGATAGGCAAGAGATTGCTTTCCCGACACTCGGGACTCGCAATGAAATCAATGGTCTGTTTTAGGGTGAACGATAATTAGGAAACGCTCTACTAGTGGCCTGGACGAGTTGTTAAGAATTATCCACAAATTTTCAAAATACTCTGATGCCGAAAATCTCACATTATGTGCAACCAATTCATATACAAAGGACTAAAAGCCAACAGCTAAATACCAATGGCCGAAGGTTTCCATTGTTTTTTCAATGAAATGTCATGAAGCCTGATGAACAAACTATCTTTTAGACCAGGCAACTCAATTTTGTACCAAGGAAAAAGGAGGAAATAAATGCGAATATTTTCATGGCTCCCATTTTTAGTCGTGGCGCTTTCCACAGTCATGTGTGCGGCAAGTCGAACAGCATCCAGCGTTGGACAATATACCACGGAAGTGGGATTGGCCACAGAATTCGACGCCGTGGACAAAACCCGCCGACTGCTGGATCGCCACCACTATGAGCTTTTTCGCGAAGAAAACGACGCTTCGGGCATCTATTTCGAAACCCGCTGGAAAGAAAGACAACCGTTTGAGGATGAGTTGTTTTTAGGCATCACTGCCGCACGCACCAGATTGATCATTCGCGCTCGGCCTAAATCCCGCTTCGGTACCGGCATGTCCGTGAACTACCGCATCAAATTTTTTGCTGAAAATGAAGTGTTGACGCAAGCAGCCGGAGAATGGACCCGCGAGCCCCTGTCAACAGAGCTGAAAAATTATCTCAAAATGATCGCCAATGAATTTAAAACTGAATTCAAAACCGGCGGCTTGCGACGGTACTGAGTCAACTCGATGTCGAAGATGCTGCGAGACAATTGAGGTAGCTCTCTTTTGGAAGTGAGGGATAGATGAAGAAGATCGAGGATAGAGGATTGAAGGTCTAGACTATCTTTAGCCGTTGTTCTAAAACTGGCAAGCGACAAGTGAATTCTGGTTTGTGGTTTGTTAACTTCGAATATCTTCTTCAGCTCTTTCGCATCCGGCACATCACCAACAATGGTGATAAGCTTAACAAATTTTGTACAACCTCTTCCGGTTTATTTTTGGTAAATGACCGCTGAGTTGAAGATTTTTAATAAAGATTTCTATTCAATTTGAAAGATAAGCTAATTTCTTGTGACCTGATGAATCGAGCAACCATGCCAGATCGACCAATCGCTGTTTCCCACATTATACGAATTTGTTTGTTAATTTTACTCACCAGCGCCTGCCAGCAGCGGGGTCGCTGGTCACAATTTTCATCTCTCAATACAGCTCGTTACCTGCACACAGCCACTATGTTACCCGACGGCAAGCTTCTGATTATTGCAGGCGATGGGGAAAAAAGCCGTCTGGCTGATTGTGAGATCTTCGATCCGGAAATCCAGTCCTGGAAAAACGTAAACGCGCTTTTCACAGCGAGAAGAAACCATTCGACCATCCCCCTTCCTGACAACCGATATCTGGTGATCGGCGGCTTTGGCGACAAAGGACGAATCAGCAACTGCGAAATTTACGACGCGGCTTCCGATATCTGGTCGCCGGCGAATCCCCTGCATTTCGTTCGGGTCTCGCATACGGCCACGCTGCTGCCTTCCGGTGACATTCTGGTGGTGGGCGGTAAAGGCCGGGAATCTCTGGCAAAAAGCTGTGAAATTTTTAATCCCCACACTGGCGAGTGGACACTCACCGATTCACTGCAAACCGGCCGTATGGCCCACACCGCCACCCTGCTTGCAGACGGCCGGGTGCTCGTGGCCGGCGGTTTTAATTTCGACACCAACCAGAGCGTTGCAAGCTGCGAAATTTATGATCCGGTTTCAAGGAAGTGGCAGGTGGCCGAGCCGCTGAATCACCTCCGCGACGGCCACACCGCCGTTTTGTTGAACAGCGGCAATATTCTGGTGGCAGGCGGAATTGGTGCTGCCGGCAATTTGAAATCGTGCGAGGTGTGGGAAGCGGCCAGCGAAACCTGGCGGGAAACCGCGCACCTGCAGCAGCCCCGAGACGGTCACACCGCCACCCTGCTCACCGACGGTCGCGTCCTGGTCACCGGCGGCCTGGATGGCAACAATTTTCTGGCCGCCTGCGAAATCTACGATCCGGCAAGCGAATCCTGGCAGTCCGCCCCCTCCATGCACAGCGCACGCTCCGGACACACAGCCACGCATTTGAAAGGAAGAAAAGTCCTGATCATCGGCGGAGGGCGGGAAAGTTCTGTTACTAATAGTTGTGAAATTTTCAGTTATTGATTATTTCATTAAACCTGCAGTAGAAATTGCCACCAGAACTTCGAGAGAAGAAGATAGAAAATGGAATATGGAAGATAGAGGGTAGAAGATAAAAGATAGAACAGGGAGCGGCAAATCTTTCATTCCATTGCAGCGATTGAAGCAGGCTGTTTGATTTCGACACCTAACTTCTAACTTCATCACTTAAACATGGGAAACAAACCATGAAGCCGGCCAGACGATCCATACTTACTATACTTTTTCAAATATTATTTCTTATAGTAATGGGCCTTTTCTTTGGCCAGACTGAGGCCCGGGCACAGGGCAGAATCAGTGGCTTTGTGGTCGATGAAAAAACCCGGAAGCCGCTGCCCGGCGCCAACGTCGTCCTGCTGGAATCAGAAAGTGGAACGGCCACCGCTGCGGACGGAAGTTTCGAGCTTCTGGACGTGGCAGAAGGTGTGTACACCGTTCAGGTTTCTTTCATTGGCTACAAAACTCAGCAACGAAAAAATGTCGCAGTCACGCAAGACTCAAATATTGAAATCACGTTTAACCTGGTGGAACAGCCCATTGAACTGCGCGAATTTGTGGTGACGCCCGGCTATTTTTCTATCAAACGCTCAAATCCGGGCAGCCAGCAAATTCTTACCCGCGACGAATTAAAAAGCGTGGCCCTTTACGGCGGCGACGTTTTTCGCGCTATCACGCGGTTGCCTGGCGTGACCGGCAACGACTTCTCTTCTAAATTTGCCATTCGCGGCGGAAAAAACGAGGAAGTGCTGGTGCTGTTCGACGGCCTGGAATTGTATGAACCGTTCCATCTCAAAGATGTCGGCGGCGGCGTCATGAGTATCATCGATATGGAAGCCGTTGGCCGCATCGACCTCATCACCGGCGGCTTTACAGCCGAATACGGCGACAAAATGAGCGGCGTATTCAACATCCATTCCCCGGCCGCACCACAAAATCGTGCTTCTGTGGGAATCAGTCTGATGAACGCACGCCTTTTTGCGCAGCGGCATTTCAGCGATCAGAAAGGCCAGTGGACGCTGTCGGCGCGCCGCGGATACCTCGACGCCCTCATGAAAGCGACCGGCAATGACAAAGAATTTTTACCCAATTACTACGACCTGTTTGCGAAAATCCAATACCAGTTGGGCAAGCGTCATTCCCTGTCCGCTCACTTCCTGCGCGCACACGACACGTTTAAATTTGTGGACGACGAAGACGATGAATCTGACACCGGTTACGGCAGTACCTACGGCTGGCTGAATTTTAAATCCTTTATTACTCAAAAACTGTTTGTGCAATCGACTTTTTCCGTGGGCAAGGTGGATCAAAACCGTGAGGCACTGGTGCTGACTGAGGAAAAAGCCGTGCAGGAAACGGTTTCCGATCCACGGGATTTTTCATTTTACGGCTTGAAGCAGGATTGGAGTTTTGAACTGTCTAAGCGATTTTTCATCAAATGGGGGCTGGAGCTAAAAAAGGTCAAAGCGAACTACCGCTACACAAATTTGAACTGGCAATCCGTCACTTCTTCGGCCACGGGCGCCAGCATCACGGTGGTTGATTCCACGTTCATCAAATTGCAGCCGGGCGGTCACCAGTTTGCTGCTTACCTCAGCGACCGGGTGCGAATATTTTCGCCGTTAACTGCAGAGGTGGGACTGCGTTACGATTTTCCCTCTTACACCGGCGACAAGACCTGGAGTCCTCGAATCAATCTGGCTTTAACCCTTGGCAGCCGCACCGCCATAAAAGCCGGCTGGGGACGTTTTTTTCAATCGCAGAGCATAAACGAATTAGCCGTGCAGGATAACGACGAAATTTTTTATCCGGCGGAATTAGCGGAACATCGCGTGCTCGGCATCGAACACGTATTTGGCAACGACGTGGAGCTGCGGGTAGAAGCCTATCAAAAAAAACTCAGCAATATTCGTCCCCGCTACACTAATTTGATCGGCACACTGGACGTCTTCCCTGAACTGTCCGGCAGCCGTGTGCGGGAAGTGCCCGAACACGGGGAAGCAAAAGGCATCGAAATCTACTTAAAACAGGATAAGGGCGGGAAATATAGCTGGTGGATAAGTTACGCGCTTACCTCGGTCCAAGATTTTATTTTGTTCCGCGATGTTCCCCGATTCGTTGATCAATCCCACACTCTGGACCTCAACTTCAATTACAAACCAAACAAAAAGTGGCGCATCAACCTCGCCTGGTTGTATCATACCGGGTGGCCGTACACGGAAATGACACTGGGTCAAAAAAATGTGGAAGTCGGTATGAATACCGTTACCGTTTTTTTTCTGCAGGCCGGAAAACTGCGTGAAAAACGGTTGCCGGCGTATCACCGACTCGATTTGCGCGTTAGTCGAATGTTCCCATTTTCAAAAGGCGGTCTGGAAATTTTTATAGAAATGATCAATACTTACAATCGCTCGAATTTGAAAAACTTCGATTACGCGATTGTGAACGTGTCCGAAGATTCAGCCCGTCTGGATAAAACCGAAGACAACTGGCTGCCCATTTTGCCATCTGTGGGCCTAACCTGGGAATTTTAGTGCGGCTTAGAGCCAATTCCGTTTCCCGATAATTCAAACGGCTGCGCAC
>JBHHXN010000169.1:0-11146 GCA_046757025.1 bacterium
TGCTGGACTTTTGTGCTGGCGCTTCCAGTTTTCGGTAAACTTCGTAACGGTCCACCATCATCATGCCATAGCGGTCCATGGCAGAGCCAGCCCAGGAAACAAGCACTTGATTACCCTGATCGTTGGGAACGTCTCTCACGGCATTGATGTGCGGGAACGCGTTGGCGGTGGAGGCATCTGTAATCGATATGACGTCGTTCGCCGGCGTGGTGAACGAATTTGGACCATCGGGTGGGGAAAGAGCAATCAGCCACTCTGAGCTGTTTTCGAACCAGATCAGGTTGCCGGCCGCGTCCACGGTCATGTCAGCCCGACTGCTGGTTGATCCAGATCCAGAAATGTCTTCGAAAATCATCGTGCTGCCACCAGTAGCGAGATCATCGATTTTGTGAATCGAGTTCCATGGATTACCGCCAGGGGGACTACCTGCAGCGTTGGAGAAATAGATTCTATCATCTGTGTTGGTGGTCAGGTCGTCGCCACGATCCAAACCAAATCCAATCGGACGTCCATTGCCGTTATCAAATCCCACCGGAACAGTCCATTGGCGATCGGCACGAGTTACAGGAAGTGTTCCTGAGATATCATACCTTTCAACTGCCAGTCCAGGATTAATTCCGTCAACCTCTCGACCCCTTCTCAAGGCAACATACATATATCCACTATCATCGATGACAATATCTTTAATGAATATCGCATTTGTATCACCTGCAGTTGTGTCAGGTTCAAAATCAGCAATCAGTTCAAAATTAGCTGGATCGAATGTGGAATCTGCACCTATTGCAGCCCTGACTATTGTGTTTGCCAAGCCCCAATAAATGGTGCGATTAGCTCCTGTACCAACTACATCAATGCCATGTCCCTTTTTCGAAGAATCATCTGAAGTAGTCACAACTGCCAAAGAACTTGCATCTAAGCTCGGTGCAATAGTATAAAGTTTGCTTAACGGATCCAGGCGGTCGGAATAATACAATTGCCCGTCATCATCACTGGTGATCATATAAAGCCGTCCGAGACCGCCATGATCGCGAACGTCAAATGGCGAAAAGCGACTCAAATTCGGTTCGACCTGCTGAAAGCCGGTGCCGTCGGCAAAGAAGTTCAGCGGACCGCGTTTCAGGCCGCCGCCGCCGCCGTTACCGCCGATGGGATGGCCAAAATTGGGAGCGGCTGGGTTGCGGATGGAAGTACCGCCGCGGGTAAAAATCACCGTACCCGACCGGGCATAAATAATATCGAAACCGTCATGACCTTTGGAGTCGTTTGCGGTCACTGTAAAGGTATAGTCACCTTCGGGTACTGGATTGCCATCGTCACCAATACCAGACCAGGTCACCATGCTCAAGCCCTGCGGATGGGGGCCCGCGTCGATGGTGGCTACGATGTTATTGCCAGCGTCTGAAACGGTGATGACGACGGAGGTGGCATTTTCGTTCAAGCGAAATACAATGCCCACACCGGGGGTACCGTCGCTTAGGTCGCCGTCAAATGGGGCGCCGCCCGGATTGACTACTTTGATATCGGATGCAAATACGTTTGCATAAACATGGCTCGAGGTAGCTGTAACGAAGAAACCCATGATGACGATTGTTACAGCAAAAAGTAATAACTTTTTACTCATAATTGCCCTCCTAATTATCAGTGAATGTTTTGTTAAATTAATTGAAGAGAAGTGTGAAAATTAAACAGGCAGGCATTCCTCCTTTCAGATAATTGTGTGGGGTGAAAATTTCGATTGGGTTAAACAAAATTTATGATAACTAAAGATTCTTTAAATGTCAAGCGAATTTTAATATTTGATGGCAAAAGAAACGAATTTGACGTTTTTTAACCGACCGTAGTCTGCCCAGCCAAAATCAAATTTGAGATTGGCTCCCACCACATCGTATTTCAAACCTACGCCAAAGGTCGCCCCTTGTTCGCTGTCGGCGAGAAACAGCGATTTGTAGCCACCGCGCAAAAAGAGCACGTTTTTAAATCCCAGCTCGATGCCGCCGTTCACCGACTCGTTGTTGTCATTGGGCTGCAAACCGTCAGCCACCGTCAACACGGACATGTTTTCATTGTCCACCAATTTCCAGGCAATGCCAAAGCGGAAGTTCAAGGGCATGTCAAAACTTTCGGTTTTGAACTGAGAGGGGACTTCGTCCACCGCCCCCGGTTCGTTAATGGGGGCTTCGTTAAATTTCAGATCCCGGCCGTCCAGTCTCATCTTCGAGCCAAAATTGGAAATGGAGGCGCCAATTCTTAGATTTTTAAACGGCGTGTCGTACATAACTCCGATATCAAAAGCCCCGCCGCGGGCGGTTTCGTTGAATATGCTTTCCTGAATATACTTTCCAGTGATGCCGATGGAAAAGCGGTCGGTGAGATTTTTCGAAAAGGTGACGCCCAGCGAAATGGAATTGGCGTCCCACACCTGGCCGGTGCCTTCCGGATTGCTGACGGTGCGGACCACCTGTTCCGGCGTGCGCAGGGAAATGACATGCATACCAAAGGAGCCGATATCCCCGGCGTTAAGTGAAAACGCGGCAAAATCGTACTGGATGTCTGCCAGCCATTCCGCGTGGTTGAAGGTGGCTTCACCGGCACCGCCGATACGGGCTAAACCGGCGGGATTCCAATAGACCGAAAGAATGTCGTCCGAAAGGGCAGTGTAAGCGCCGCCCATGGCAATGGGGCGCGCGCCGGCGCCGATTTTTAAGAAAGTGGCCGCGGTCGTGCCCACCCGGTTTATGGAAGTCACATTCTGCGGATCGGGACCATCCTGGGCATTGGCCTGGTTAAACAAAATAAGGGTTGTAACCAAAATTAAAAACAATTTTAGATTTAACTTACTCATTAGTCGTCTCTCTCTTTAGAAAGTTAGTAGCTGGCAATTCTAATCAAGGGTAGTGGTTCAAATAATATAGTTTTATCTTAAATTAATGATTGCGCAATGGATTTAAATGCTTCGATTTCTTTAAAATCTTCTTTAATGATGTTGTAGGCCAATTCATGGTCGATTTTCAAATAATCGTGAACCAAAATATTTCGATAGCCGGTCCATTTTTGAAGTGTTGCCGAAAGGTCCTCACTGAGATAGTCGTGTTCTTGCAAGATTTGAAATATTTCTCGAAAACTTCCTGGCGAACCCAGATTTTGATCGGCTATTAAATGATTACCAAGATCGATCAAACATTCTGCCATTAAATGCAAATATCTTTCTGCCAGGTCATGTAGAGCGGCATTTTTCAGAAATTCTTGTTTTTTAAATTTCCTAAACGCTCGAAGTTTGGTAAAATAATCTTCTAATGGGTTCAAGCGACTCTGTAAAACTTCTCGGGATACCAAGTTTTACTCCCGTATCAGTCCTTCTTTTGGCTGCCAAAATATGATATTCACGCAGTGGTTTCGTGTCGCAAAATTCCTTGATGGTTCTGGTGGTAAATTCAACTCGTTTCTCAGGATTTTTGCAATTTAGTAAAATGCCATGCTTGAGTACTTCATATTTTAGCAGCAACGAACTATGATTGAGAATGACTAAATCAACCGAGTCAAATTTCACTGCATCCATTACTAAGCCCATCATCCGAATACGGAATTGCCAATCAGCGCGAAAATCTACTGAATCGCTAACATGAATGGCCACGTCCACATCGCTGATTTTTGTGAATGGCCCTTTTGACAGGGAGCCAAACGCATAGGCAAAGTCAACTTCCTCGATGGATTGAAATAGCTCGGACAAAATTTGGATTATTTGTTGTTTTGTTTTTATCAATTTTATTGACTCCACAACTAATCGCGGCCAATTTTTTGCTCAAGCAGCAACCCTGCTTTATTTGATCAATGCTAACCGCCCAATTTTTGTGCCCACTCCGGGCGCCTCCACGTGATAAATGTAAACGCCGTAAGCGGTTTCCTGAGATTCAAAGGTCAGCAGATCCCAGACGGCAAAGCTCAAATTGTCGTCCTTTTCGATGGTATCCACCAACTCGCCGGCGATGGTGTAAATTCGAATGGTGCATTCAGGCGGCAGATTTCGGAACTCCACACGCCGGTCATTGCGGATGCCCTGCCGGAAAGTCAATTCGGATTTGCTGAACGCAACGTAGGGATTCGGCACCACGATGACGTCGTCCAGGGCATTTTTAGCAATCTTGCTGTCAAATGAAACGGCCTGAGTGGTAAAAGTATATTTGTCGCCTTCCTCAAACGGCTTTTTCGAAAAAACCAAAAAGACGTCGCCGTCGCCGGGATAAATGGGATCGTCAAACGTGACCAACGAATCTGCCGAGCCGTCGGCGGTTTTCAGGGTGTCGCTGGGGGGTGCAAATTTGATCTGGTAGGTGGTTTCCAGCCGGGTGTTTGGGCGAATGATGACCACGGTTTCCTGATAATCCCAGCGGAAGTTTTTCAGCCCCAGCACGTTTTCCTGGATAAAGAAATCGACGCGGTCGCCGGTGGCGGTGTCGATGATCTTGAACGGCGCCTTGACCTGGGGCGCGGCGCCCAGCTTGATGCTGGAGTCGGCCGGCGCGGTCAAACTGCCGTCGCTGGCAGTGTCATAACCGGCGAAATGAAATTCAAAATCCGTGTCGATGGGTTTGGGGCTGCCCACCCTGGCCAGACCCAATTCGATCACTCTCAAATTGGTATTGGAATTTTTAATTTTAAAGCCGCTGCGCGCCGGATCCACGGCGATGGGTTCGTCTCTCACGAATAAACGCATGCCGTCAAAAACGGCGTTATCATCTTCGTTGTTGAGCGAGGTGCTGTTTGCCACCGGTTTGATCAAAAAAGTGATGTTAAAGGTTTCACCGGATGGCAGATCGCCTTGGGTTACCCCGCGGATTTTTCCGGATTCCAGATCGATCTGATACCGTAACGGATCAACTTCGACCCCCGCCTGATCCGTGACAGTCACGGAACCTTCCACCAGATCGCAGCAGGAAATTAAATTCACAAAAATCGTATCTCTGGCTACGAAAGAAAGTGTTTGCGGCAGTAAATCGATAACTGAGTAAGTCATCTGTTTGCTGCCATTGTCCAATTCAACCTCCTCGAAAACTACCTCGTATTTTTTGCCATCGACCACTTCAAAAGGATCTAAAAATTGTACTTTAACCGAGCCGGTGGCGTTACCGATTTCGCGAATGGCGAAGTTGCCTTCGGTGTCGGCCAGACCCGGTTCGACGGTACCCACAGCCAGCGCCCCCGGCACCGCAAGCGCGGTATTGATATCGAAAGTGAACTCGCGGGTGAGGGCGTCCTGGTCGATGGAGCGCTGACTTTCCGATGGCGCGATTTCGGCTTTGACGTCGCCGTGATCATACGAGGTGACGGCATAAAAATAGGTGACGCCGTTTGTGACGTTGGAATCCACATACGCGTGCACCAGTCCGGTATTGGTGCCTAAATTGTAGCGAATGCCGCCGCGGCCGGCATATTCTATATCAGAAAAGCCAGAGAATTCGTTTATCAAATCAAATTGAGCCGGAACGCCGCCCTGTGAATACGGCACCGAGAGAAACGGATTGCCCTTGCCGTCGGTGATGGTTTTGGTGTCGTTAAAGCTGAAGTCCCGGCTGCGATAGATGCGATAGCCTTCAAAATCGAATCCTTTTTTGGGCTCATCGGGATTGGCGCGTGCCACGAATTGATCGAAGGAGGTTTCGGCTCGGGTGTCCCAATAGAGCGTGACTTTGCCGTCGTCCGGCACCGCCACTAAATTGGGTTTCAGCGGCGGTTGGGCAAAGCGGTAATCCGACTCGAAAACCTGCTGGGAGATCTCCGCGTTTTGCAGCAATTCGTTGATATCCACCCCTAAAATCAGGGCGATGGAAAAACGCTGGCTTTCACCCGGCTCCAGGCTGAAGGGGCCGGAGCCGTAGATGAAAACATTATCAGCCTGCTGTTCAATTTCAGGAGCCGGATCCTCCGGGCGCTGGTTGGGTGTGGACATGAGCGACCACATGAGCTCGTCGTTTTTTGGTCGATTGTTGCCGCCAAAAATAATGGCGTTGAAACTGGTTAATCCCAGTTGATCGGATTCGGCGATATCCAGGAATCCAAAGTTGGGTTCACCGCCGTGGAAGCGCATGCCTTCCAGACGGGTTTCTGAAATGGGTTCTCCAACATCGAGAATGGCGTTACCATTCAGATCCAGGAAATAGAGCTGAGTGGGTTTGCCATCGCCTTCGCCAAAATCGCCGGTACCGGGAATGCCGTCCACACCGAGATCATCGAATTCCACGTCCCAGTCGCCGTCTTCGTCACCCGACCAGTGCAATTTAGGAGGTCCGTAAATGCCCACGCCGTCAAATACTTCTGTACCAGCATCGTTAAACGGGCTCTCGTCGATGAGGCCGTCGTTGTCGTTATCCTGGCCATCGAAATTGATGCCCGGGCTCTCTAAAAATCGGTATCCGAAAACGCCCGGAATACGGCCGCCATCGCCTCGGTTGTCGTTATCGGATGCAAAGAGCATGTTGCGGGTGTCGAAGGGAAAATTTTCGTTGAACGCGGAAATAAAGTCCGCATTGTCGTCGGAGAAGTCATTGGGTCCGCCCACGTGCGGGTCGCCAAACATGCCGAGATAAATTGTGTCGAGCTTTTTTGGGCTGACATTGGTGATGGTATAGACCAGAAAAATTATGTCTTCGGCGAGGGCGTTGTTGAATTGAAAGATGCGCACCTGCAGCTCCAGACCCAGGCCCCTTTTGGTGGAGTCGTCCGGAAAAGGGTAATACTGAAATTCCGCGTTGTTGAAATCATCCATGACGTAGAAAACCTCTTCGTCCGGCGTGGTAGCGTCGTCGCCTAGAAAGGCCGGCCAGACATATCGTCCGAGGGTTTCATTGAAATATCTTTGCGGCCAACTGTCCGGTTTTCCGTCCCGGTCTTCATCCAGGTCGTTAAAAGTGGCCATCTCATTTGAATTGGGATCGGAGAAACCGACCTTGGGCAGCCAGCCCCACTTTTCGGCGGTGCCGGGACGAAAGTCGCCGTCGGCAACTTGGATAAAGCCATCGTTTACAATGTGAATCATGCTGTCCGGTATGAAGGCATGCGGCACTTCTGCGGCCACCAGCGGTCCAAACTCATAAGCATATCCCAGTCCGATGCCTTTGGGCCAGAACAAATCCGCGTCGGTAATGTCCGCGTCAGGTGTGGAAATGGAGCCCATGTTAGTGAGCAGCACTTTGATCTCATTGCCGGAGATGGTGGTGAATTTCTGCTTCTCATGAATTTCGTCATTTTGCAGGGCGGCGTTGAACGATTTGTAAAATTCTTTCATGATGGCACGACGTTCAGCAGCCGGCAGGGTTTTTAATTCCGGATTTTTATTTTTTTGACTGAACAAACTCGTGGTCATTACTAACAACAGCAGTAAAATAATTCTTGTAAGGGTGGCTAAAATTTTTATCATTTTTTGTTTCCTTATAAATTAATTCTTTCTCAAGGTATGGAAAAGTTACGTTTCAAGTCTCTTCATAAATCCGGGTAAACAGGGGGCGCTTTTTTGATTAACTTTTCAAAAACCGTTTTACTGCAGAGCACTGGCTTATCAAATTACCACTTTGATTTTAACGCAAAGGCCGCTGACAGCGTAGAGAATTTCGCAGAGAGACAACTTTCTCTCTGCGTCCTCAGCGCCTCTGCGTTAAATGAAAAGGTTCGAATGTGTAAATAACGCCTCGATCACTCAAATTTTGGAATATTAATTGCTTAAAACCGAATTCATCAACGTGATTTTATTTATTTTTGTTAAATTTATCTAAGTGCGAATCTTGAGCAGATTAAAAATCGAACGACATGCCCCAGCGAATTTCGCGCGGTGCCCCCAGCCAGTCTTCTCTCTGGTAAAAATTATCCAGAAAACTGATCGGGAAAAAATTTTCCGGATTTCTTTCAATCTGCCTTCGGACGTTATTGAACAGAGTCGGGTTGATGGTCTCATTTAAGGAAGTCAAAGAACGTCCGGTGTTGGTGTGTACAAAGCGTTCGTTGATAAAATCAAACACGTTTTCGACCTGCATGAAAATGGAAAAGCGCACATTTTTTTGTCGGAAAAATTTTTCTAATTTGATATCGAGGTTTTTGGTCAGTGGACGGCGCGCACTGCGTACTTCAAATTCCACCGGTTGCAAAGAAGAGGGCAATGATGGCGTGTACGGCGTACCGGTCCAAACGTTGCCGATGGCGCTGAATGCCCAGTTGTTGGCTTTGCTCAGCGTTAAAGTCGCGTTTAACGTGTGCGTACGGTCAAATGACAGCGGTACAAACGATTGCTCGCTGTCCCGGCCGGAACGGGTGTTGATGGCCAGTCTTAACGGGTTATCGAAAGCGCCTTCGCCCACCTGAAAGGTATAGTCCAGCGAGCCGGAAAGAATCCCGCCTTGCGAGCGGCGTTTTAACAACGAAATGGAAAAGCCTTTCACATTGGCGTAGCTGATGTTGGTGACGACGTTGAATTCTTTTTGTCCTCCCACCTCGCCGGCAATGACTCTTCGGCTTTCGATGAGGTTGGTGACGTCTTTATAAAAGATGGTGAAATCAGCCTTGAAATTATCGGTAAACTGCTGCTGCAGTCCCATTTCATACTGGATGCTTCTTTGCGGTTCGAGATTGGCGTTGCCAAAAGTCGGCGTGCGGGTGAAGTTAAAATCCTCAAATCGCGGGTTGCGGTAAATCTGGCTGAATCTCGGATTCTGATAAAAATGGCCGTAGGAAAAGCGAATAATTCCTCGAGAGGTGATGGGAAAGCTCAAACTCAGTCTGGGCGCCAGTCGGTGCTTGGGGGAAGATTCCCGCAGGTTTTCGCTCTTTTCCACGCCTTCGTCCACCGTGCCCACCAGGTCGGGATTGTAGAGTGCGCGTGAGTCCAGGAACTCGTAGCGCAGACCCAAATTCAGAATAAATGATTTCGAAAGCTCGATTTTATCTAAAAAGTAAGCGGCGGCCTGAATGGGCTCGTGTTTGAAAAACTGGTAGTCGGTGAAATTTTCATCCAGTTCCGGGAACGGAATGCAGGGGCTGTCCGCCCCGAATGCTTCGATGCAGGGCTGCGGTTGATTATCCGGATTCAAATCATAGATCAGCGTGTACGATTCGGATTCCAGTCGGTGTAACTGCAATTCCGCGCCAAACTTAAGCTCGTGGGCCGGATGAATCTGATTGACCACATCGAGCTTGGCAATGATGGAACGCGTCTTGGAAAAGGAGCGGTCGAGACTGGTGCCGCCGGCTAAATAATCGGTGGGAGCAATCAGACTGTTAGTGATAAGACTGTCAAACACCCGCACATAGCGTTTATCAAAGGGATCCTCAAAAGCATGAGTGCGGTTGTGTGTGAATGCCAGACCGAACTTTAAGGTGTAAAACATTTTGTCGTTTAAGGTGTGCGTGAGGCCAAGAGAGTGGTTCAAGCCGTTGCTGAATGTTTTTGGTCGGCCGTCCGGATTGAAACGATAGCGGCGGAAATTGCCGCTGCTGAAGCGTTCGCCGTCGTCCATCACCAAATCGTAGTGCACTTTTATTTTGGGATTGGGTTTCCAGGTGAGTTTGGCCGTAGCGTTGATGCTTTCACTGGTAACCATAGGTACGATTTCACGGTCGCCATCGGCCTGAAAAGCCTCGCCCGAAGCGCCCAGAGGATCGATGAAAAATCGATCTTCCGAAAACACAAGGATTTCATCGCGATTGTACACGCGCATGCCTTTGAGATGTCCGTTGTCTTTTTCAAACACGCCGGAAGTAAAAAAGGTTACTTTTTTGCCGAGCAGCGGCACGGGACCGCTCAGGGTCCATTCGGCCCGGCTGTGGTTCAACATGTCGATTTCATCGATTTTGTAGAAAATGTCGTCGCGGGTGCTGAAGTTGCCGCCGGTGTAGGTGCGAAACGAAGCGTGATATTTCGGGCCGCCGTCTTTGGTGACAAAATTGATCACGCCGCTGAGGGCGTTACCGTATTCTGCGCTGAATGTGCCGGTGGAAACCGACACCTCTTCCACGGCGTTGGTGGCGATGCCAACGCCTTGCAAATTGCTCAGGGGATTGTTGATAGAAATTCCGTTGACCTGATAGGCGACTTCGTTGGAGCGCCCGCCGCGTATGTGCAGGGCGCCGGAATTGTCCTGTACGATGCCGGCCTGCAGCGCAATCACGTCCCGGATTTGATCCACGGGCAGGGCGTGTATCTGCTCAGAGGTCACCGCCACATGGGTGTTGGTGAGATCTTCTCGCACCAGCGGATTACGCTCACCATAGACTTCGATGGCGGCCATTTCAACCGCGCTCTGGTTCAGAGCCTGGTCCACACGGGTGGTAAAATCCACATTCACCCGAACCTCCCGCACGCGCACCGTTTGATAACCGATAAATGAAATGTTGAGGGTGTACAACCCCGGGGGAATGTTTAATATGGTGTAATGCCCGTCGATATCGGTTGCCGCCCCAAAGCTGGTGCCTTCCAGTTGCACGTTGGTGCCGGGTAAACCGTCGCCAGTCTGCGCATCGGTGATGCGGCCGGCTATCTTGCCGGTGGTGCCGCTAAAGGCGGTGGCTGTAAAAACGAGCAAAATAAAAATAGAAAGTGTCGTGAACCTGAAAAATCGCATTTTTTTTAACCTTTAAATTGGATAGTAAAAAAGGTGGTTAGAAAGATTTGATTAGATTTGCTGAAAAATATAAAATAAGTAAAGGACATTGTCAAGCAAAATGTTACTTTCACGCAACAAGGTTTAAGTTGTTGCCAAAAGTTAAATCACCGCGGTGGTCATCGGACGGATGTATATAGCTTCCCAGAATGTCTTGTTAAGGTAAATTAAAAAGTGCTTGACATTATTATATAAAATTGCTAAATATTTGTCGTAAATTTAGGGTCACCTGTGCGTTGTTTTTTGACGCGGTCTTTTAAGAGGTAACAGAACTAATTTCATTATGTTCTGCTATTTCAATCATTCCCTTTTTAATTTTAAAGTAAGATCTCATGCTTTATTTCCTGCCTGTGGATGTGAGGAGTCCGTTGCATAAAAATTTCTGTTTTCATTAAGGAGGGTCCACTCATGAAGCTATGTTGCAGTGCTTTTGTCATTTTTGTTTTGATGTCTTTTCTGTTTACCAATTCACCCGCTCAACAGCCGGCAGACGGCGAAAACAGCTA
>JBHHXN010000170.1:0-11115 GCA_046757025.1 bacterium
GACCACAACAAAGCAAGTCATTTAAACATTTGCGGCTCCGCCGCGCTAGGAATCAAGTAGGTTCTCCAGTTCTCTTTAAAGTCTATTTTAACAAATTTTGAATGAATTCATGATTGATGAGAGGTGGGGTTTCACTATGAAACGAATACGCGGCAGAATTAACCGCGTTTGCATCCCCATTCCCAGCACGTCTTTATTCCAGCCAGTCCGGGATTGATTCTGCAACCGGCCAGTGCGATTCAAGCCACGATCGATATTCGTTGTCAGAATGGACGTACAAAAATCCCCGCATGGTGTAATGCCCGTACCCGCACAGCTCCGCACAAGCGATCTCATATTTGCCGGTTTCCGTGGCTTCGAACCAGGCTTCGATTTCCCGACCGGGCACCAGATCCTGCTTGAGCCGCAACACCGGCACGAAAAAACTGTGGATCACGTCTTGAGAAGTCAGGACGACTTTCACCACCTGATTTACCGGCACATGCATATCGTTTTCTTGCGTGAGATCATCTTCGGTGCCGAAAGCGCCGTCGGGCCCCGGGTAGGTGATGATCCAGTTGAATTGCTTACCCTTGATTTGCACGGTCACATCGCTGACGGGCACATCCCCTTTTATTTTGTCGTACGCTTTTGCACCTTCAAAGTCAATCCAGAGATCCAGCACCAGAATGATGGCCGCCGGCACCAGAATCCAGGCGACTTGCGCCCAGCTTTCTCCTCTGACAAACGAGGCTTTTTTGCCTTCGCGTTTGCGATAGCGAAACAAAAAATAGATGATGGCGCCTTCGCCAAGCAGAAAGCCGATTCCGACTATATAAAATATTAAATAAAATACCGAGTCAATGTCGGCTCCATAAGTCGATATATTTTTCGGAAACCAATCAAACATTTAGATTTTCCTCCTCATGACGGTACTTAATGATATATTACACTATTAAATCAAAAGGAAATAATTTGAATTATTCAAGTTTGTGGGGAGTAACCAGAAAAAACTAAAATAATTGTATTAATTTAATTTTTTTTCGATAAATGTCAAGGATTTTTAGACTATTTTATCCGAATGTCTTATTATGTCACAATCCGGAATGAGTATTGAAATTTGACAAGTTAGGTGGTGAAATTCGAAAGACTTGCCGCGAACAGGGATAGCGCCGTTCAAACCTTTGGTAAAAATCGGCAGGCTGCGTTTACCGACCACGCATGGTGATTTGGCGATTTGTTTTTCGGTCTGGAAATTTATGGTTTGAATCGCAAATGAAGCCAAACAGCTAAGAGCGAATCATGGTCAGCAGCATTTTGAAATTGTCCGTGGCCGTGAGGGCATGCGGCCGGTTTGCCGGTAAAATAATCATCTCACCTTCCTGCAGGTGAAACGATTGGCCTGCGATGATGACTTCTGCCGCTCCCTCGAGCAGATGCACCAGCGCATCAAATGGGGCAGTGTGTTCACTCAATCCCTGACCCTTGGCGAAGGCAAATAGTGTCACCGTCCCCGTGGGCTTTTTGATGATGGTTCGGCTCACCACTGAGCCATCCTGATAATTTATCAGCTCGTTTAGGGGAGCGACTTTGCTCGAAAATTCGTTCACCGTATTTTCCGTTGATTTATTTTGCATAAATTTTCCTGAATTTAAATGGGAATTATCATACCTGATTAATTCACAAATTCACGGTTTAAGTTCATCGGTCATGAATCCGGTTGTCACTCAGGAGGCGTCTTTTTATTAAAGCCAGCTGTGGTTAATCACTAATTAACATTTCTCACTTCGTGACGTGATTCATAAACCAACTGTTAATTAAGAGGTTCCTGATTGTTCTACTTTCACCCTGAGCCCTTCGACAAGCTCAGGATAAACTGCGTCGAAGGGTGACTAGTTCTGGATGTAATTCATGCTTCGACTCCGCTCAGCATGAAGTGAACCTGTCGTATCTAATTATTTAATATGAACATAGTTGCATGACTTAAAGTGACAAATGTTAGTCACTAATTAAAAGGATTCCTCCTGCCGGTCCTGTGAAACGGGGAATGACAAAGATGTTGTGAATTATTCAGGTATAGAACTTTTTATCTTATCAATTTGAATTCATCCTTTCTTCAACCTCGGCCAAGAAAACGACCTGTTCGACAACGACACTCCCCAAAAGTCACAATCAACCCATCAAACAATTCCAGGCCTATCGGTTTGGTTCGTTCCTCAAAGGACCATTGTTTCTAATAATGGATCTTGAACTGGAATAAATGTGAAACGGTTTTCTTAAAAAATCAAGAACGGTTGTAGGCCTGCAGCGACCGCAGCCATACCTATTATCAGATTTTAATATCCGATTTATTGCTTTTTTACTTTTTCTTTTTTATCTTCATCCATTTCAAGTCAAATATGGTGAAATCATTTTCAAGATCCGATGGTCAGCGGAATGTAATAAAAAAAGTTTGCGATTGCAATACATAACCACCCGAACTAATTTGAAGGAGCCCTAATCCCATGCCGGTACTTTTTAGTCGAGCTTGTGAATACGCCATACGCGGACTGGCAGAGATGGCCAGCCAACCAGAAATAACTTCCTGGACCATTCAAGAATTAGCGAAACAAACGGATACGCCGGCGCCCTTTCTGGCGAAGACGTTTCAGACACTGGTGAAATCCGGCATTCTCAACTCCGCCAAAGGCCGCCACGGCGGGTTTTCCTTTGCACGCCCTGTAGATAAAATCTATATCATGGAAATTGTAAATATTTTAGATGGCCCGACTCTCGCCAATGATTGCGCTCTGGGATTTCCTGAGTGCAGCGGAATCAATCCCTGTCCTTTTCATGCCCAGTGGGGTGAAATCCGCGAAACCATTATCCACGCTTTAAGCAGTCAATCTCTCATCGAATTTGCTCAACAGCAGCGTGGATAATTCACTTCCCTCGGCACCATGGTTTTTGAGCTATTGCCGCCTTCTAATTTGGCAGTAGGCCTCAGAATGACAAAATACTAAGTTTTCGTTCAAACACTAAATAACCAGGCTTTCCTACCTAAAACAAAATAAATCCCCAAAAACTAATTTTTTTGTTTCGAACATTTATCACCGAATGTCGCTGCGTGGATTGAATTTACTGTAAAATTCTGCCTCCTGAAAAAAATTGTTAAAAAATTAACAAAAGCCTTGACAGAGAAAAAAAGATTTATTATTATTAAACAAGACAATAAGCTCCGATTATCCGAATTAATATCATGCCTATCATTTTCACAAAAGGATGTGAATACGCCTTGCAATCGGTTTTATATCTCGCATCAATGCCTGATTGCACGCCTGTTTTTCAAAGGGATATTTCCACCGCCTTGATGATTCCGCCGCATTTTTTAGGCAAAGTTTTGCAAGCGCTGGCACGTAACGGATTGGTAACTTCCCAAAAAGGTAAAACCGGAGGTTTTGTTCTCAGCAAAGCGGCGAAAGATATTTCACCGTACGATATCATCGCAGCCATTGATGGTCCGGCGTTTCTTAATAAATGTGTAGTGGGCTTTCCCGGCTGCGATGACGCCACGCCCTGTCCGATGCACGATCAGTGGAAAAAGATTAAACAAGAAATCGTTCACATGTTAAAAAATAAAAACCTAGAACAACTCAGTAAGGAAATGGACATCAAATTGGAGTCCATCAAAAAACTCAATCCGCGTTCTGATTGACTTCAAACAAGAATGAATGCTCTAACTATGTATTCCATTTCAAAATTGATTGTCGGGGACCTGTCTTCATGCTGAGTCCCAATTCAAATTCGGGAAACCATGATCTTCACCCTGAGCGGAGGGTGAAGATCGGTAGCTGCCATTATCTCTTGTGAACCCTACAACCATTTCTGAAATGGAGCATTAAGCGTAGATAGATAACTCAAATCAACAGCAATTCACCAGGAAAATGTTTATGAATTCAAATTTGTTGCAAGTTGAAATTCCGGACGTGGAGTACTGGAAAAGTCAGATCAAATGTCAGAGTGGCTGCCCCGTGCATACCGACGCACGCGGCTATGTGCGCGCCATTGCGGAGGGCGATTATGAAAAAGCCTATCTCATTGCGCGCGCGCCCAATCCGCTGGCGTCCATGTGCGGTAGAATTTGCGGGGCACCGTGCGAAGCCGCCTGCAGAAGAGCCGATCTCGATGAGGCGGTTTCCATACGTGCATTGAAACGTTTTGTCACGACAAAATTTGGTCCGGAGTCGGGAAAGCTCGCCAAAAGTCCGCTGGAAACACTGCAAAACTTGTTCAAAAAAAGCCTGCGAGAATGCGAAGGCATGGAAGGGCTGATGAATTTTCTAACTCATTTTAAAAATCCCACCTTTCCTGCAGATGCGCCCACGGTGGGCATCATCGGTTCGGGGCCGGCCGGACTGGCAGCGGCACACGACCTCTGTCTCATGGCCATTAAACCTGTCATTTACGAAATGGAACCCGTTGCGGCAGGCATGCTCTATCTGGGAGTGCCGGAATACCGTCTGCCCCGCGACCTGATCAAAGCCGAGGTGGAAGTCATCAAGGCCATGGGCACGGAAATTATCTGCAATGTGCAGATCGGCAATGACGTGACGCTGCAAGAACTACGGCAAAAACACGACGCGGTGCTGATCGCGGTGGGGGCGAAAAAGTCCCGCAAGATTCCCATCCCCAACATCGACGCCAAAGGGGTGTTAGGGGGGGTCGATTTTCTGCGCGATGTGGCTTTAAACCAGTCGGTGGAGCTGGGAAAGAAACTCGTGGTCATCGGCGGCGGCAACGTGGCGTACGACGTGGCCAGAACCCTGGTGCGGCAGACCGAATACGATGTTTCGCGCACAGCCCTGCGGCAGAAAGGCGTAAAGGAAGTGCACCTGGTTTGCCTGGAATCGCTGGAGGAAATGCCGGCCGACACCACCGAGATCGTGGAAGGCGAGGAAGAAGGCGTCATCCGGCATAATTCTCTGGGTCCGAAAGAAATTCTGGTGGACGACCAGGGCCGGGCCTGCGGCGTACGATTTGTCAGATGCCTGTCGGTTTTCGATGAAAACAAACGTTTCGCGCCCAAATTCGACGAAAACGAAACCGTGGATTTACCGGCAGATAATGTTATTCTCTCCATCGGTCAGGCCACTGATTTGTCGTTCATCGACAGCGAGGATGTCGCCCTGACCGACCGCGGTCAATTAAAACTGGACCCGACTCTTAACCAAACCGAGGCTACGGGGGTGTTTGCGGCCGGCGATGTGGCTACCGGGCCGGGCCTCATGATTCAAGCCATTGCCAGCGGTAAACAGGCGGCGAGAAAAATTTTCACTTATCTGAAAAACCAAAATCTTTCTGCGAAAACCAGCAGCCAGCACCACGATATTCCGGCTTACTCCAAAGAAAGCGGCTACGAATCCCTGGCGCGCGAAGGCGTGCCGGCCATGTCGCCCGAAGAGCGCAAGCGGGCCATGAACGTGACCGTGGAGAAGGGATTTTCAGAGGCCCAGGCCGTTCGCCAGGGAAGCCGCTGCTTTAACTGCGCGGTCAACACCATTTTTGACAGCGAAAAATGTATTTTGTGCGGCGGATGTGCCGACGTCTGTCCGGAAGCCTGTCTCAAACTGGTGCCCCTGGAAGTACTGCAGGGCAATGCGGATTTTGAACAACTGCTTAAAAATCGATATAATGACCAACCGCTGACAGCGGGCGGCGCCATCATCAAAGATGAAACGATTTGCATTCGATGCGGATTGTGTGCGGAACGCTGTCCGGTCGGAGCCATTACCATGGAAGCTTTTAATTTTAAGGAGAGTTTCGTATGAAAAATCATCGTGATGAAACCAATGAAATCAACCGTCGAGATTTTTTAGGGAAATTAGCGGTTGGCTCCTTAATCGGGGCCGGCTCCATGGCGTTCATCGGGGTGATCCAGTTGCCCCTGCCCAAAGTGCTCAACGAACCGCCTAGTGTATTCAAAATCGGATTTCCAGCCGAATTCCAGCCGAATACCTTTAAAACCATTGCTGATAAAAACGTTTTTGTGTTGCGGGATACCGAAGGGTTCCGAGCTTTGTCTGCGATTTGCACGCATCTCGGTTGCATCGTGTCGCAGGTTGAATGGGGTTTTGTCTGTCCCTGCCACGGCTCGAAATTCGATCAGCAAGGTCAGGTCACCGGCGGCCCGGCCCCGAAGGGTCTGGAATGGTTAAAAGTGAGCTTGAGTCCGGACGGTCAGTTAACCGTGGATCTCGACAAAAAAGTAGCCGCCGATGTGGTATTCATCGTTTAGGCGGCGAGCCGTTCGATTCAGCCGGACGTCAACCAAATTGAAATTGTACAGCGCAACAGTAGCGGTTTTGGCAATTATTCTGATTAAAAATTTGACCTTTCATTTGGAGAAAAGCTGATGGAAGAAAATGGATTGAAAACATTTGCAGACAACGTGAAGGAAGTGAAACGCACCTTAAAAGAGTCCGTGCGCCGATACGAATGGCCGCCCAAATCCGACCGAGAAAAATCCCAGGCCATATTTCAGAATTTCTTTCTGCACATTCAATCGGCGCGTATGCACAAATTCAGCCTGAAACCGCTCTACACCCTCGGGCTGGGTTTGATGACCTTTTTCCTTTTTCTTATCCTGTGTGTCACCGGCATTTTGTTGATGGTGTATTACAATCCCACCACCAGTCTTGCTTATGACAACGTTCGCGACATTAGTTTTGTGGTGGCTGCTGGCAAGTATATGCGCAACATTCACCGCTGGGCGGCGCACGGTATGGTGCTCATGGTGATTCTGCACATGGTGCGGGTATTTTACACCGGCTCCTACAAAAGAAACCGCAAATTTAACTGGCTCATCGGCATGGCGTTGCTGGCGATCACGCTCATGCTCAGTTACACGGGTTATCTGCTGCCCTGGGATCAGCTTGCATACTGGGCGGTGACCATCGGCGCCAACATCGCGGCCTCGCCGAGGGAGCTCACCGACGCACTCGGTATCACACAGTATATCGATTTCGGCGGTTTTCAAAAACAATTGCTCATCGGCGGAAACACCGTGGGGCAGGAAGCCCTGACCCGCTTTTATCTTCTGCACGTAATGATCCTGCCCATTGCCGCCATCACCCTCATCGGAGTGCATTTCTGGCGGATTAGAAAGGACGGCGGATTGAGCCGGCCCGACAACGCGGATGAAATCATCTTGAAGGAAGAAGGAGTGGAAATCGACAAAGATTTCTACCAGAAAGGCGAATTCAACCTGAACAAAAATAAAACTTACGGTTTGATGGCGCTGGTGAAAGACCGGTCACCGCAGTTAAATGCCGGTCCGGACAACACAATCATGACCTGGCCGGTCGGAATATGGGCTGAAGTCGCGGTTTTCATGTTGACCCTGGCGGTGATGACGGTTCTGGCGTATTTTTTCGATGCGCCCCTCAAAGAGATCGCCAATCCCGCCATTCCGGAAAATCCAGCCAAAGCGCCCTGGTATTTTTTGGGTTTGCAAGAGCTGGTTTCCTATTCCGCTTTTATGGGCGGCATCGGCATCCCCACCATCGTCATCGTGGGTCTCATGCTCATTCCGTATTTAGACAAAGAAGACCGGCATTTTGGCGTGTGGTTTTCCGGAACGGAAGGCAAGCAGGTTGCCATAAATTCGCTTATTTTTTCAACGGTCTTTTTGGTAGCCTTGTTGGCGTTCACGGTGAAGTTTGGCTGGCTGAGAAACTGGTTTCCTGCCATTCCACAGATCGTCATCGTGCTCATCAATCCCGGATCGTTCATCGTACTCATGTTTGCCTGGTGGTCGCTGCACACGCTGAAATTCACCGGTTCTACCCGGCTGGCGGCCATTGCGCTCTTCACCTGTTTTTTGATTGGATTTATTATTTTAACCATCATGGGCACCTATTTCAGAGGTCCCAACTGGGATTTTTACTGGTCTCCTTCACAATGGCCGGTACACTGATGAAGGGATTCAATCCAATGAAAAAAACAGACGCACGCTATCGCGATATTTTTCTAAATGGAGAACAAAATGAATCTTGAAAAGCATTACGATCGATTCTACAAAATCATCACCATTGTTTCCAGCCTGGTTTGTATGATCTTTTTCGGATTCGCAGCCATCGAGGAAAACTTTTTACGTGAATGGAAAAACTACCAGGCGGACTTTAAAGATATTTTGATTGCCAGTGCTGAAAACGACCAGCAAAGACAAGCGGCCGAAGAATTTCCAATTGAAATACGGCAGGTGCTTTTGCCCGATTTCAAACGCGTGGATAGATGCATCAGCTGCCACAACGGCATAGAGAACCCCAACATGGCTGATGAGAATATTCCACATGCCGCACATTCGGGTGATTACGTCCAGAACCATCCCGTGGAAAAATTCGGCTGCAGCATCTGCCACGGCGGCCAGGATCGGGCGCTGGGCACCAAACACGTGTTTGCGATGGAAGAAGACGTGCACTGGCAGTATCCGGTGTTGCCGCTGCAATACGTGCAGTCGTCCTGTGGAAAATGTCATCTGGCGGTTTTCGACGACACGCAAAGCCTGACCGGTGCCGAAGTCTTGATGCAGGGTAGAAAGCTGTTTTACCGCGAAGGATGCCTGGGATGCCACAATGTGCGCGGCACCGGCGGTAGCGTGGGGCTGGAGCTCACCGACCAGGGACGCAAAACCAAACATGAATACAGTTTTAAATTCGTGGAAGGCGAGCACACTGTGCAAAACTGGCTACGGGAACATTTCATTTCCCCGCAAAAAGTGTCGCAGGTTTCAGAAATGCCGGCCATCGACCTAAACCCGGAAGATATGGACGCGCTCATCACCTTTACCATGAGTTTGTACTCGCCGGAATATCCCACGGATTACTATACCTTCGAGGCCATTGCTGAATTTAAAGGAAAGCGGAAAGAATTCAATGGCACCGAAGCCTACGGCCTCTTCTGTGCGGTGTGTCACGGTGAAAACGGCCAGGGCAAAGATTACCGCGTGTTTCAAGCCAGCGTGCCGGCGTTAAACAATCCGGATTTTCTGGCTGTAGCTTCGGAGGATATGATCCAATTTTCCATCCGCAAAGGACGCAGCGGCCGTAACATGTCGCCCTGGTCGGAGGCTTTTGGCGGACTCAAGGAGGAAGAGATCCATGGTCTGGTAGAATTGATTCGAAGCTGGAAAACGCCGCCGCCAACCTTTGCGGAAGTGAAAACAACCCGCGGCGACGCGGTTTTTGGAGAACAGCTTTACCGTTCGCGTTGCGGCACCTGCCACGGCCTAGACGGCGAGGGAGGGATTGGTCCTTCTCTGAACAATCAGGATTTTCTGGCCATTGCCTCCGATGAATTTCTTTACAAAACTATCGTCCACGGCCGAAGAAATACGGCCATGCCTTCCTGGTCGCGGCTTTCGAAAGAAGAAATCGCTAGTATCATCGCGGTGCTGCGCAGATGGCAAAAAACGCCGCAACGACGTCTTTCATCTCAAAAAATCACGGGCAACATCGAAAACGGCCGGCAATTGTTTACTTCCATGTGCGTCGGTTGTCACGGCAGATATGGCCAGGGCTCGGTGGGGCCGGCGATCTTGAACAAAGATTTTTTAATCGCCGCCACGGATCAATTTATTCTTCATTCCATTTCGCGCGGCAGGGGGCAGAGCGCCATGCGCTCCTGGGCGAAAGAATTTCAGGGGATGGAACAGCTCAGCAAACAGGAAATGAATGACATCGTCGCTTTTATGCGCGGCCAGGAAGACGTCCAGCCGGAGGGCATTTACACCAACATTTCGCCGGGAACGGTTTCCAAGGGCAAAGAGCTTTACGAAGGCATGTGCAGCGGCTGCCACGGAAAAAACGGCGAGGGCAAACACGGACCGGCTTTGAACAATCAGGAATTTCTCAACGCGGCCACCAATGGCTTTATCCAGGCCACCATTGCGTTGGGCCGGTCGGGAACCGCAATGCGTTCCTGGGCCAAAGGCGCACAAGGTTATGAAGAGCTCAGCGCCGACGAGATTAACGACATCACCACTTATATTCGTTCGTGGCAGAAACAGGTCATGAAAATCAAAAATTAAGGTACGGGGAGCGGCTGCTGGCAATTGGCTGTTAGCTGTTGGCTATTAGTAGTTGGCCTTTGTTCTGAAATGAGTCGTATGACGTTTGAGATTTAAAAATTTGCATATTTGGTATAAAAGCCAAAAAACATCTATGGGCAAACTAAAATCCAATAGCTAAAAGCTAACAGCCAATAGCTGAATTTTCACAAATCAAGTAATCAACATTTTAGCATTATCAATGATAAATGGATGAAGGAGCGCAAAATGAATCCTGATAAAAACAAAAAGCACTGGACGTTAACCCGACGCAAATTTCTGCAGGCGTCGGCAACCATGTCGGCCGTCACGGCGGCCAACGTCATCGGGTGTAAAGGCCGGGAAACGGAGATCAAAATGGTGAAAACCGCCCCCCCGGCTCAGACCAACAATTTCCTGTCGGCGTGTCCTTACTGCGGCGTGGGCTGCGGCACCATGATTCAGGTGGAAAACGGCAAGATCGTCGGCATGGTGCCGGATAAAAATCACCCCACCAATCGCGGCATGCAATGCATAAAAGGTCTCACCGCCAACGAGCCCATCTACATCGATCGACTCACCAAAGTTTTGGTGCGTAAAGACGTTTGGGCGGAATGGCAGAAGCCCGGCCACGGCGATCTCGAATTTACCTCAAAAACCAAAGACGCCTTCGACGACGATCTCTGGGAAGAAGTGTCCTATGACGAAGCCAGCGAAATGACCGCCCACAAAATCGCCCATCTGGTCCAGAAATACGGCGGAAATTGCATCGGGCTTTACGGTTCCGGTCAGTTGACTTTTGAGGGCCAGTACCTGGAAAACAAATTCATGAAAGCGGTGCTGGGTTCCAACACCATGGAAGCCAATGCCCGCATGTGCATGACCAGCGCGGTGACCGCTTATTTTAAAACCCTGGGCTCGGACGCGCCGCCCACCTGTTACGAAGACACCGAAATGTGCGACTTCATTTCCTTCTGGGGTCACAACCCGCGCGAAGCTCATCCCATCATTTTCTGGCGGGTAGCGGATTACAAGAAAGCCGCCAACATTCCCACCCTGGTGGTGGATCCGCG
>JBHHXN010000171.1:0-11113 GCA_046757025.1 bacterium
GAAGCAATCTCCTGCCTAACTAATTGGGAGATTGCTTCGCTGCGAAACGCTCGCAATGACAGTAAAAATTGTGTTTTCTGTCAATCACTAAATAAATCACATGTATTGTCAATTCACAATTAACCAATCACCATTATATATTAAAACACCAGCATGGCTGAGACTTCTTTATTAGAATACCTGTTAGAAATTGCACGCGGGGTTTTGTCAGAACAGGATTTGGACCGCATCTTGTCTGCAGCCATGGATGGCGCCATCGAAATCTCCGGCGCGGAACGGGGATTAATTATCCTATTTGATGAGAGCGGGAAAGTGCGTTTTCAAACCGCACGTAATTTAAATAAAGAAGAACTTGCACAGCCAAAGTACGAGATTAGCCGCACCATCATCGAAAAGGTTAGAACGACTAAGCGCCCACTCTATGTGAAAAACGCCCGCGAGGACCCGGAATTTCAGGCAAGCCAGAGTGTGATCAAACTGAAAATATTGTCGGTGATTTGCCTGCCGTTAATACATGAAGGACGGGTCTTTGGGGAGGTTTACCTGGACAACCGCACGGTTCGGGGAGCCTTTAAGCCAGCAAGCTTTCAGTTTGCGCAAAAGTTTGCCGATTTCATCTCGGTGGCCGCTCATCATGCCCTGGAACGCCTGCAATTAAACAGCCATGTGCATGCGCTTCAGAAAGAGCTTCGAGAGCAGTTTCATTTTGAGGCTATCATTGGGAAGCATCCGGCCATTGTTGAAATATTAGACCTGATTGCACAGATAGCCGATACCGACGCCACCGTGCTTTTGCAGGGAGAAAGTGGCACCGGCAAGGAGCTGATTGCACGCGCGCTGCATTTGAACAGCCGTCGCCGCGACAAACCATTTGTTCCGATAAATTGTGGCGCCCTGCCAGACAACTTGCTGGAGTCTGAGCTTTTTGGACATGTACGGGGGGCTTTCACTGGCGCCACGGCCAATAAAATCGGCTGGTTTGAACGGGCTTATGGCGGGACTGTTTTTCTGGATGAAGTGGCAGAAATGTCGCCCGCCATGCAGGTGAAGCTGTTGCGAATTTTACAAACCGGTGAATTCTCGCCGTTGGGAAGCACCGTCATCCACCAGGGCGATGTGCGCATCGTAGCTGCAACCAATAAGAAATTAGAGCGGGTCATCAAGCAAGGCAAGTTCAGGGAAGACCTTTTTTACCGGTTGAAAGTGATTGGAATTGAGGTACCTCCCCTGAGAGAACGCAAAAGCGACATTGCCCTTTTAGCCGAGCATTTTATACAGATTTTTGGTCAAAAATACCATAAAATGAATTTACGTCTTTCCGACAAAGCTAAAGACCAGTTGTACCTGTATGACTTTCCCGGCAATATTCGTGAGCTTGAGAATATTATTCAGCGGGCCACCATTTTAGCAAGGGGTGAAGAGATTGAACCGCGCCATTTGCCCGTAAACCTGGCCTCCTGCGATGATGGTTTGTCGGCAGACGGCGAAGCGCTCACTTTTAAAGCAGCCAAACAGCGCTTAGTGCAAAAGTTTGAACGTGAATTCATAATCGAGCGTTTGATGAAAACCAAAGGCAACATAAGTCGTGCGGCACAGCAGTCTGGAATGGATGTGAAAAATTTTTATACCAAAATGAAGAAGTATGATATTGATGCAAAGGTATTTAGTGGGGAATGATCCAACCTAATAAAGCTATTTAATTGTCACAAACTTTTCAGCCCAAATAAGAACTTTCTGTGTAATTTCCAGAGCCTTCAGGTATTCTACTTCAGAAACTTCTTCAAAGAAGCCTGGGTATCGAGTTTCAACAGCGTATTCACTTAATTCAGCCGCCTCGTCCAATTCCTCCGGCCACGTTATTCCATTTTCTTTGATTAAGGTTATGAGTCTGGCAATATCATGAACGAATGGAAAATCCACCCCCTTAAAAAGCAACACAGATTTTATGGCTTTTTCTACCGCCTGTTGTAAATTAAAACAGAGATCCTCCCAAAATATGTCGTCGGTCTTATCGGTTTGCGCTAACTTGAAATTGCTTTGTGCTCGCGCTAACCATTCTTGTGGAGAAACTAAATGATTATTTCCCGCTGGCATAAATTTCTCTCCCTTCTTGAACTGCAGAATTGTATATCAGACCGATTTTATTGCCATATACCTGCAAGTCAGTTTCAGTAGCTACAATGATATCTACTGCACATTGGAATCCGATCATATGACGATATATCATCTGGGCGGTACGCCGTCGTTGGGTACCGTCGGGAACTATTACGAGAATGTCGAGGTCGCTGTTCGAATCCATTTCTCCACGCGCGGCAGAACCAAATAAAATAATCTTTTTGGGTTGTACAACCGTAACAATTCTTTGAATTAACCTATCAATTAATTTGGTATCAGGATACATTTTTCGTGTTTCCAAATTATATTCTATTACTAAAATATGGTTATTTTTCGTCAAAATAAAGTTAAAATTCAGTTCTTCTGTAATTTTTTCTATCCCCAAAATGTTTTTACATTTCAAAAGATAGAAGGTGCGTTTTCTCCACTTACATGCAAATTCAGTGTATTCGTAGTTTTATTTTGGTAACATTACCAAAGTGCTTTGGTAATGTTACCTCTTTTCTCCTCAAAATAACCTCCCTTATATTCTCAAAGCACTTTTGTCCTTATTTCCTTAAAAACAATTAATTATGCTAACATCTGGTTAAGCAAATACTTTGATTGTCGTATCTGGCACACAAGTTGAATGTAATTTCTTCAAACAAGACAAATGGAATAATGCAAAAACCTTATGTGATAATTTCTGGCCCAACTATCACTTCAGATGAAGAACTGTTTCACGAACTGAATAAATATATGACGACTGTGAAATGCCTGGAGAGTAGTGAGATTGAAACTTTGCTGGCAACCCACAAAGTTGACATTCTCCTGTTTGAAATAACAACTGATTCAAAAGTCGATTTGAACATTATTAAAAACATTAGAAATAAATTTTCGATGGTTGAGATAATTTTGATCGATGCGATTGGCGATCGCAATGTCCTTGCCCGCGCCTTTGCTTCAGGCGCCAGAGACGCCTTTCCGATTGCGTATAATCGCGCTTTGCTTCTGGAAAGAATACAAGCGCTTTTACGGCGGATTTAAAACTCTAAATATTCACTATTCGAAAGTAGATGGAACACTGTTTAAATTAACATTAACAGTCATTCTGTAGGAATCTTTTTTTGTGTTTAGAAATAATCCTTAAATATGTTCCATTGCTAGAAATCGACAAGATTCCATCCTGAATGACAAATTTAATTTGCTTGTGGGAAAAAGCCACCAATCAATCTAACTAAGAAATGTGAGTGATAATTATTTTCTGAGTTGAGCGATTTAAATTTGCAAATACACACATAGCGGTCGATTTGTAAGAGTGTGGGTGTTTACGCTTCAGCGTGTTCCTCCCTCCCTCCCCCCGACACACCGAAATTTCCATCGATAATGAATCGCTCAGTTCAGGTGTTTATTAATTAAACCAAACTTTGAAGGACGACATGATGAAAGTAAATAAATCTATTTATTGTGGACTAATGCTGTATCTGCTTTTGATCTTGCCAGAGAATCTGTTTTCTCAACAAATCACCATAACCTCTGATGATATGCTGAATATGATTGGCTCCGCTCAAATCTTACGGGAAGATACGCGGTTCAGTATTCCGGTAAATGTTGGTTCACCCGGACCTGCTCAAACGTGGGATTTTCGAACAACAACCCTGGTCAATCCTTTTTTGGTAGTTTTTGAGTATTTAGCGCCGCAGTCAACGCTTTCCAGCGCTACCTATCCTGAATCCAACCTGGTTGAGAAGATCTCAGACCCTGAGAGGCCGGGGTTTGAAGCGTACAATTACTTAAAAGTGACGAACTCGCATTTTATAGATTTAGGAGATAGTACTAAAATGATCTCACCGATGGATACCTCATTTGTCTATTTTCAAAACGATACCCTTGCCCCGCTGCCACTGGCCTTTAACAACACCTGGATGAGCACGGAACGTGATACCACGGGTCTTTATCCTGCTACCGCCAATATTTCCATCGATACAACGATAAATGTGGTGGATGCCTGGGGTACGGTACGCTTACCCATGGGTGATTTTCAATGCCTGCGATTGCGCCAGGATGTAAAGGTCATCAATCAGACTATCTTCAATGGGTCGATTATTTCCACTGGCATTGATACGTATATTCAATACAATTGGCTGGCGAAAGGGATTAGTCTGGTGGCCCGAATCCAAAGCCAGAACGGAGAAACCAATCCGAATTTCACGAACGCGCAAGGATTTGGACGGCTCGATTCAATGAGTACCTCTCCTGCAACCGGCGTGGAGCAAGCCGATGATATGCAGGTGCCGGCGCAATTCGAGCTGTTTCAGAATTATCCCAACCCATTTAATCCCCAAACAACCATTCGTTTCAGGTTGAAAGCATCGTTGGAAGTGACTTTGGAGGTTTACAACATCCAGGGCCAGTTGGTGCGCTCACTGATTGCCGGAAAACTTAGCGCCGGCAGCCACAGCGTGGTGTGGGGTGGCCGGGATGAGCAGACAAAGCTGGTTCCAAGCGGTTTGTACATCACCCGCATGCAAGCGGGGGAATTCGTGCAGCATAGTAAAATGCTGCTGATCAAGTGACTATATAGTGCTTGACGGAAAACTGCTGGAGGCTGTCAATGCGAGCGCTTTTCAGCGAAGCAGTTCCCCTCTGTTACACAGGAGATTGCTTCGTCCCGCAAACAACGCGGGACTCGCAATGACCAGGAGGTACATGAGTTTTCGATTAACCACTATTTTAGAGCGAACCTGAGAAATGGGAAAAAAATCTCATGACTAACACAACACGACTCTTCCTCTCGGCCCTTGTGACGGGCACATTTGTTCTTGGCTTGAGCCCTGGGCACGCTTATTTCAACAAGCCCTGCAAACCGCAGACGCGCCGAAATCGCCAGCTTTGACCTGCCAATTTTACCTGGCTCCACTTCAGTCCAAGGCGGGAAACTAAAAGAGGAAGAAAAGATATGAGTACTGCTAAGCGAATAATATCGAAAAATTGGATCGCTTCCACTACTAATCCAGAACAAAAAACAAACGTATCATTTCTGCACTATGTTGTTTTCACCTGTGTTTATCTCGTACTTATTAGTCCAGTATTCTGGACATACGATGTTTTTGCACAGTACGAGGGCTGGGTTCAAAAGGGTCCTTCGACCATCTTTATAATTGAAGATCAGGCGATCACTGGCATTGGAACCCAGATAGCCGTCGGTGAATCCGGACATGTGATGAAAACAACCGATGGCGGAGAGAACTGGACAAATTTAGTAAGCGGGACGACGACAGATTTGCATGCGATTTCTATTCCTGTCGGCGATATTGGTTATGTTGTTGGCAACTTGGGTAAAATTATCTGCACGACTAGTGCTGGTATGAATTGGTTCGATCTCAATAGCGGAACAGCAAAGAATCTGTACGGCGTTTTTTTTACCGACGATAGTACTGGTACCGCTGTGGGGGAGAATGGCACCATAATCAAGACCACTGACTGGGGAACGACCTGGAATCCACAAAACAGCGGTATCAACAAAATTCTCTATGATGTCTATGCAATAGACCAGCAGAAGGCTGTGGCGGTTGGCGAAGGCGGGATTATCCTGCGCACCGAAAATGGCGGAGCGGACTGGTCACAACAGGTAAGCGGAACCACGGAAGATCTGATGGCAGTTGACGGTCACGGCGACAATAAATTGATCGTTTCGGGAAATAAAGGTGTCATATTGCATTCAATTTCCGCCGGAATGACCTGGACGCCTCGCGTAAGCGGAACCCTCGTACACCTGCCCGATGTGATCTTGTTGGATGAACCCTTCGCTGCTGTCATAGGACATGATGGCACCATTCTCCGAACAAAGGATGGCGGGATCACCTGGGTGCCTCAGGAGAGCGGAACAACCGAAAATCTTTTGTCCGTTGCCTTTTATGATAAAAACCATGGCAGCGCTGCGGGTGAAAACGGCACCGTACTGTACACAAGAACCGGGGGGAAAACACTGCCAATCATATTTGTCGATAATTCCAAGCCAAACGGCAACGGTCGTTTTACCAATCCTTTTGATAATTTGGCCGACGCGCTGAATGCAGCGGATTCAACACGCGCGGTGTGGGTCTCCAAAGGTTCAGGAGTCTATGCGGGCGGAATGACATTGAAGGAGCGGCAAACCGTGCTGGGACAAGGCGTCGATTTGAAATATGGCAACGAGATTCTGATTCCTGCTGCAACGGCGCCAATTATTACCAATCAAAATGGAGATGGTGTCAGACTCGGGAAAAAAACAATGCTGGAAGGTTTCCAGATAGATAATTGCAACGGCGCAGGAATTTTTGTAGGTCCTGATGTTGTGGATACTGTTCTTGTTGCCAATACAACCATCACCCGTGGAAAAAGAGGAATAGAAATTGACGGCAGTTCCGGGAAATTAATTTTTTCAAACGTGGACATTGTAAATACGGACGGCCCAAGTTTTCGCCTGTTGGATTCCGGTGGTTTGGGCACAAACAGCGCTGACGTCACTTTTACCGGCCAAATTACGCAAAGCACGTCTGCGGCAACAGTTGAGATCCAGGATCACCGGGGCACGGTTAACTTCACTGCCGGCTCGACAATCAACGCCAGCAACGGCAACGGTTTGCAATTCAACAATGCTGACGGAAAATATTCTTTCATCGGGCTGAGCGTACTTAACAAAGGCCACGGCAGGATCGAAATCATCGGCGGTTCGTCTGGCACCTTCACCTTTGACGACTTGACGATTACGGACTCTCGCGACGTGGGCATCCGGATCGATGGCAGCGACGGCGTCTTCGAATTTGGCAAAGTAAGCATTTCCAACACAGATAGCGCCGCCGTTTCCATTCGCAACTCCAGTGCAGACGTCACCTTCAAGAAGCTGGATATCGACAGCGCACTCGTCGGTGTTAAAATCGACAGTCTCGCCGGTAAGTTCGCCATCACCGGAGATGGCACACTTGGTTCGGGCGGTAGGATTCAGGATATGATTAAAAGCGGTATGACTTTGAACAATGTTGGTATAGCCGCACTCAAAGATATGTTTTATCAGAATTTTGGCGGCAATGCTATAGAAACGTTGACTGTTGAGAATTTAGAGCTGGAAAATATCAGTGTTACCGGCGCCCAAAATGGAATCTACATTGATAACAAAACAAGAAAACCTGGCACAATTATAATTAATGGCGGAAGTATTAATGACACAGTTAACGACGGCTTATTTGTGCGAAATATGAACTTATTTGCGGACGGTGTCATCTTCGCCGATAGCAAATCTATTCGCGGTGACGCGATGGATTATGATTTTAAGGGTGCGACGGAGGCAATAGTAGAGAACTGTAAATTTAAGGAAGTTAACATAAACTCTCTCTTGATCGAATTGAGTGAAAACCCTGGTCTAGTAGATAGCAGCGAAACGAACATCCTGTCCAACCATAAGAATTCAAATATGAAAGCCGGAAGCGCAACATTGCTGATTGATAACAATATCATGACCGCTCAAGGCCCTGAAGCCATAAAAGTGCAGGTCGGAGGTGTTGCAACTGCGAACAGTGTGGAAATAACCAATAATACCGTAATTGCTGACAGCGGTAATGGTATTGTTATACAAACAACCGATTCCAGTTCGGCTTTGGTCACTTTTGCAAACAACGACGTTTCTGCGGCTGCCAACGATTTCGTGCTCGTTCAGGATAGCAGCAGCACGTTCCAGTTAGCCGGTTTTGCCGGCGGCGATGCAGCGGCGGTGGCGGCGTTCATTCAGGACAACAACGTGGGCACGCCCTCGGTGGCAGTGAACGGCAGCATCAGCGCGGACCCAACCACGTCGGTTGAAGAATCTGATCCTGCTGTGATTCCGAGTGCCTTTCGTTTGGAGCAGAACTACCCGAACCCGTTCAATCCGTCCACCACAATTCAGTTTGACCTGCCGCGACAATCCGGGGTCACGCTGAGCATTTACAACCTCAAAGGGCAGTTGGTGCGCACTTTGGTTGACGGGAAATTCACCGCCGGCAGCCACAAAGTGGTTTGGGATGGCCGGGATGAGCGGGCAAAGCTGGTTCCAAGCGGATTGTATATAAGCCAATTGACCGCGGGTGCATTTGTTAAACAGCTCAAGATGCTGTTGATCAAATAACCGCACATCAGATTCTAAGATACTATCGAGGTCTTTCATTCAAAGAGGAGGTTTCCGTGGGAAAAATAAACGTTTCTTTTCACCTGATGAGTCTTCTCATCATAGGATGTCTGGGAAGCTCACTCCTGGCTCAAACGCGTCGTATGCAAGTCAGCCCGGACGTGCCACGTGTGCTCGATTATCAGGGCATCCTGACCA
The DNA here is from genome assembly GCA_046757025.1 of bacterium. Classification (GTDB taxonomy): domain Bacteria; phylum Zhuqueibacterota; class Zhuqueibacteria; order Oceanimicrobiales; family Oceanimicrobiaceae; genus JBHHXN01. The sequence continues at coordinate 8,435 of JBHHXN010000171.1, forward strand.
ACCCCGATGGCGAACCTTACAACGGCGCCTTCAATCTTACTTTTACCATTATCAACACAAAGAACGATTCGGTGCTATTTACAGAAACCGTGCAGAATCTCGAAGTGACGGATGGACTGGTGCACCACCTCGTTGGCAGTGTTGCCGGAGACCTTGACCCGTTCATCTTTCAGAAAGCCACGGCACTGCGGATAAACGTGAACGGCGAGACCCTCTCCCCTGATGTGGTTATTGCGCCCGCACCCGTGGCTTTGGTGGCGCTCTATGCCGATTCACTGACGTCGCCTTTGCCACAAGGCTCATTCACCAACGGACTGAGAGTATCCAGTAGTGACACGGCCATCGTCGCATACAGTGCCGCCGGCCCGGCCATCGTCGGGATTCAAGGCGAGTGGAGCGGAGGCCAGAGCCACATTGAAGGCGGCTCAAACCTTGCGAAGGTAGTTACAGACAATGAGCCTTTCGGCGCTGTATACTTCAGTAATAGCGGCACCGGCGTTGGCGGCTTCAGCAACACTGGCACAGGTGTTTCTGGCAGCAGTGGCACCGGCACCGGCGTTTCTGGCGACAGCGGCACTGGCACCGGCATCGGTGGCACTAGCAGCAGTGGTAACGGTGTTTCTGGTGAAAGCTTTAGCGGTAATGGTGTGTATGGAAAAAGTACAACTGGCCTGGCGGGCAAGTTCGATGGCAACGTGGAAATCAATGGTGATTTGAATATCAATGGCGGCAAAATCAGAACCGACAGCGACGGCGAGATTTATGCGCATAGCTTTCATACAGTAAACGATGCTGGCGTCACCACTTCCGGTATCGATACCGATGGCAAGGCAAACTTGAAGTCTGTCACCTCTCCGGAGGGGTTGACCGTTCCTGCCGATGGCGGCGGGGAAAATTGGTATTGCAATACCGGGATATTCCTTACGGACAAAGGCAGTTGGAACAGCACGACGGGCGATTTTCACACCAATGGGAATTTTGGTGTAAACGGCACCAAGAACGCTGTGGTACTCACCATCAGTTATGGCACACGCAAACTCTATGCAGACGAATCCGCTGAGGTCAGCTTTTTCGACCGGGGCCGGGGACAACTGGTCAACGGCGAAGTCAGCATCGAGCTCGATCCCATGTTTCTCGAAACCGTCACCATTGACAATGAACATCCCATGCTGGTGCAGGTCACCCTCACCGCAGACTGCAATGGGGTGTTTGTCTCAAATCAGACGGCAACGAGCTTCACGGTAAAGGAACTCATGGGCGGCAAATCCAGCGCCACTTTCAACTGGGAAGTGGCTGCCAAACGCAAAGGTTACGAGTCCGTGCGCATGGAAGAATTTGAATCTTTAACCACAGCGAACAGGAGGTGAAGATCGTGCCTATCCGACAAAACTTTTCGACCAGAATTATATTGATGTTACTTTTTGCATTGAGCGTTGGCTCGCATCGATTATATAGCCAAGCAAGTTTAAATTATCAAATTAAGGCTTCTACCATCAGCAGCGGGGCAGAACAAAAACAAACAACCGCAAGCTGGCAAGCCACGAGTTCAGTGGGCCAATGCACTTCCAGTCCGCAGTTAAAAGGCACGCAATATTTCATGCAATCCGGATTTAACCCTATTGTCAAGGGACTGCAGATGGTCGTCACAGTCAATACCCCAGAAGCGGAAACAAAACCGACGGTCTATCGCATGTACCAGAATTATCCCAATCCATTCAATCCGACCACGACCATTCAATTCGATCTGCCAAATCGATCAAAGGTAACCCTCAAGATTTATAACGTATTGGGAGCCGAAGTGGCCACATTAATTGACAAAGAGATGGATGCTGGAGAATACAAGTTTGATTTTGATGCCCACGGTTTCCCCAGTGGGGTGTTTTTTTTTCGGATTCAGGCCGAGGGATTTGTAAAATCGAGGAAACTTTTGCTATTAAAATGAAAGGAAAAATTTCATGAGAAAAATAACTGCTTGTTTAATTGCGCTCTCTACAATCATTGTTTTTAACTGCAAAAATGCCAAATCCGGAAACAGTGCTTCGTCAAACCTGAAGCGCTATGGCCTGAAAGAGGGTTACATCCAGTATTCCATCAAAGGCGACATGATGAGTGGCACCCAGGAAATCTGCTTCGACCGTTACGGTGCCAGAGAGGTGGAGATTAAAAATATGGAAGTAAAAATTATGGGCATGAGTCAGAAAACCAAAACCGCCACGTACACCGATTTTAGTGAAGGTGGTACAATTTATACTGTGGACTATTCAACCGATCCGCCGACCGGCACCAAAACCGTCAACCCGATGATCAAGTCGTTCGAAGGCAAAGACTTGCAGGAAGTCGGTAAGGATATGCTGGTGCAGATGGGTGGCAGGATAATCGGTAAAGGGAAAGTGCTTGGCAAGGAATGTGATATTTGGGAAGTCAAAAATATGGGCACAAAAGTCTGGGTCTGGAATTGGATAACCCTGAAGACCGAGATCCTGATGGGTATGAAAATGATAATTGAAGCCACGAAAATTTTGGAGAAATGTGACAAAAAGAAGCTGGTGAAGCCAAATATCAAGTATAAAGACATGAGCAATGTGATGAAAAGTATGAAAGGTCTGGACGCTTTGAAAAAGCGATTCCAGAAAAAATGATTTCAACGTCTCATCCCAAGTTTTTTTTTCAGGATGACTA
>JBHHXN010000172.1:0-10945 GCA_046757025.1 bacterium
GGTTTGTTTAAACAGATCTATGCGTATCTCGTAATAAGCACTCCTGGCTGTCATTGCGAGCGAAGCGAAGCCATCTCATCCATGCTAAGTTATTGATTTTTAGAGATCGCGTCGTCACTTCGTTCCTCGCGATGACACGAAACTGGACTTTTCTCGCAAGCAAGATGCTTGCGTTACATTTTCACACAGTCTTTGAAGCTTGAACACCGATTCCAACCCCTTTGGGCATCGATGCAAGCGTAAATCGCACAACTTAGGTAAAATAAACCGGCCTATAAACTCCTGATTACCAGCTTCTCGTCTCACCGCATCACCACAAACTTCTCCACCACTTCGATTTGCCGGTCGCCTTTGCGGGCGATGATTTTGTAGAGATAAACCCCGTTGCTCAACGCGTCCCCGTCCTGGTCGCGGCCATCCCACGGAAAATGATTGAAGCCAACCCGAGCCGGTAAAAACCCCACGGTCTTGATCAAGCGGCCGGCGATGGTGTACAATTTCATCCGCACTTCATCGGCTTCCTGAGTTAGAACGTAGGTAAATTCCGTGGCGTCCTGAAAAGGGTTGGGATAGTTCATAACCTCGGCGATGCCAAACTCCGAGCTCACCAGAAAATGTACCTGAAAATACCGCAGGTTGCCGGCGGGATCTTTGGCGAGAACTTCGATCTGGTGCTCGCCTTCGGACAAGGTCGGCCGAAAAACCGCCAGCGCTTTTAATTGTGCATCAGCCGGGTTTTGCTGCGGTATCAATTGCACCTGACCGGCCGCCAGACCATAGACCACCTTCACCTCGTCCAAAAAAATCGTGACTTGCGCGGTGTCAGAAAATACAACTTGCCCGCGGTCTCGAATCTCCACTACGACTTCGGGATTGGCGGACACAAACTCGCCCTCGCCAGCCCCTCGACCATCGAAGGTTACCCGAATTTCCGGAGCAGAGGTGTCTCTTGCTACCCAGATTTCAAAGCTGAATTGATTGTTGGTTTCGTGCAACTCTGGCAGCTCAGCGTTGGCGTCCACTTCAACGTTTACCGTCACCTTACCAGATAAATTTTGTGTGGACAGGGTCGTGTTGTATGCCTTAATTTCGTCAACCGCGATACCTGCCACCTTGAAGCGATTGAGCTCAAGCATCCCCGCTGGCGCACTTTGAGTAAACAGGCGAATGGCAAAACTATCTGCCGGGCTGAGACCAAAGTTTCCTACCTCCACGTTCAAATCAACCAGTTCGCCGACCGCAACCGTGTCCGCGCTCAAATTGATCGAGTCTTTGCCGATAACCAGATCCGGTGGCGGATCATAGTCCACGGCCCAGCGATCCAACGCCGGCGTATTTAAACCCTCCTCCGAAAACAACACCGCCTGCAGTTGGATTGGCGGATAAACTTTTGCATCGACTCCGCTCAGATCCACGTGCTGCACGCCAGTCAAGTTCGTTTGCAAACTATCCACTCGACCCGTGGCGGCGTTTTTACCCAATATATTGAATACCACTCGCGTATTGGGAGGATTCGCTGAGTATGAAAATTCTGCCGTATGCCACCTCTGCGCCGGCCCGATGGCGGGGGAAGTCATCCAGCCCATTTTTGAAAAGCGAAACACCGTGTCCACCACGACCACGGCACCTTCGCCCGATTTTTTCATGGCTTCCGGCACGCTGCCGATGGCCGCGCCTTTGCGGCCGATGATGGCCCAGGAATCCCGGAAACCTACCTGTCGGGTGAAAGCGCTGCCGATACTTTCCAGGGCTAAGTAGGCGTGTTCGGTCATGTTGGCGCTGCCCTCGTCTTTGATGGCGGACAAAACCACATGTCCCGCCGGGATGGAGTTCACGTACTGCGCCAGAGCTTCGGCCTGTTCCGGGCTTTTGAAGGTGTCAAAACTGCGGGTTGTGATCAATCTGCCATCGCTGTCATCAAACTCCACAAGTAAATGTCCTCTGGCTACCTCACTGAAAATTTCATTGTTGCGTACCAGCAACACAAAACTGCCATCGGCGAAGCCAGCCGACTGTGCTTCGTAGATAATTTGATGCGGTGTTAAATTCACCGATCCGGGGGCGATTGCCGTCACATCCTGGAGGCGATTTTCAGCAAATTGACCGCGAGCGGTTTGCAGCCACGCTTCACTTTGGTCAGTTTGGTAGGAATACGAAGCCTGCACCCAGGGTCCGTAATTGACGCCATCAAACGTTCGCGCGCGCCAGTAGTAGATGCCTGCAACGGGAAGCTTTGGCCGCCAGATTGTGACCAATCTGCCTTCCGGAATAGCTGTTGAACGCTGTAGTAATGGACTATCGAACGCGGCAACCGTATCTAATTCAAAATAATAGACGAGATTTTCACTCAAGCTGCGGGAATTATTGATCACCAGCTCCGGCGAAACCGTTCCCACAACACCCAAATTTACCGGCTTGATGACGGTCAAATCGGAGCTAAAAACCAAAATGGCTTTGTCCGTTGAATTGTTGGATTCATCCTCTTCCTCGATGACTTGCTGCGGATCCACATCGAATTGCAATCGGTAAGCCCCCGGCTCAGTGGGCAACCGCCAGGTCAAGGACAGGGAGTCTTCCAGCCCAAACGGTTTCAGTTGCTCCTCAGCCAGCGGCAGGCTTTTTCCCTGCTCATCTAACAACCTGAGCTGAACACCCACACTATCCTGCGGCAGCAATCCCAGATTATGCAGTTTTGCGTTCAACGTGGATGTGGAATCGCTCACTAGCAGCAGCTCTTTTGTTAGTTTCAGATCTGCTGAGTTGACCGCCAGCTCCGGTTTTTCCGGCACCCGCAATTTCATGGCCGGATCGCCGATGAGCGTGTACTGATCGATCACAAAGCGATTGCGCGGCTGGTCACCCAGTCTTTGCCAGAGGCGCCACTTGGCCAGTGTGGTAGCGGCGCCCGCGCTGCGAACGGTATCCTGCGCCACGGCCTCGTAAAGGCCGTCCAACAGAAAAAAATCCTGGGTGATGTACCCGAAACCGGTGGAGCCCCAGTAGGCGGAAGCGCCCATTTCGTGTAAAACAAATTCTTCGCTCAAACTGTTGATGGTGGGGTTGGCGAACCGCGCCGAGTGACAGGACATACCGGTCATAAACGGAAAAGTCGTCTGATTCTGCCAATCCTCCGGGCCGCCGATATCGATATCCCAGACCGTGCTGCCGGCGTGGCCTAAAAAGTTCACCCACAGTACACCGGCATGAATCTTGTCTCTTAAAATCCGGCGTAAGCTTTGGGTGATGGCTTCGTTGGTCGTTTTATTGAACCTGAAAGCCCGACCGTGCAGCGGCGGCGTTTCGATGCGGCTGCTGATCAAATTGTTTGTCTGCGATAAAAAAATCGACTGTTCGGTGCTGTTGATTCCTCCGCTCAGAAACGCAAATTCCTTACTCCAGGAATCATACGGCAGGCTTTCGTAAGCGCGGATTTTCTCCACCACCGAGGCCGCCTGCTCAGTGTTTTCCACGGGAATGCGGCCCACGAACAAGTCGGGCAGAATATCCTCTGGGCCATCCAGGGTGGCATACCAGTTGTCCGCCACCAGCAGACCGTAGGAAGGCACGAAATTGATTTTGGTGGCTTCGGGCAAATGCTGTTTTGGATCCCAGGACGCGTCACCGAACAACACCACGTAACTCGGAGCGGGCTTTTGCCAGTTTGCATAAGCGTAGGCGATAAAATCCTTTATCGCCGTTGGACTCATGATGCCGGCGTTGAATTCGTCATAAACATCCTGCACCTCCACCACCGTACTACGAAAGCCGTTGAGCTCACTGCGATAGTTTGCCAGCTCCTGGGCTTCTTGCAAAAAATTTCTATGTGCAATGATGAGATAATCCGCGCCGTGGTTTTCGCTGCGCCAATGGCTGGTCTGCTCGGGTTCGATTTTCAAGACTTTTTTAAATCCGCTGGCCGAAGCTGCCAGGTAAAACGTGCTCGAAGATAGCGTGTCCTCGAAAGCGACGCGGTAGCGAGAAGCCAGTGCGCCTGTGAGGGTATCGACGACGCTTACGGGACCGGAAAATCTTCGGGACAGGGCTTCTTTCACACTCCCGATGCGGGCGCCCTTCCAGCCGATCATGGCCCAGGAATCCCGAAAGCCCACCTGGCGGGTCAGGGCGCTGCCTAGCGATTCCAGGGCCTGGTAAGCGCGCTCGGTCATGTTAGCCGAGCCTTCGTCGAAAATGCCCACCAGAACCACGGTGCTGTCCGGCAATCCGTCGATGAAATCGGCCATGTCGTCGGCGCCGCTCCCCGAACCAAAGGTGTCGAAACTGCGGGCTTTGGTGACAGCGGAATCCGGATAAATCACTAACAGGTTGTGCCCGCGGCTCTGAAAAGTGAAATTTTCAAAATCCACCTGCATTTTCACAAAATTACCGTCATCCGTGCCCGCGGCATCCACCTGGTAGAACGAAGCGCGCTGGGCAGGCGGCTGCCACATTTTTTTCTGTGTTGGGTTTAAAACTAAAATCTCGTCGTCTGGAAAGTTCACCAGAGAAAAGGATTGGTGTGTGGCACGGTCGGAGCTGGGTACAAATTGCAACGCGCGGTTTTGCGCTGCGTGCAAACGCGGGTAGGCGAGCTCCAGCCAGTCCAGAAAGATCTGATTTAACTGCGCGCCGGTGTCCGGCACCAGATGCAGCTCGATGTGATTGCGGCCTTCTTTCAGCAGCGCAGTAGAAAAGGTCAATCGCCAGAGGAATTCATTCTGCTCATCGAAAAAAGCCTCGCCGATGAGCTGGTCGTTTACGGACAAGCGCACATGATGATCCGGATTCACCGGATCTTTGGTGGTGCCGTGCAAGCGCACGGTCAGCGAACAGAGCGGCGGCGCCGTGGTCAGCGCATTCACCTCGAAATCCATCACCTCTTTGTCGTCATCGAAAAAATAGCGCCAGATCCAGCCCTCGTCCGCGTCCCGGGCGCTGGACTTGTTGGATTGGTGCAATATGCGCTCCTGCTCCAGATGCAGCGTCTGCCAGTAGTGTTCCTCCGGACTTCCAGCCGGTTCGCTATTTTGCATCAACCGGTAGCGTTCGCCGGGCGCGCCATCGGCGGTGAGCCAGTACACGTTGGTGTCCGTGTAAAAATCAAAATACCTCTCCGTACCGCGGTGCCAATCGCCGTAAAAATACAGTCGGTTTGCGGGCGTAAAGCTGCCGTCCGTCGGTCCGCTAATCCACACGGGAATCTGCTGGCCTTGATTGTACATTTTGAGACGGCTCACTTCGAGCTGCGCCACGGGCACGCCGGCCTGCACCAGATCGTCGTAGCTCAGCTCGTACAGCCCCTCTTCTGAAACGAGGAGTTTGAAGTAGCGAAACTGCGGATTGTACCAGTCGTTGGTTTTTAGTTGAGATTTGACATTTTCGTCTTCCGTTGTATGGGTAACACGCAACTGCGGCGCCAGCAAAAGACGCCGGCGGAGATCGTCGAACAGCGTGCCCTGCTCAGGTGAAACGGTTTTCAGGGGTTCGGCAAATGAAACACGTATTTTCAAGGTGTGGTACACGCGCAGGATTTTATTCACAGGATGGTACTGCACGGGATTCACCTGTATGCGCCCGATAAGCTGTCCCCGCAGTCGGGCACGGTCGGTAAGCTCGACGATGTTGGCAGGCCAGAAGGCATTCGCCTGGTACACCGCGGTATCTAACTGGTAAGAAGCGCTGTGCTCGCCGCCCGGTGCTTCCAGCAGCGCGGGCACAGGAGCCAACAACACATCGGCGCGATCTTCAAACTCGCTTGCAAGCACCGCCACGCGCACCTGGCCGCTCTCCGGCAGGGGAATCAGAACGCCCGCAGCAGGCACCTGCGGATAGCCGGGCCGACTGTTCACACCGAAACCCGCAATGGCCATCTGCTGGTAAAGCTGGTCGCCGATCTTCAGGGGCGTCACTGCCAGCTCGAATGACTTGAGCTCAAAGATCAGGTGGTTGGAGGCCACTTCCAAAAGCTGAAACGTTTGCCACTCCGTTGGAGTTTTTCCAAATAGTCGCGTGAGCGAACACAGAAAAAAAATCAGCACCCACCATCTAACTTTGCGCAATACCACTCTCATCTATTATGATGATCAACGACATGTCTGAACGGCACAGGGTTTAACAACACGAAACTGAAAATTGAGAAAGAATTTGTGAGAGAGCACGGAGCCAACTCCTAGAAAAAAAGCCCTTTGTTAGCTGTTGATTATACCATTTCTTTAATTACGTTACCATACAGAAAATGACTCATTGGCTCCTTACAGAAAGCTCAGTGTTCTATCGGCCACTGAAAAGGTTGTATGGGATAAATAGCGCAGTTAATAGTATGCCAAGAGATGCTCGATCAAGCAGATTTCTTTTCGAGTCTTTTGGGTTGTTTTGCGGGAATCCCATATAACATACCCTCCGCACTGATATCTTCATCGATATCAGGCCAATGAACACCTATCCCATCACCAATTATTTCAAAGTTGTTACGTTGTTCTGGGGTTGCTTCAGATAACCGCCACGACCAAGCTAAAGGAACAATGATGGTTCGACCATCTTCAAGATGAGCTGTTATTGTTTCTTCAGTTACCTCCATGGTTTTAATGCGCGGATCTATGCTAACCACAGTGCTCATGCCATGCCTCTCTTATTATGTCTATATTTGACTGAATTATCTTACGAATTTTATTTAGCTCTTTTGCTGAGAACCCATGGTTTTTTGCCAATGCAATAGATTCAATCCAAAACTTACAAGTCATATTTTCTCGACAAACATGAACGTGCAAAGGTTCGTTGCAGTTGAAACTAAAGAAAAAAAATCGTAAACCATTTGAAATCTGCTTAATAGTCGGCATGTATAGCTATCGCAAGTTTCAAATAAAGAACCAACTAACATTCCTGGCAAAATGACTTCTCGTAAATCTAAATTACTTGTTTAACTTTACAAATATAACAAAAACTGCAAAAGAAAGCAACATGATACTTAATACCTTAATTTTGCACCTATAAAAGTCAAACCCCGATTTTCCTAATTGTTTGTGGAATATAAGTTTAATCTATTTGGTCTGAACAGACATGGAATTATCTTCTAAATTATCAAGAACTTCCGGATTCTATAGTGCAAAATCGGGGTGATAACTATTGCATATTGCTGGTTTACTGTTAACGAAAAGATACCTTTCCGGAATACAACTTTCTACCATTTTCAATATGATCATTTTTTGATCAGGATGCAACGATTATTCATTCAGGACGGCTGTGGGTGAATTAAAACGATTAATAATTCTTAAACATCTTAGTTGAAATTAAGATAGAGAAAAGCTTAAGACACCCCCCTTTGTCCCCCCTCGAGGGGGGAATTAGGGGAGTGTCTTCAACTTGACACTAAAATTATTATACGCTTCAACTGAGCTCTCTGGAGTATTCCTTTCGCGACAAAAAATCAAAACTGCCCAGCTGCACCAGCGCCAGGAGATTCAACAACAAAATTCCGGAGATCATGATCACCGCCAGCTGCACATCCGCCATGTACAGCACCAGGCTCAGAACTCCGCAAACAAACGTGGCAGAATACACCATCAACACCGTGGCGGTCTGACTCATGCCCGCGGCCAGCATGCGGTGGTGCAGGTGTTTTTTATCGGCGGTAAACGGCGATCTGCCGCTCATCACCCGCCGAACCACAGCCAGCAGCGTGTCGGTGAGGGGAATCAGAAACAGCACCAGTAACGGGGACAAATGCGTCCCCCCGGCCGTCGTGGTAAACGCTTGCATCGACAGGCAGGCCAGCACAAATCCCAGAAACAGACTGCCCATATCGCCCATAAAAATTTTCGCGGGATTAAAATTGTATTTCAAAAAGCCCAGGGTCGCCGCGATTAAAATCACCGCCAGCGCCGCGATTTCGAGGTTCTGAAAAATCACGGCGCTGAACAGCACAAACAAAGCGGTGATCACGGTGAACCCGGAAGCCAGACCGTCCAGACCGTCCAATAGATTCACCGCGTTGGTGATGCTCACGATCCACAACACCGACAGCGGCGCCGACCAGATGCCCAAATCCAAGACCACGGCAAATGGCAGGTAAACCACCTGCAGTTTAAACCCGGCAAACACCGCGATGACTGCGGCCAGTATTTGTCCGCACAATTTGCGGTAGCAGGACAAATGCATGATATCGTCGATCAGACCGACTGCCAGCACCGCGCTGCTGCCTAAAATGAAGCCGGCAAACTGGTCGATTTTGTGCGTGGCGCCGGCGTAAATCAAGAAACCGGTCAAGAACGCCAGAAAAATCCCCAGCCCGCCCAATTTGGGCATGCTGCCCTGATGAATGGTGCGGTGGTTCGACGAAGCGAATATTTTGTAGCGAACGGCCAGTCTCCTCGCCAGCGGCGTGATCATTAATGAAAGCACAAAGGCGGCGATAACCGAAAGAAGCGTGATTTGCATAAAGTTTATTCTTTCCTTGATTTGTTTTTCAAAGTGTACGCGTTGTGTAAAATTATGCAGTTATTGACCAAAAACTCGTAAATTGTTATAGCTGTCATTGCGAGTCCCGTGTTTTGTGCGGGACGAAGCAATCTCCTGCCTGGCTAATCGTGAGATTGCTTCGCTGCGAAACGCTCGCAATGACGGTAAAAATTGAGTATTCGAGCAATCGTAAATTACTAATCTTTGTAAGATTCATTACGCGCTGTATTCATAATTTAAGCTCTCCAAATCTTCCGTTTTCACGCCGCCATTCAACACCTGTAGGTAAACCTGCGCCATCTTTTGTGTGACTTTTTCGATGGCGAAGGTGTCCAGGACGCGCCGGCGGCCGTTTTGCCCCAGTCTGCGTCGCTCATCCGCGTCCGCCAGCAGACCGTTCACCGCCAGGGCCAATTTCTGTGGCTGGTTGACGGGGATCACCCGGCCCGTTTTGCCGTGCTGATTCACCCAGGGCACGCCGGTTTTCAAATCCGTGCTCACCACCGGTTTGCCGCAGGCCATGGCCTCTAACTGCACCAGTCCAAACGCCTCGCTGCGTTCGGTGGAAGGCAGCACAAACACTTCGCAGGCGTGGTAGTAAGCCGCCAGCTCGCCGTTGCAAACGTTGGTCAGCACACGTACTTTTTTGTGCAAGCCTTCGCCTTGTATCTTTTCAATCAGCGTTTTTTTCAACGGACCGTCGCCCACCAGCAAAATCGTGCCGTCGATTTCCTTCGCGGCTTCCAGCAAAACCTGCAGACCCTTGTAGTAGGTAAATCGGCCTACGAACAGCACCATGGGCGCGCCGTAGGTTTCGCTGATTTTTCGAGCTCGGGCCTGCACCGCCGGCGTTGCCTGGAATTTGCTCACCGCAATGCCCAGCGGCACCACCACGCACTTTTCCCGAAACTTGCTTAAAAAGGGCGAATGTCGAATGTAATCCGGCGAAGTCGTCACCACGCAATCGGCCTGTTCAAGCAGATCAAAAATCGCTTTCCGATAGAATTTCGAAAGTACCTTCTGGCGAACGATGTCGCTGTGCCACATCAAAATCAGCCGCCCTTTTGGCCGCGCCCACAAATAAGCCAGATGCGCCATGGGGTTCGGCAAATGAAGCTGGACGATGGCCGGTCCATTTGGCGCCAACCGGCGCAGGTGCAGGGGAAACGTGGGACACACCGGGCTGGAAAAGCATTCGCCCCAGTTAGCCAGCCGCTTGACCGGCACCCCATCCACCGTTTCCGAGACCGTGGTCGGCCGGGTGTTGGCCACAAAAACCTGTATGTCGTAGCGCTCTTTGAACTGACTGCACAGATCGTAGAGATGGGTTTCCATGCCACCGTGGACCGGATAATAATATTTTCCCAGTTGGATCAATTGCGTTTTAGCCATGCGCACACCTTTCATAAACCTCCAGCGTTTTCTGGGCGGTTTTCTCCCAGGAAAATTCCCGCGCCCGCTGGCGGCCCCGGACCTGTAACCGCTGGCGCAAACCGTCGTCGTGCAGCAGCTTGAGGATGGCGTCGCGCCACAGAGACGGCTCGCGGGGATCCACAAACAGCGCCGCCTGGCCGCACACTTCCCGCAGCACGGGGATGTCGGAAGCGATGACCGGCGTGCCGCAGGCCAGGGCTTCCAGCGGCGGCAGCCCGAATCCTTCGTATAGCGACGGAAACAGAAACAGCTCGGCGCCGGCATAGAGCGCCGGCATGTCGGCCTGATCCACGTAACCGGTACAAACCAGGTCGCTAACTTCCTCCGTGCTCTGGCGAACGATGCGGTCGGCGGTTTTTAGCCAGCCCGGCTTGCCGGTCAGCACCAATTTATGCGGCAGCCCGCTCGCCTGCTTGAACAGATTGAAGGCTTCCAGCAACCGCAGTAGATTTTTGCGCGGCTCCAGCGTGCTCACGCTCAAAATATACGGCTGCGTTAGGCCTAATTTTTTACGGATGCGGTCGATGAGACGACGTTGGGGGCGAACGCCGAACTCCGGCGCCGCCGCTTCTGGAATCGCCTGCACTTTTTTTACGGGCAAGTGAAACTCCGTAAGAAGTTCGCTGCGCACCTGCTCGGAAACCGCGATCACCTGGACCGCTTTCTGGATGGCGCGCCCAAACGCCAAACGGTAATAGAGCTTTTTCGCCAGGGGTACGGTTTCTGGAAAACGACGAAACACCAGGTCGTGCACCGTGACCACCGTGGGAATCGAATTTAAAAACGGCGACGAGAAGGCCATGGCGTGCAGCACATCCACCCGCTCGCTCTGCAACTCGGCGGCCAATTTTGTCTGCTCCCAGAAAATGCGCCGGGCCGGCGAAGAAAACGCCCGGGGACGCAGGGTCACCGCCTGACCGTTGCGCCGTTCCTCGAACCAATCCAGCAATTCGCCATCGCAATAGATCACCAGCTCGTGCTCGTGCTTTGTGCGCATGAGCGCCGCACACAGATTGGCGGCGTACTGGCCGGTGCCGGTGCGGGTGCTGGAAGCGATGGT
>JBHHXN010000173.1:0-10899 GCA_046757025.1 bacterium
GATTTTCAAACCGACGTCATCGAAGCCAGTCAAACCACGCCCATCGTGGTGGACTTCTGGGCGGAATGGTGCGCGCCCTGCCGGGTGCTGGGTCTTGTGCTGGAAACATTAGCCGCAGCGGCAAATGGGGCCTGGCGCCTGGTGAAAGTCGATACCCAGCAAAACCAGCAAATCGCCATGGAGTATGGCATTCGAAGCATCCCGGCGGTGAAACTGTTCTACAAAGGAGAAGTGGCAGCGGAATTTGTCGGCGCATTGCCAGAATCGCAAATACTGCGCTGGCTGGAAGAGCACATGCCAACGAAATCGAAAAAGCTATTGGCGGAGGCTAAATCGTTTTTATCAAAAGGCGACACCAGCCGGGCGTAGGAACTGCTGAACCAGGCTATCGCCGAGGACAAAAACAATCAGGAAGCAAAAGTGCTGCTGGCGGAAATTATTTTTGAAACCGACCCGGAGCGAGCCGGCTTGCTGGTGCAGAACATGCCGAAAGAACATCCGCTGTTCAAAAGAGCGGAAGCAATTCAAAACCTCACCCCTCTCCTGTCGCAGCCGGCCCAAATCCCGCGCGAAGCACAGAAGGAAGATGAATCCAAAGAGGCCTGGAACGGTTATTTAAAAGGAATCCAGGCACTGCGCGGTTACCGCTACGAAGACGCGCTGTCCATCGACAAAAGTATCGCCGAAGACGGGCCGAGAAAAGCCTGTGTGGCGCTTTTCACTTTTCTGGGTAGTAATCATAAATTGATGAAAAATATCACCGCGCTGTTACTTCGGCGCTGTTTTAGTGAAGAGCGTCTTCCTTTCATTTTCCAGCCAGAAACACCGTCCTGATTGACCTTTCACGTGTCATATCCCGCCACAAAGTAGTTGATTTCCACGATTCATTTCACTATTATTGAAAGGCCGTTTTCTCTTAAAATCGACACAAAAAAATCGGTGTTGATAGGCAGAAAATGCAGGCTATTTTCTTTGAAATAAAATGATTAATTCATAAGGTTGTGACTTGTGATCTACAACAAAAGGAGTTACGAATGAGCCATTCCCAGCAAATCAACAGTTTTAACAGTCGAACCACCATCGCAGTCGGTGCTCAATCCTACGAAATTTATCGCCTTGATGTATTAGAAAAAAGTGGGGTGGGTCAAATTTCTCACCTGCCTTTTTCCTTGAAAATATTGTTAGAAAATTTATTGCGAAAAGAAGACAACCGGTTTGTAAAAAAAGCCGACATCGAAGCGGTTGCCAACTGGGATCCCGCAAAAAAGTCAGAACAAGAAATCGCCTTCACCCCCGCGCGGGTGCTCATGCAAGATTTCACCGGTGTACCCGCCGTGGTGGATTTGGCCGCCATGCGCGAAGCCATTAAAAAACTCGGCGGCGATCCGCAAAAAATCAATCCGCTGGTGCCGGCTGATTTAGTCGTCGACCACTCGATTCAGGTGGATAAGTTTGGCAGCGCCGACGCTGTGAAATTCAACACCGACAAAGAATACCAGCGCAATCGCGAGCGCTACACTTTTTTGCGTTGGGGGCAAAATGCCTTTCAGAATTTTAGAGTAGTACCACCTGAAACCGGCATCTGCCATCAGGTGAATTTGGAATATTTAGGCCAGGTGGTGTTCACGTCAAAAGAGGACGGAAAAACCGTGGCCTACCCGGACACACTGGTTGGAACCGATTCCCACACCACTATGATCAACGGTCTGGGCATCGTGGGCTGGGGCGTCGGCGGGATTGAAGCCGAAGCGGCCATGCTGGGCCAACCTATTTCCATGCTCATTCCAGATGTGATCGGATTTAAATTTGTCGGCGAGCTTACCGAGGGCACCACCGCCACCGACCTGGTGCTCACGGTCACGCAAATGCTGCGTCAGAAAGGCGTGGTGGGTAAATTTGTGGAATATTTTGGACCGGGACTCAGTAGTCTGAGCTTGGCTGACCGGGCGACCATCTCTAACATGGCGCCGGAATACGGTGCCACCGTGGGTTTCTTCCCCGTGGACGCAGAAACCCTGAACTATCTCCGCCAATCCGGGCGTTCGGATGAATTGGCGAATTTAGTTGAAACCTACACCCGAGAGCAGGGCCTTTTCCGCACCGACGACACGCCGGATCCGGTTTACACCGACACCCTGGAATTGGATTTGTCCACAGTGGAAGCCAGCATCGCCGGACCCAAAAGACCCCAGGATCGGATACCGCTTTCGCAATCTAAAAACGCTTTCAAGGAAGCGCTCACGAACCTCAAATTAAAAGACACGCGAGACAACATCAAAATTCAGCACGACGGCCATGAAATAGAATTAAACAACGGCTCGGTGGTCATCGCGGCCATTACCAGTTGTACCAACACTTCCAATCCATCGGTGATGATCGGCGCCGGGCTGCTGGCGAAGAAGGCGGTGGAGCGCGGTTTGAAAACCAAACCGTGGGTTAAAACCAGTTTGGCGCCCGGTTCAAAAGTCGTGACGGATTATTTGCAAGCCGCTGGGTTATCTTCCTACCTGGAAGAATTGAAATTCAATTTGGTGGGATACGGCTGTACCTCTTGTATCGGCAACAGCGGCCCCTTACCGGAAGCCGTTGCCAGCGGCATCAAAGAAGGTAATCTGGTAGCGGTCGCGGTTTTGAGCGGCAACCGAAATTTTGAAGGCCGGGTGAATCCACACACCCGCGCCAACTACCTGGCCTCTCCGCCGCTGGTGGTGGCCTACGCCCTGGCCGGACGCATGGATATCGACTTTTACAACGAGCCGCTGGGATTCGACACCAACAACGATCCCGTGTTTTTAAAGGACATCTGGCCCGACTTAAACGAAATTCAAAATGCGGTTACCGCCTCTGTAAAGAGAGAAATGTTCACAAAGGAATACGCGGAAGTATTCACCGGCGACGCCCGCTGGCAGACACTTGAGATTCCCGAAGGAGATCTTTACACCTGGGAGCCCAATTCTACCTATGTTAAAAATCCACCCTTCTTTGAAAATATGTCGCTTCAGCCAGAACCTTTGCAGGATATTCGCGGCGCGCGGGTTCTTGCTAAACTCGGAGACTCGGTGACCACCGATCACATTTCCCCCGCCGGCGCCATTCCCTTGGAAAGCCCGGCTGGCCAGTATTTGATCGCTCAGGGCGTGGACCCGAAAGATTTCAATTCGTTCGGTTCTCGCCGGGGTAACCACGAAGTCATGATGCGCGGCACCTTTGGCAACATTCGACTGCGCAATTTATTGGTGCCCGACATGGAAGGCAACTGGACTTTGCATTTACCCGAGAACAATCTTTCTTCCATTTACGGCGCGGCCATGCAATACAAAACAGAAGGCGTACCGCTGATCGTTTTAGCGGGCAAAGAATACGGCACCGGCTCGTCGCGAGACTGGGCCGCCAAAGGCACCCGTCTCTTAGGAGTAGAAGCGGTTCTGGCAGAAAGTTTTGAGCGCATCCACCGCAGCAATTTGATCGGCATGGGGGTACTGCCGCTGCAGTTTAAAACCGGCCACAGTCATAAAACGCTTGGTTTGAGCGGTCTCGAAAAATATGACATCACCGGCATTGCGGATGATTTACAGCCCGGCAAAGAACTGCTGATCAAAGTGAAAGACGATGACGGGACCGAAAAATCGTTCCAGGTGCTAGCCCGAGTGGACACCCCCGAAGAGCTCAATTACTACAAACACGGCGGTATTTTACAATATGTTTTGAGTCAGCTTGTGTAATAAAGGATGGTTGGTGAATTGATTTAGCAGAAAATAATCCTGAGTTGATTTTTCAATTTCATACTGGTGCCATGCCAATGACAAATTACAAATTACAAATTACAAATTACAAAAAATATTTTACTTAGACACATTTGCCAACTGATTTCAGAAAGTGACTTTTTCGCAACCTTGGATTAATTCTTTTTTCAACAATTGACCGAACAACATCAAACTTGTCACTGCAAGGATTCGGTCATGATCATGCTAATTTAATGAGGGAGGCTATGGAAAGAATCTTTTTTTTCGCGGGCGCGGTTTCGGCATGTATCGCGGTGGCCGCCGGGGCGTTTGGAGCGCATGCTTTAAAATCCCGGCTTTCTTCCGAAATGTTCAACATTTTTGAAGTGGGAGCGCGCTATCAGATGTATCATGCCCTGGCGCTGTTGGCGGTGGCCTGGGCTTGCAGTAAGTGGCCTGGCAGCCTGACGAACCTGAGCGGTTGGCTGTTCATCGCTGGCACGCTGGTATTTTCGGGAAGCCTGTATTTTCTGAGTTTAAGCGGTGTTCGCTGGCTGGGCGCGATTACGCCCCTCGGCGGAGCTGCTTTTTTAGCTGGCTGGGCTTGTCTGGCGCTGGCGGTTTTGAGGCAGTAATTTGGAAGAAAAAACTAAATCAAAAATAGAACTGGCCGACTCCATCCTAGAGGTCGTAGAGCAGTTAGACCGCATCATCGAAAATGCTCGTTCGCATAACAGTCGCCTGGGTTTCTTTGCAGCGCTGTATCGCGAGGTAACCATCCAGATTCAGGAAGGCATCGCCACCAATTTTTTTGAGGACGGCGAGCGCATGGAGCGTCTGGACGTGATTTTTGCCAATCGCTATTTACAAGCCCTGAGGGATTTTCAAAACGGCCAGCCACCAACCCGCAGCTGGCGGCTGGCGTTTGAAGCAGGGGCTTCCTGGAGACCCCTGATTCTGCAGCATTTGCTGCTGGGCATCAACGCGCACATCAATCTCGATCTCGGCATCGCCGCTGCGCAAACCAGTCCCGGCGACGCGCTGGCCTCTCTGAAGTCGGATTTTTACAAGATCAACGATATCCTGTCGGCACTGTTGGAGGTGGTTCAGGATAAGATCAGCGCCCTCTCCCCTGCTCTCAATTTGCTGGACAAAGTGGGCGGCCGCAGCGATGAAGCGATTATGAATTTTAGCATTCAAAAAGCCCGGGACGAAGCATGGAAGTTCGCACAGCAGCTGGCTCCGTTCAACGAGGAAGAACAGGAGACACACATCCAACAAAAAGATGAGCGCATCGTTGCTCTGGGAAAAATCGTCCGCAGTCCAGTATGGGTGATCAATCTTTTTACTTTTATCATTCGAATTTTCGAGACCAGCAAAGTCAGCAAAATAATCAACGTGCTTTTTTAATTCTAAACGAAAACAGGCGTCCAAGCCTTCGAGATGATCAAGGAGTCCTCATGAGTCCATATCTGGTAAAAATAAAAAAAATACGCGCGGATGCGCAGGTCCCGCACTACGCGCATTTTGGAGATAGCGGCGCCGACCTGTTTTCTGTGGAGGAAACGACGCTCGCCCCCATGCAACGCAAGGCTGTGGGCACCGGCCTGTGCGCCGAAGTGCCGCACGGTTTCGAGCTGCAAGTGCGGCCCAAAAGCGGTCTGGCCTTAAAATACGGTCTGACCGTGCTCAACACGCCCGGCACCATCGATTTCGGATACCGCGGGGAAATCAAAGTGATTTTGATCAACTTGAGCGACCAGCCCTACAAAATTGAAAAGAACCAAAAAATCGCCCAGTTAGTGGTGGCGTCTGTGGCCTACGCCGAATTTCAAGAAGTGACGGAGCTCACAGATACCAGCCGAGGAGAAGGCGGTTTTGGTTCGACAGGATTAAATAAGTAAGACGACGTACTACTAAATTAACTGAAACCAAAAACATGCAAGCTGTTTGCACTGCAAAAGTTTCAAACTATTTGACTTTTAGTTTCTTGTTTTTAAATTAAAATTTATCAAAGCAAATCAAATAGCACACCACGTTTCCCCTGGCTGATGTTTGTGGCATCGAAGATGGATATCATTATAATTTACAGCCTAACCTGTTAAAAGATAAATAAATAGTCGGATATCATGACAATTGGTATGATAGCCTGATCAGTAGATTTAGATGTTAATTCGTGGCGCCCCACGTCCGGCGCGTCGCTGGAGTAAAGCATAAAAAGTAGCACGAACCAACTAAGTTTTCAACCATAACATTTGCACATTAAATAAAGTTTTGCTAAATCAATAAATACTCAGGCGCTTTAAAATGTACGGCCTGTCTTGAGCCACGAATTAACGGATCGCGGGGTGCGTAATTCATGTAAGTTTCGACGTACAATTTAATTTAACTCAAGTCCGTCTTGCACAACGAACTAACAAGCGGATGCACCCGTCACGGCAAATAACTTGTGCGCCTCTAACAAACTTAAAACTTTTAATTACCACCCTGCAGCTTCGCCGTGCGGGCCATCCGCGCGATCCGTTATGTGGTAAGTATCCGAGGCAACATCCTGAGAATAGCAGCAAAAAATAGAGAGTCATGGGACGACATCGAAAAATATCTTCATCGCAACGGGCGATGTTCAAATTCCTAAGGGAACATGAAACGAAGAAGAAAACCTTCTCAGCAAGTGAATTCGGAAAAGCCGCCGGGGTCCAACCAGACACAATCCGCACATATATTTCCAAGGGATATTTTTCTGAGTTCTTGATACCTATTGGAAAGGATGATCAATTCCAAGCGCAGGGAGTAGCCGAATTATCAGAGGGTGAGTTCCACCAGAGCATTACACAAACACAAAGTCTCAGAGAGCTAGGACATTTTTGTCGTTATCCCCTCTCCAAATCATTGTTACGCAAATCTCGTGATAACATGATACTTGCTCTTGAACTATACAATCGGCCGTCTCTCGAAAATAGACTGGATGCTTTTGTTGTGCTCTTTTGCATAGCATGGGAACAGTTATTAAAGGCACAAATAGTTGAAAAATATTCTGAGAACAAAATATTCCGTGCAGCTAAAACTGGTCAGTACCGTGAAACAATTAGTTTAATGGAATGCCTTGAGCTGCTTTATGAAAGTTCAGATTTCGTGCGCAAGAATGTAGAGCAAATCAAGTTTCTTCGGGATGAGGCAACTCATCTCCTTATGCCGGAAGTTCAAGGTTTACTATCTCTGGTCTTTCAAGCTGGAGTCCTAAACTTTGCTGAAGCCTTCAAGAAAATAGCTCAAGTACCATTTCTGCCGCAGTCATCTGTTGGACTACTCACACTCATTATGGAGCAGAGGAAACCAACAGTAGCAGCTCTTGAATCAACTTACGGAGAAAAAACAGCGCGCGAGATGCTTGATATGATTCAAACGCTTGAAAGCAACATCAGATCAGCCAATAATACACAGTTTGCCATATCAGTCGAATACAAACTGGTGTTTACGAAATCTAAAGACAAAGCAGACATAACTCTTGCCAAAGCTTCGGGTGCTACAAGTGATGCTGTTGTCATTGACAAACCCGTCGACTATCGCCGAACACATCCATATTTCACATCTGATGTTGTAGAGCACATTCTCAAAAAATTGCGTCAACAGTTGCCAACCGAAGAACTCAAAAAACGTGAACGATTTAACCCGAAAGGACAAGCGATTCTTTTCAATAAGCATGACTTCTTTTCTGTCGTCTTCAAGGAAGGATGGAAAAAATCCGACAAAAACGAGTACCACTACAGCGTTCCGATCAAATCTGGAAACCAACATGTTTATTCCATGAAGGCAATGGACTTCATTGTTGACAAGATAGTGCGAGACGCTCAATATCTGTACAGAGCAAGAGACTCTTATTCGAGAGCACGAGCCAAAAGCAGAAAACGTTCAAAAGCGACCACATAGCATCATTGTTTGCAAAGATAAATCATCTCTTTAAAAAGAAAGTACTGAATGGCCAACAAAGAAAACAACAACAAATCTCTTGAAACCTGGATCTGGGATGCTGCCTGCAGCATTCGCGGCGCTAAGGACGCTTCAAAATACAAAGATTATATCCTCCCTCTCATCTTCACCAAGCGACTGTGTGACGTTTTCGATGACGAGTTGAATCGCATCGCTGAGGAAGTCGGTTCGCGCGAGAAGGCCTTTGCGCTGGTGAAACGAGATAAAAGCCTCGTGCGCTTTTACCTGCCCCTGGAGCCGGAAAATCCAGATGAGCCTGTCTGGTCGGCTATACGCAAGCTTTCGGATAAAATCGGCGAACGATTGACCACTTACCTGCGCGACATCGCGCGCGAGAATCCCCTCCTTCAGGGCATCATCGACCGGGTGGATTTTAACGCGACCACCCACGGCCAGCGGGATATCGAGGATGACCGGCTCAGCAACCTCATCGAAGCCATCAGCATGAAGCGGCTGGGTTTACAGGATGTGGAGGCCGACATCATCGGGCGCAGTTACGAGTATCTTATCCGCAAATTTGCCGAGGGCAGCGGCCAGAGCGCCGGTGAGTTTTACACGCCGAAAGAAGTTGGCCTGATCATGGCGAAGATCATGGACCCGGAGCCAGGCATGGAAATCTACGATCCGTGCTGCGGCTCTGCAGGCCTGCTGATAAAGTGCGAGCTGGCGCTGGACGAGAAAATGAAGTCTTCGAACTCTGTCAGGGTTTCAAACCCTGACAGAGTTACTGGGTATGCGCCGCTCAAACTCTTTGGTCAGGAGTACACGCCCGAAACCTGGGCCATGGCCAACATGAACATGATCATTCACGACATGGAAGGGCAGATCGAAATCGGCGACACTTTCCGCACTCCCAAGTTCCGCAAACAGAACCGGCTGCAGACCTTTGACCGCGTGGTGGCCAATCCCATGTGGAACCAGGACTGGTTCACCGAGAAAGATTACGATGCCGACGAGCTCGACCGCTTTCCGCAGGGCGCGGGCTTTCCCGGCAAGCAGTCGGCGGACTGGGGGTGGGTGCAGCACATGCACGCCAGTCTGAAAGGCACCGGACGGGCAGCAATTGTGCTTGATACCGGTGCGGCTTCGCGGGGCTCCGGTAATGCTGGTAAAAATAAAGAAAAAGAGGTGCGCAAATGGTTTGTGGAGAACGACCTGATTGAAGGGGTAATCTACCTGCCGGAGAATCTGTTCTACAACACCAGCGCACCGGGCATTGTTTTGTTTTTGCACAAAAACAAACCGGCTGATCGCAAAGGCAAGCTCTTCCTGCTCAACGCCAGCAAAGAGTTCGAGAAGGGCGACCCGAAGAACTACATACCGGACGAAGGCATCGAGCGCATTGCTGAGACTTTTAAGGCTTGGAAAGAAGAGGACAAGTTTTCGCGTATCGTCGGGCTGGAAGAGATTCGCAAGAACGATTACAACATTTCACCGAGTCGGTATATTCACACCGGGGAGCGTGAGACTTACAGGCCGATTGCGGAGATTGTGACGGAGTTGGATAAGTTAGAGAGGGAAGAGCGGAGCATCAACCGAGATTTACGGGAGATTTTAAGCAAGATCATGTGAGTGGCCGCTTATTTGTGTCATTTCGAAGAACCGCCCCTTTCTATTGTCATTTCGAGGAGCGCAGCGACGAGAAATCTTAGGCTCCATGCACTGAGCAAGCCCAAAGATTTCTCGCCCGGCAAAAAACCGCCGGACTCGAAATGACAGGGCGGGTGGTGAGCGTGGCACCTCGTGTTGTTGTCATTTCGAGGAGCGGCGGCGACGGCCCTCTGTCATTTCGAGGAGCGCAGCGACGAGAAATCTTGGGCTCGGCGCACCCAGCCGAGCCCAAAAGATTTCTCGCTTCGCTCGAAATGACAACGGTGTAGGAGATGCGAGAATACAATGGCTAAAACCTACTACGTCTACTTACTCACGAACTGGAACAACAAGGTTATGTATGTTGGCGTGACCAACGATTTGCTACGACGGATGTATGAACACAAACAAAAACTCGTCAAAGGATTTACTGAGAAGTACAACGTCAACAAGCTTGTCTATTTTGAGGAGACCGATGACGTGACCGTAGCCATTGCCAGAGAAAAAGAAATCAAGAAGTGGCGAAGGGAGAAAAAGAATGGGCTGGTTGAAACCACGAATCCTGAGTGGAAGGACCTGAGCGAAGGTTGGTTTGATGACTGAATCACTGCTTCCGAATTGCTCGAAACGTTCCTCACTTGTCATTTCGAAGGAGCGTAGCGACTGAGAAATCTTACTGGGTGAGGTGCCAAAAGATTTCTCGTATTCGCTCGAAATGACAGCGGTGGGGGGAGCGCGCGACGTATCGAGCGATTGCGGAGATTGTGGCGGAGTTGGAGGCACGAGACACAGATCTGTAGTTACGTAAGATTTTAGACAGAATCATGTGAGACGTCACTTTTGTTTGTCATTTCGAAGGAGCAAAGCGACTGAGAAATCCTTTCCGGGTATGTGCTAAAAAGATTTCTCGCATTCGCTCGAAATGACAGCGGTGGGGGGAGTGCGCGACGTATCGAGCGATTGCGGAGATTGTGGCGGAGTTGGAGGACGAGGCAATAGAAAACGATTCTTCTCTTAAGAAAATCGTTCAATAATTGATGAGCCAAACATGGAATTAGAATTATTAAATCTTCCAGATGATTGGAGAATAGCGCGACTTGACGAAGCCTTCGAGTTCACTAAGAAACCTTTCGGCATGAAGATCAGAAATGGTCAACTTGTGCCTTTTATTCCAATGGATAGAATTCCAATTGGACGTCTCTTTGTTGAGGCCGCTGAAGTTCGAGAAAAAGTAGGAAGTGGAACCTACTTTGAAAATGGAGACTTCCTTCTCCCCAAAATCACACCTTCTTTTGAAAATGGTAAGCAAGCAATCGCGAGATTAGACGGTGATTACGGCTATGCAACTACGGAAGTGATTCCTATTCGAGAAAGAGAAGGCATTAGTGACACGTATTTCCTTCATTACGTTTTATTGCATCCAGAAATCAGAGCAGACTTGGCCGGTAAGATGGACGGAACGACCGGTCGACAACGCCTTCGAAAAGAAGTAGTCGCCGATCGCCTGATCCCCCTTCCCCCGCTCCCCGAACAAAAGAAAATCGCCCACGTCCTCTCCACGGTGCAGCGGGCGATTGAGCAGCAGGAGCGCATCATTCAG
>JBHHXN010000174.1:0-10839 GCA_046757025.1 bacterium
CGCCATTTCCAGCTGGCTGTCACCAATGGCCACCATGTGTTTGACTGTGGTGAGCTTCGACTTCAGTTTCGTCACCGATGGTTGCCATTCCGGTGAGTAGATCAAAATTTTCGGCCCGGCTTCAGCGATGATGTTTTGCAATTCTGCGACGGTCAATCGCCAATTCAGATTGTGCAGGATGGCGCCGGTTTTGTTGCAGGCGAAAAACAAGTCCAGATATTCGGCGCAATTGCTGGCATACACCGAAATCCGATCCCCTTTTCGCACCCCCAGGCTGTACAGGAAGTTGGCAGTTTGATTGACGCGGGCGTTCCAGGCCGCAAAGGAGATTTCTTCATCCGTCAGCGTGTCGAGCAGCGCCGTTCGCTCGGGTGTGAGCCTGGCCCGCTTGTCCAGCCAATCTGTGACAAAAAATGATTTTTGAGCTTCCATCGTTTCTTATTCTTGGCAAGTTTCAATCGCAATGCTGACATCTTATTGAAACTGAAAGGCCGTTTGCATTCCCACCAATTAACCCGGTCCCCACTTGACGCAAGCGGCGCCCCAGACGTAACCGATTCCGGCGCCAACCATCATCATGAGATCGCCGGCTTTCAGCCGTCCCTGTTTTTCGCCCTCGATGATGGAAAGAATGCTGTCCTGTTCGCCGATGTGTCCGTAATCGGCTAAATAAACCGAGTTGTCTTCGGTTAATCCCAACTGCTGCAACAGTTGGCGATGGGCGGAAGGCTTCACCAGAATCAAATTCAGATAACCGATGTCCTTGCGTGAATACGGTTGACCGTCGACTTTGGAGCCGCTTTTCGCCAGTGCCCGGTCGATGCAGTGCAGCCAGTTCTTCATGGAAACTTCGTTGAGGCGGTTTTTCATGGCCTCCGGTTCCACCAGGTCGAAGTAAAATTGTTTGTTGGCTACCGCTTCGTCCGTGGGGTGTTGCACGGTGCCGCTGGCCGGTACGATGACGTGTTTGCTCATGGAACCGTCGCTCATGAGATGGCTTCCCAGCACGTGATTATGGGGCCAGTTTTTGCGTAGCAACAGCGCACCCGCGCCGGCGCCGATGTTGAACATAAATGATGTGCGGGAGTTTTGAAGGTTGATGAATTTGCTGATGTTGTACCCGCCTGCTATGAGCACGGTGCGGATGTCTTCGTTGTTGAGCATCATATCCCTGGCTTGTTTTAGCGCGGCGATGGTGGTGCAGCAGCGCATGTGGACATCCATAGCCCAGGCGTTGACCGCGCCGATTTCATGCGCCAGATGAATGCCCGCTGTCCAGAGTAAATACTCTTTCCATTCCTCGGTGGTACACAGCACTACGTCGATTTCTCGTGGATGGACCTGGGCTGTTTCCAGACAAGATTGCGCCGCACGGATAGCCATTTGATTGGGATGGTCTTCCGGCCCGGCGATATACTTTTTGTTGATACCCAGTTTTTCGCGCACCACCCATTCAGGTAGGCCGCTTTCCCGGGCAATATCCGCAGCGGTTAAAAACTTGTTAGGCAGGTAAAATCCGGTACTGACAATGCCAACAGATGAGGTTTGACGGTCCATTATTTAATATATCAGATTTGTTTTATTTGCGGGTGCCGGACATGCCAGCGATGTTTTTCGCACCTGATCACAAATATTAAATTTTTCTCCCGCGCCCGGAAAGGGGCTTCCCTTTGGGGACGCGGGAGAATTGCTGAAGATGGACAATTTATCGAATGTTGAATTTCAGCTCGGTGGAAAATAACCTGCCGATGGCTGGTGAGGCCACAAATTCCCTCACCTCCGAATCGAAGACGTTGATCACCTGGCCTGAGATGGACACGTATTTGTTGATCTGATAGCCCAGGCTAATATCCACGTTGACGAAGCCGCCCAGGGGACCTTCGTTAAAATCACGCCCCACGCGCTTTCCTTCGATCACCGATTCGCCGCCGTAAATCAAATCTTCGTTGGTGCTGGCAGCCACGTTGATGCCGGAGAAGAAGTCGTACTCGTCCACCCAGCGTGCGCCGATGCTGCCAAAAAAGTTGTTTTTATTCACGTTCAATCCGACGTTTAATTTGTGCTTGGGCGTGTTGATGGGCAGATCGTTTTCGTTGACGTTGCCATCGCGGTTGCCGTCGTTTTTGGAGTCTTTTTCATCCAGGTCGAAGTCGAAATAAGAATAATTCAATTTCAAGTTGAAATGGTTGTTGAAGAAATAGTTGATGCCGAGATCGAAACCGAAAGTGTTGACTTCGCCAAAATTGAGATAGGTCAGGATAAAGCCCGAGCCGGTGGCCGGCGTGCCGGGAACCACCTCGCTCATGGGTTGATCGCCTCGGTGCGTGACGAAATTGCCGTTGGCCGCATCCGCAATATTGATCAGCGGACTGATGAAATTTTCGTGCATGTTGTAGTAGGCGTTGCTGTCGATAAACAATTTTTCGCTCACGACGCCTTTGTAACCCAGCTCGATAGTTTGAATGGTTTCCACTTCCAGCCCGGGAATTTTGGTGCCGTCGGTGAGCGTAAAACCTTCTCCGTTGCCCAGGAGCAGACCGCCAAAAATGTTGGCACTCAGATTCAAAATAGTCGGGGCGGCAATGCCTTTACCGTATGTCAGACGCCAGGTGTTGCTGCCGCTGCTGTAGAGCAAACCGCCTTTGGGGATGAAGTTGAAGCCGTACAATTCATGGTCGTCGCCGCGAGCCGCCAGCACCACCTCGAAACCGCTTTCCCCCAGCGCCTTTTCCACCTGTCCGTAAACGCCGAATTGGTCCAGATCGATGGAGCCGCCGCTGTCCAATAAATAAGTTCCTTTGCTGTTCGCCATGTCGCGCTGCCACTGAAAGCCGGCGGTGACATCGAATCCGCTCCAGGAATTGTTGTACTGCACTTCGGCATTCCAGCGTTTGGAGTCGTCTTTGAAATTGGCCTCTCGGTTTAAGGCAACGCCAAATGCCGAATTCCACTGTTCATGCAGAGAGCGACGCATGGCTTCTTCCTCGGAAAAGCCGGCGTTGATGAAGCTCAAATAGTTCTGAGTTCTCTGGTTGATGGCATAGGTGTCTTCGGTGATGCTCCAGGTGTGATAGACCTGTGCAAACAGTCTGGGCGAAACATAGCGTGCCTGCACGATGTGCAGCTGCCAATCCTTTATCTGGTTGCGACCGGCATTCGTGACAGACAAATTGTTATTGAGGCTGCCACCGTAGGTCAATATGAAATCCGATTCGTTAGTGGGGCTGAAATAAAAGGAGGCTTCTCCATGCAGGGAGTCGAAATCCCGATCCAGGGCCAGTTCATCGAAGCCCACACCGCCAACGTACACAGAATCCACGTAATTGAACTCTTCGCCCTGAACATACCCGGCCGCAACTTTAAACGCAAACAAATCGCTCAACACCTGTGCGTGACGGAACCGGCCGGTGAAGGTGCTCTGGTTGCCGGCGCCTACTACCGCGGTGGTGCCTTCCGAATTGCGGGGATCTTTGGTAAGGGTGTTCACCAATCCGTTGTGCGCATTGGGACCGTAGAGAGCCGCTGAAGGTCCCAGAATGACTTCCACGCGCTCGATGTCTTCTTTCACCACGGTACTCAGGGCGCCATATGGCAAGCCAGTCGCGATAAGGGTGGAAAGCCGGGCATCGTTCATTTGCAGGTTTTTCGGGTTGAACGCGCTGTTGAAACCGCGCACGTTGATGCCCGTGCCCACGACGCCGGTGCGAACGTAGTCTACGCCTTTTTCATAGGCTAACAATTCGCCGATATTGGCCGATGGGTGCTCCGCAATTTGCTGGGCTGAAATGATGTTGATAGTGGCCGGCGCATCGGTTAACTTTTCAGGTCGGCGAGAAGCCGTTACCACCACCTGTTCACTCAAAAAATCGGTTTTTTCCAGCGCTGCTTCCACTTTGAGCTCCTCGTTTTCTACGACGCTTACCGATTGTGAGAACTGCGCAAATCCAATGTACGATACGATCAAAGTGTAGCTGCCGGCAGGTACATTCGTAATAGCATATTCCCCCTGCAGATTCGTGGATGAGCCGTAACTGGTGCCTTTCAGATAAACATTGGCGCCGGCTAACGGCTGTCCCGTTTCTTTTTCGGTGACTTTACCAGAGATACTACCGTTACTGGCCACAGCCACTGAAGAGACCAGACAAATACAAACTGCGATTAACCACCATTTTTTAGTCATGATTTTCTCCTCTCTCTTTGATGAATAAATTGAGTGCGTTTTTTTAAATAACGATATGAGTTGTAGCGGGCGGCGCGCGGTCGTTGGCCTTCTCTCCCCAGAACGCAGAAACCGTGTGTGTAAAAATTTGGGTGCTCATGAAATCGTTACCTTTATCAGGTGGATTTGATCGTCTTTCGCAATTCGGCTTTGTGAATTTTGCCTGCACCAGACAGCGGCAGACGCTCTTTGAATATAAATTTTTGGGGAATTTTGTATTTGGCCAGATGCTGACGGAGGAAGGACCGTAGATTTTCTGCCGTGGCCGTTTGGTTTTTTTTCAATACGACAAAAGCGCATCCGGACTGGCCCCAGCGGGTGTCCTCCACCCCGATGACAGCGCACATGGCTACTGCTGGGTGCCGATACAGGACGTCTTCTACTTCTGCAGGATAAACATTTTCACCGCCGCTGATATACATATCTTTTAGCCGATCCACGATGTAGAAATACCCTTCCTCATCCACGTAAGCCAGGTCGCCGGTGTGGAAATAATTGTCTTCGTCAAAAGCGGCCCGGGTGGCCGGTTTATCTCTGAAATAGCCGGTGGTGGCCGATGGCCCGCGCAGCACCAGCTCGCCGATTTCACCGCTTGCTTTGGGTTGATTGGTCTCGGGATCCACCACCCGCGCGTCCACGAAAAAATTCGGTTTTCCGATGGAGCCGGCTTTGCGCTGCGCATCCTGAGCGGCCAGGGAAAACACGCCCGGCCCGAATTCCGTCATGCCGAATCCCTGGCGAAAGACCACGCCTTTTTCTTTTTGATATTTTCGAATCAGGGGCAGCGGCATGGGCGCTCCGCCGCTCATACAGTAGCGCAGGGAGCTCAAATCGGCCGCAGGCCAGCCAGAAGCCTGTGTCAACATTTGAAAGATGGCCGGCACACCGCCAAATATGGTGGCGCGTTCTGTTTCGATGATTTTGAGCACCTCATCTGCATCGAATTTTTTCGTTTGAATGACCGTGCCGCCTTGAATCAGAATCGGTAAGGAAAACGCAAACAGACCTCCTGCATGAAACAAAGGAAAAATGTTCAAATAAGTGTCGCTGCCAAGCACGTCTCCTAGCAGCGAATTCAAAGTGTTCCAGACGATTTGACGGTGACTCATTTGGGCCGCTTTTGGCCGGCCCGTGGTTCCGCCCGTAAACAGCAGACACGCCGAGTCCATTTCGGTGATGGATTCGCAGGAGACGGGGGTGGCAGAGGAGACCTGGATCGCCCGCTGAAAAGTCACTTTATCATCGCCGTCCAACGGTATCAATTGCGGCATCTCTGGGCACGATTTTAAATGTTGCACGATTTGGCCCATGGGCTCCTGCGATGCGTAAAAAAGCACATGGGGTTGCGTGTGCCCAATTTGGTGTTCGATTTCCCGTGCATGTAACCGCCAATTTAATGGTAAAAAGATCGCGCCGATTTTGCAGCAAGCAAAGAATGCATCGTAAAAATGCACGCCGTCGTATGCCAGCATGGCCACGCGCTGGCGCTTTTTGATGCCGGCCGCTTGCAGCCAATTGGCCAGTTTATTGGCCCGTTGATTCAATTGCTCAAACGTATACCGGCGGGCGGGAGCTTCAGAATAGTCGATGAGCGCCAGGGAATGGGGGGTGTAAACCGTCCGGCGTGCCAGATAGTCACCGATGTACATGACGCACCCCTTGCTGAATTTTCTCCATGGCTCTTTGTCTATCCAGGTGGAATGACATTTGAAAAGCTAAACTCATCATTGCCTGTTTGCTCGATGGATTAATGGTTCTGGTCGCTGTGCTACTCGCAATTCAATCATTGTTGGAAGGCACAGAAATATTTGAAAAAAACTCAATGATTTCCTGATTGAATTTTTGGTGCATTTCATAAAAGAACAGATGTTTACCCTGGTAAATGGACAATTTGGCCTGGGGAATTTGCGTGTGCAAACGTCGCACGTCTTCCAAAGGCACCAGCGGGTCGCGTTCGCCTGCGCAGATCAATATTGGCGCCTGAATGCGTTTGGCCCGCGATTCCCCATCATAAGCATAGCCGGCCAGCAGTTGGCGATAGTAGGCAAATTCGGGTTGCGGATATTCGGTTCGCCAGGCCGTGATGGCTTCCAGTTCCTGCGGACAGTTTTGCAGGAAATCATCCGTAAAATTAAACCGGTAGCCGTCTTCCAGGCGCTCGCGCCGGTTGCGGCCATGCGGGCGAATGGTGCGGCAGAGAATATCGCCGTCGGGTCCGATTTGATTTTCTCCGCCCAGAGAGGTGCCCGCCAACGCTAGACCAAGCACGCTCTGCGGCCACTGCGCTGCAAAATATTGTGCAATAAACCCGCCCATGGAAACGCCGAGCAAATATACTCTGGGATATTTGAGCTCTTCGAGCAGCACCCGCAAATCCGAGGCAAACAAAGCCACGGAATAGCGCTGGTCCGGTTTGTCCGAACGACCGCTGCCACGCAGCTCCGGCATGATCAATTCAAAATATTTGGATAATTCTGAAACCGACTTCGACCAGAGCCAGTTGCCTGCACCCAGACCAGGAATCATCAGTAGTGGCGCACCCTCGCCGGTTCTTTCAACAAAAAGTTTGATGCCGTTCACGGCCACTAAGTTGTCCATGCAAAAGCTCCCCAGGTTGTTCAAATTCAGAGTTAAACCAGAATGCCGCCATCCACTGATAACACGGTTCCCGTGATAAACGCGGCTTCGTCCGATGCGAGAAAAAGGTACGCGTTGGCGATGTCTTCCACGGAACCCATCCTGCCGAGCGGCGTTTTCTGCACCATCAAATCGATGACTTTTTCCGGTATCGATTGCAGAATTTCGGTGGCGATGAAACCCGGCGCCACCGCGTTCACGCGAATGCCTTTTTTCCCCAGCTCTCGGGCCCAGGTTTTGGTCATGCCGATGACTCCGGCTTTGGTGGCGACGTAATTTGTCTGACCAAAATTGCCGTACAAGCCCACCACCGAGGACGCGTTTAAAATGACGCCGCCGCTTCCCTGACTCTCCATCACTCGGGCAGCAGCCTGCCCACAAAGAAACACCCCCTTCAAATTGACGTCGATGACGCGCTGCCACTGCTCCAGCGCCATTTTCACCAGGCGGGCGTCCGCTACGATGCCGGCGTTGTTCACCAGAATATCGACTTTACCGAACGTGTCGAGCACTGCGGCAACCATCGTCTGAACGTCGTCGTGGTTTGTCACATCGACTTGCTTGAACAGAGCAGAGCCCCCGGCCTTTGTGATCTGCTCGACCACCGTTTTCCCGGCCGATTCGTTAATATCTGCAACCGCGACTTTGGCGCCCTCTCGTGCAAAAGTCAGCGCGGTTTGTTGCCCAATGCCGCAGGCGGCGCCGGTGATGATAGCTGCTTTGTTTTTTAATCGCATTTCGACTCCTGAATCCGTTTTAAGTTCAGGCGGCTTTCAAACCCATTTTAACGACGTATTCTTCCACCGACGGCAGCTCCGATTTGGCGAGCTTCCATTCGTTGATGAAGTGCTTGTATGAGTTGATCAGCTTCATGTTAAATTCCCGCATGCTGATCAAGCGCTCACAAATCGTTTTCAACCTGGCCTTCTCTTCCATGCTAGCCGCTTGGTATTTTTTCAACATGGGCTGCAAGTGGTTTTCCGCTACCTGTAAATTCTGTTCGTACAACCGCGACAGGTTGATGCTCGCCTGTAGAAATACATCTGAAGAAATTTGAAAATGATGTTTGCGCTCGCCTTTGACACGCACCCGACGGATCAGGTTGAGCTCCTCTAACCGGCGGCAAATTTGATTGATGGGCGTTTTGGTGACGTTGAGAACTTCACAAATCTCCTCCACCGAAACCGGTTCGGTTTCACATATCAACAATCCGACCACCCGGCCCATCAATTCGCTGTGACCAAACTTGACATAACCGCTGCCAAAATCCTCAATGATTTCTCGTTGAATTTCTTTCATTTATTTTCTCCAATCGAGTATTTTTATGAAATATTAGTTCAGAATTGTGGAAATTTTCTTGGAAAAGTGATGACGATTCAACTTTTGGCTGTTGGTTTTTAGTCTGTCTGCGTCTGCATGCTTCCGCAGGACAGGCAGGCAGCAGACAGGTGCTTTTTTTCGCACAGGCAGGCTAATTGCCAATTGCTTAATCGTTCAGAAAATAGATAATTTTTTTGGCGTTATTTTTTGGTTTTCTCCGACAAAAAATCGATCACATCTTGATTGAACTGATTCGGGATTTCCACAAAGAACTGGTGGCCGAGATCCTCATACACTTTGAGCTGACTGTTCGGAATCTTTTTGTTCAAATTGTAAGCATTGGCAATCGGCACCAGCAGGTCTTTGGTGGCGGCCATGATTAAAGTTGGCGCTTTTATGTGTTTGGCTTCTTCAGATAAATTGAAGCTCGTACCAGCCGCAATTTGGGCAAGGTAAGCATGTGGCGGTTGCGGATTTTCAAGTCTTAAATCGATCAGATGCTCAAATTCTTCTTGTTGCATAAACGTTTTAGAGTACGCCAGCCTGAGTTTTTTACGGGTCAGTTCGCGCGGGTCGCCTTCATTGACAAAAAACATGGCCAGCGTTTCCTTGGACATGGGCACGTGGTCGGGTCCGCCGGCGCTGGTAGAAACCAGAATCAGGCGGTGGACTTTGTCCGGGTAGCGCAGGGCAAAATCCTGTGCGATGAACCCACCCAGGGAGATGCCGAGAATGTGTGCCTGGGGAATTTTAAGGGTGTCCATCAAAGCAGCGAGGTCATCCGCCATCATGGCGACGGAGTAGGGGCCGGGCGGTTTGTCTGTTTTGCCCACACCGCGATTGTCGTAAACCACGGTGGTGAAGTGTTTGGCAAATTCCGGTGCCTGCTTTTCCCAAATCCAGGCGGCTACGCCCAGACCTTCGATCAAAATCAGGTGCGGACCGCGGCCGTAAATTTCGTAATAAATTTCAATGCCGTTGGCTTTGACTGAGTTTGATGGCTGACCGAGCACTGCATGATTAATTGGCATGAAAAAAAATCCCATGAAAATGATCAAAAAACACAATCGTGGTTTCTTTGGCATTTTGTTCTCAGTTTTACGCAGAATGGGTTATCTGTAACTGCAGCTTGGTTTGAAATCGTTAATTGGAATCGCGCCGCTGGCAGATCATTATTTTTAGTTTTGCTAAAAGCAGGTCAGGATACAAAAGAAAAGAAATTATCATTACTGAAAAAACTTTAAAAAAAGTTAATTCAGTTATAACAATAATTAAAATATTTTAAAATGTCAAGACTTTTTTTCAAGTATGTAAAATTTTTTGAAATAATTTTTAATAAAAGTTGATTTTTACTAAGGAATTGTTATCTATTGAAAATATCTATTTGGAGTCTTAAGCGTAGGAGGGTATTATGGCCAAAAGTTATGTTTCAAATAAAGACGAGTCGATTCCATTATTTAAAAATAAATGGCTGGATAAATTTACTTACGTGCATCCCACGGTGCCGGTCATTTTGTACTTACCGGTCATTGCCTTTTTCATGCGGCGGGGGCTTGTAGCGAATGATTTTACGGTTGCAGCGATTGTGGGATTGTTTGCAGGCGGCTTTCTGCTGTGGACGCTCACTGAGTACCTCATGCATCGTTTTGTTTTTCATTTCGAACCGAAATCCCATTGGGGGCAGTATTTACACCATCTCATGCACGGCGTTCATCATGATTACCCGAATGACTCCCGGCGGCTGGTGATGCCGCCGGTGGTGAGCATTCCGCTGGCGTTTTTCTTTTATGGCCTGTTCACGGTTCTCATTCCGGCGGTCTATCTTCCCGTGCTGTTCTCTGGATTTGTTTTTGGCTATGTCTGCTATGATGTGATACACTACGCCACGCATCATTTCCCTATGAAAGGCCGAATCGGTTTGTGGCTTAAGCACCACCATATTCGGCACCACTACCAAAACCCCGAGCTGGGTTATGGCGTCAGCTCGCCGCTGTGGGATGTGGTTTTTGGCACGACCTTTCCGGAAAAAGCGCAGGAGAAGAGCGCGGGTTAAGAAAGATGGTCATGGAATGAGGGTATAGGGTATAAGAGAAGTAAGCGTGGATTTTCACTATCGTGAACTGGCAGACTTTTGTGCACGAATTGCCTGCAGCTCATAATGCCTCTTGTAACAACTTGCCTGGGGTAAAGAAATACAGAACATTTGAGCTGCAACTTAGAAATAACATTTGAGATGGCATAAAGCCATTCCTTAAAAAAAGGGTTCCTCATCAGAATTTGTGGGTAGAGATACTATGTCTTTTCGCAGGCTAGCGGCGGAAAGATAGCCCCGGCACACGTCTGGGTAAATTGAAAAGGAAACTCGAAACATTCCGATTGCCGATTTGGGATTGGGGATTGCGGAATTATCATGGAAATAGTGTTTGAACGGAAGCTCGCCATTTTGTCATTCTGAGGAGCGCAGCGACGAAGAATCTCATACAGCCCAATTTGCGAAAATGCAAAAGTGGTAAATTCGTGCAGAGGGTTTGTTCTCTGAACAAATAGACTCGGTGGGAAAAGATTCTTTGGTCGCGGGCTGCCTCAGAATGACATTTTCCGTTCAGACACTAAATAGTGATTGACCGAAAAGTCCATATTTCTTCACCCTGAGCCCTTCGACA
>JBHHXN010000175.1:0-10835 GCA_046757025.1 bacterium
CTTTTTGCGAATTTCGCTTTTCGGTTTGCGGCTTTTCGCTGCATTAGGAATAATGCAAACTAAATCAAAAGGTTAATCAAGGATATGTCGAATCGGATAGTTTTTTGGGCGTCACTTTGTTTGTTGGGTCTCCTGGCTTTCTTTTGTAATAACGACTCCGCCATGGATAATTCCAGGCCGCCGGTTAATCAAAAGCCGGTCACACTCCAAGCAGATAATCCTAAAGTGCAAAATATTGTGTCTCAAGTCGATCCGGATTCTCTGCAATGGTATATAGCTCAACTGGTGGGATTTTTTACGCGGCACACAAATTCCGACACCGCCTCGACCACCCGCGGAATCGGCGCCGCCCGACGCTGGGTTTTCAACCGTTTCAAGGAAATCAGTCAAAAGAACGGCGGCAGACTGCGGGTTTCCTATCACACCTTTCAGGCCACGGTACGCGGCGTTGACGGATTGCACAGCAACGTCATCGCGGAGTTGCCTGGCACCGAAACGCCGGACAGGAAATTTGTCGTCAGCGGGCATCTCGACTCCCGCAACCGCGACAACAACGACGCGGTTAATTTTGCCCCCGGCGCCAACGACGACGGCAGCGGCGTGGCTGCGGTCATGGAGCTGGCCAGAATTTTAAGTCAATTCGAATTCAAATCGACGATCATTTTTGTGGCGTTTACCGGCGAAGAACAGGGCCTGTTTGGCAGTCGTGCCTACGCCGCAGAATTACGGCAGAACGGCGAGAACATCGTCGGTATGGTGACCAATGACGTGGTCGGCAACATTGTCGGCGGCAGCGGCAAGGTGGACAGCCTGAGCGTGCGCTGTTTTTCGGATAATCCCACCGACTCGCCGCATCGACAATTGGCGCGTTTTATCAAACTGCAAGGGGAAGCTTATTTGAGCAATTTCACGGTCAATTTGATTGCAGCCAGAGATCGTCCGGGTCGGGGTGGCGACCACTTCTCTTTTAATGAACAGGGATACACCGCAGCCCGACTCACCGAACCCGAAGACAATCTGCAGCATCAACACAACATGGCCGACCTGCCGGAATTCATGTCCTTTCCTTATCTGGCCAAAGTGGTAAGAATCAACGCGGCTTACCTGTCGGGCTGGGCCGACGCGCCGGCAAGCCCTTCCAACGTGGTTGCGATTCCACAATCCGAAGGTCGGATAAAAATCACCTGGAGCGGCGCCGATTTGCCGCAAATCGCCGACATGCTGATTGGGTTCAGAGATCCTGCCTCCGCAACCTACGATAGTTTGATTGCCATCGATCAAACCAACGAATTTGTCCTGGAATCAACGTCGGTCTTTGCTAACGGCGTCTTTTTGAGTGTTTCTGCCGTGGATCAGGAAAAAAATGAAAGCGTGTTTTCTAATGAAGTGTTCATCGAAAAAGCCAGCAACAGGGATGCGAAATAGCCATTTCGTTCTGTTCACTGTTCGATCCAGCGCTGCCATTCCGGATCGTTGATTTCTGCTCGGGCATTAGAGTGCACCAACTCTAAATCGCCAAACCGGCCTTTATCCACAAACACAAAAATTAAACCGCCTTCCTGCGAATAATAGCGCCAAACTTCGTACCCTCTGCGTCCCCGCAGACTGAAATTTTTCTCGATGTTGTCCGGCTCGCCGTATTTCATTACCACCCGACCGCGGTCGGTTTGCCAGCCTTTTTTAATGCCCTCGAAATGCTCACGCACATAATTTAATCTGTGTTCATGAACAGCTTTGATTTCCATTCGGCTTTTTTCGGTCTCCATGTCGGTTTTGGACCAAAACTCCGGCATAAATTTACGCTTTCCTTCCAAATCCAGAGAAGCGTAGATTTCCTTTTCAACTTTGGTAGCCAGGTAATCTGCGCTATAAAATTCTTCGTCGATTTGCTCGAGCGATTTGCTTTGATATTCCTCCAAGAGGAAGCTCAATTGATAGACGTCGGTTTTTTGACCAGACGAGCGGTCGGATGCGATGCCGCCGCGAAAGGTGTAAAATTTCTTTTGTCTGACAAATTCAATACCGCTGTCCACATCTTTCAATTTGAGCTGTAAAAAGTAGGTGCCGGTTGGCAAAGCGATGACGTTGACACCGCCTACTTCCACGGCCGACGCCGCAGTATATTTACGCCGCTTGGGGGGATACGAACGAAGCTGGCTACCTGCGTCATCCATGATGGCATATTCGAGTTCATAGACGTTTCCCCCACCCGGGTGCAAATTGTAAATTTCTGCATAAAAATACAGCATGGGATTTTGAACGGTGAAAAGCGCCCCGGGCTGTGGAATGATCAGGTAATTATTTTTAGTAAAGATATTGGTCGAGGTATCCTGCGCTACGGAAGTGGCCAATTCAATATCGCTCATGCACAGCTTTCCTGCTGGAAATCCCGCCAGATTTACATCGAGTCGGTAAACTCCTTCAGCTGACGAATTGGTGTCGCGTACTCTGGTTTCATAGCGATACCGGCCGGCCGGCAACACAAACCGCGAAAGGGTAAACAGCCGCTGATTTTGCTTTTGTTGCTGCTCGGAGCCAATCACCGCCCGGCCAATCCAGTTGCGCATCACATACAGCGAATCGCCTTGATAGATTTTCGCTTCCACCTGAAAAGCCGCCACTTTCAACGAATCCTGCTCAACAAACACAAGCTGGTTTCGTTGGAAGGCATAATACACCTCCAGCTCAATTTGCTCATCCTCATGGCGAAAACCGGCGTAATCTATATTAAAATCGATGGTGGGTTTATTTTGAAAAGTCTGACTGGAAGCCAAAGCATTCAACGACACTATAAACAGAATTTGGAATAATAGTACGCTCATGATATTTTAAATTTAATTTGAAGTTAACGGTTAATTTTATGGGAATGGCTTGTTCAGCGCAGGCCTTTACACGCGACTGAAACGAGGAAGCAACTTGCGGAACATGAGTGCAAATCCCAATAAATATTTAACTTATAAAATCACTAATTGTTTCTTGAAACTCCATCATTTTACTGTAAAACGTCTAATTGGGTGGATTGGAACTTTCACCAACAGCCTCCGATACACCACGGGCGTTTGGGCTTCTAAAATTGAAAGTCGCAACATCCAGCGCCAGGGCGGACAAGCCAACCAGCACTGCAGCCACGATACGCACTCCCTGCAGCACCAGACTGAATGCCACGGCTGGCGTTTTGTGGACGCCAAAGTAAGCCAGCGCCAGAATACAGGCCCATTGAAACGGACCCAGATTCGAAGGGGTGAGCGGCAGCAGCGAAGCGATATTGATAAAAAACAGCACGGTCAACGCGGACAGCGCGGGATTTTCAGGCTGCAGACTTTTCTGCAAAAACAGCACACCACTCCAGAGGCTGATCCAGGAACCCAGAGAGTACAAAACCACGGCCCGAAATACCGCGGGATTCTTTAAAATAAAAATCCCATTGAACAGCTTTCTAAAAAATATTTTGAAGCGATTTTCTCCTGTAAAACTTTCTGGAGAGACCATTCTATCTGTCACAAATTCGTGTTTATTTTTGATAAAAATCCAGACACCTATTCCCAAAACCGCCACAGAACCGCAAAGCAGCCTGACCTGAAAGGGTTTTAAATCCGGGTTAAAAAAAGTCAACAAAAACGCAATGAGCCACAAAAAAACGAAATTTAATATGCGCTCGTTGATGATGGTGGCCATGAGAAAAGGCACGCCGATTTTCAATTTTTTACTGGCGGCAATAATTCGGACGCCTTCGCCGGCCCGAAACCCCAAAAATAAATTGGTCAGGCGGTTTAAAATATACAACCGCAAAGAGGCGGTAAACCGAACGGGTTTTTGCCACTGCAGCATCACACGCCATCGTGCGGCTTGAAACAGAATGCTCGTCATCCAGCAACCGATACAAAACACAACGTAATAATTGAGACTTTCCGACAAGCCCAACCACAGATCGCCCAGCGGAATAGAATACACCGCCAGAACAAAGGTAACCAGGCCAACAACCAACCCAACTATCCGCAGCCAGGGCTTGAGAATTTTCAGGTTCATGCTGTTCCTTGTATCGTGTCCGCCGCTTTAAGATAAAATCACAAATTTCAAAACCGTCTTTGGTCCATTCCTATTGAATTTATTTCAATTGCACGCCTACATTAAACCCCAGCACAAAATCGACAGCGTCCAGAAAAAGGTCATCGTCTAACGGGACTTTTAAATACAGACCCGGCTGGAAGTTTGCCAGGCGAATACTGGCTGCAACTCCGAACTGATGGAATGTACGCTCACTGAAGTCAAGTTCGTCTTCAGAAACTATCAAACGGCCAGTTAAGCCGCCCATTACGCTGAATTTTTTAGTCTCGTACCCGAGCATGGTAGAATAATCCAGCCACAATTCGCCGTTGTCGCCTGAAAAGTCATCCGAATTGAACCAGATGGTGGGCCCAAACCGATACTTACTCACGAAGCCTGAGCTGCTTTTAATCTGATAATGAATGCGGCCAGCCAGAGTCCAGATGTCGGGTGTGTAAGCCTCCATGCGGTTAAAATCGGAAACCAGACCGGTGATAAAAGCGGAAGATTTATTGTCCGGAACGACAGGCACCCGCATGCCGAGGGTAGCGTAACCGTTTGCGTCGGGTTTACCAACTTCAATGCCCAGATAAGGATTGCCGAACATGTTTTCGGATTTTGTTTCTGAAGTAAAAGTGCCGTCCGGAAAATTAAAATTGACCACATCAAATGAGACATGCACAAAACTCAGCTCTCCTACAAGATGAACCATTTTAGATACCGGCACGCTGCCGGTTAAAATAAATATGGAAGTAGAAAAGTTCACATTGGTGTTTTCTTCAAAATTAGGTTTGAGCAATTCCAGCGCAAGAAACTTACTGCGGTTTTGCTGCAGCCAGACAGTCTGGCAGGGGGATGAGACTGAATGGAGAAGAAGCGGAAGCAGAAATAATGAGAAAATCAAGGATTTTGTGATGGTTGA
Organism: bacterium; assembly: GCA_046757025.1. Lineage (GTDB taxonomy): Bacteria > Zhuqueibacterota > Zhuqueibacteria > Oceanimicrobiales > Oceanimicrobiaceae > JBHHXN01. Next base: position 4,967 of record JBHHXN010000175.1, read on the forward strand.
TTTCATGGTCTTTTTCCTATTTAATGAATCCTTCAATCTGGCAAACACAATGAGTATAAAACAATTTCTTCAAAATATCAAATGATTAGAACATTATTGATTGAAAGTAATCAAATGCCAGTTTGTCTCCCTTTTCTGATACCTGCTTTCAGATATATCACAAAATCGAAAAATGATTTGAAATTAAAAAAGAATTTAATAATCGAAGTGCAACAGACAAACCTCACACCCATTCGATTTTCAGCATGTTGGTTTGAGAATGGTGGTTATTTGTAAATGAAGATCTGCGAAATGAATAAAATTATTGGCTCAGTCAGCTTAAAAAATAAGCAGTTTCAAGCCTAACGTTAAGAAAAAACCCGACATGTTTATTTCTGGCCTGCTACTATGCCAGACACCCGGCGAAGTATCAGATTCTTCTCCCGTGTCCTCGTCGACCCATTTACCAGGCCGCTGCCAACTGCTGGCGCTGCCGCCAAAGCGATAACCAGAATTAACCACCAGATCGAACTTTTCTGCAAGCACGATTTCGGCACTCAGGCCTGGGTAGGCCGAAAGAAAAAACGTATTGACAAAACGATCCTCGTCGTCATGTCGCCAGGCGTAATTTAAGTCAAAACCGGCTTTGGCCAGGAAGGAAATCCTTGAAAAACCCACAAGGCGTTGTGTTCCAAACAAGTCTAAACCAACGCCAGAATTTTTATCATCGCGTGAATCAGTGTAACGGAAAAATCGGAATCCACCACCCCAGTCGCGCTTTTGGATAGGCCGAACACGATATTGAACGCCGATGCTGGAGTATGAGTTATTGAGCGAAGGCACAATATTTAACTGGAAGCCGTGAATAGATTTTACCTGTTCCATTACTGGATTCCCCGCCTGGATAGAACCCCATTGCCGCAACACGACCGAGCGGTTGACATCCGAGGAAACATCGGCCACCGATACTAAAGCGATTTTACGTCTCGAACCGGTAAATTGGTCATCATCGGACGTTTCCTCCGCTTCTGGCTCCAAAATGATAAATATGGAGCCCTTTTTTATGCCGATATCTTCTCCCAATATCAGCATCACTTCCCTATTATCCACGGAAAGTACTTCTGAATTCATGAGATATAGATTTTGCAAGGCTTCTTTGGCTCTTTGCCTGAATGCTTTCATGGCCATTTCTTCGGACTCGCTTCTGGTTTCAGCAATCAACGTGTGCACAGGCTGGGTGGGCTTTACCACAATATCGAAGTCCTGCAAAGTTTCACCGGTCCCAATATCTATTTTTTTGACTTGCACAAAAAGATGCGGCATAAACATGCCGGAGAGATGCTTTTTATGGTAGAAGTCGCGAACACTGATCAGAAGCCCTTCTTTGGCCGCAGCGATATTTCCCACATTCACAACCATGGAATCGTTGATCAAGCCGCTCAGTTGCAGGGCCTGTTCTTTCAAAATGCTCGGCAGGTTATTTCTATCGATGACATCATAACGACCCAGCCGGGCCGCTTCGCTGGCTATGATATTGGTCACTTCCATATTGAGGGGATCGTCTTTTGAGGAAAGAATCAACAATCTCTCTTTTGCACGAGGAATTTCGTTATTTCGATCTTTCGTTTCTTGTGCATGCAAGTTTGGTGTGGAACCGCATAACAATAAGCTCAAGAAAGCAATCGACACGAAAAATAACGATCGAATTAAATATTTCTTCATTTTGTTATCTCCAGTATATTAATTACCTGCTTCCCAGGAATGGTTTGAAAAACTTAATACACTATGGTAAATTAAAAGAATATAAACTTATAACCCACGGAAAGGAAGGGACCGGATAAATCCACTTCGGGTGCACCATTTTTCCAGACTACGGAAGACTCCCCTTCCTGTGTACGATTCCATGTGCTCGACTTTCCACCGAAGCGATATCCCGCGCTAATGACAAGATCTGCTTTTTCCGATAAAACAATCTCAGTGTTCAATCCTAAATATGCCACAAATGGTATAGCACTCACGCTTTGATCTTCGTCATCCTTTTTTAAAATGATGTTCATATCAACGCCTATTTTTAACAAAAAAGTCAGTCTTGATAAGTTGAGAAGCCGATGCAGGCCAAATACACCGAGGCCAAATCCGCCATCATTTTCATCGAATGAATCCTTTACCTGGAGAAAACGAATTTCACCTCCCCAGCTCTGCGCCTTGATGGCACGGGCACGGTACTGGAAACCAAAACTGTAGTATGAATTATTCAGCGGTGGGACAAAGCTTAGCTGTAAACCGTGGGTTGATTTTACCAGTTCGACGGCTCGGTCACCAGGCTGGATGGACCGCCACTGCCGGAAAACCACCGAGCGATTGGCATCTGGAGAAACCTCTTCCACCGAAACGAACGCGGCCCGGCGTCCGGGAACGGTGATGGTTCTATTTTTATATTTTCGCACCTGGTCAGGTTTTTCGATGACGAATATGGTTCCTTTATCGATGCCAACCCTTTCACCCAGCTGTAAAGTGACTTTCTGGTTATCCACAGCGATAATTTCAGATTTCATAAGATAGAGTTTTTTCAGCTCCGCGGTGGCTTTCTTTTTAAATTCTTTGCGGGCATTTTTGCCGGCGGCCTCGATATTTATGGAATACCGTAGTTGACTGGTTTCAATATCAAGATGTTTGATTTCCACAGAATACATGGATTTCACATTTATGAGTAGCGCTTCTTTGGCAGCCGCGATCTTACCCACCTTCACTACCGTGGAGTCATCGATCACACCAGAAAGCTGTAAAGCCTGTTCCTGTAAAATCCTTTGCAGATCATTTCGGTCGATCACGTCAAATCTGCCAAGTTCCGCCATGATACTGGTAATGATCTTAGGGATTTCTTCGTCGTAATAGTAGTAATGATCGCTGGTTGTGGGGAGAATGAGCAAGCGCATTTTTTCAGAAGTGATTTGGGGGGATTTCTGCGTAGCTTCTTGTGAGTAAAGAACCGGTACGCTGGCGTTAAACAAGATATTTAAAAATAAAAAGATGACTGCGTTTTTTGAGATTAACAAAGCACCCCCTCCCTTCAACCAACTTAAGTTTAGCATTTTCATGGTCGTTTCCTCCAATTCGGTTGGGTAGCGCAAGTTCACAATAATAAATTAATCTTAGTGAAATTTGATAGGCCAAACAGAAACCGCTACTCCCATGATTAAATCTATTTATGTTGATTATTTATCAGGCGGAAATCTATTGCAACTTTATGTAAAAAAGAAAGATTTTTAAGTGGAGAGATGGAAGTGCGAAAAATATCTTTGGGTCGCCTCTGCAAATTGTCATAAAATCATTATCGATCCAAAGAGTTGTTACCCTTTACCTGCTTTTAAAATAGTATTATCTGTTCAAATGTCAAGTCTTTTTGGTTTTTTTAATTTTACGTATCGATCGGAGCAGGTTGACAATTCAAATCATGAATTATTGATAACCGTTCCTCGTCTTCCATCATAGGTTCCTCCAATTCACCTCGCATCCCCTACCGAAAGTAGGAACCTTTCGGAGGTGGTTGTGCCTAATCTCAACAATACCATCTTACGCGCTTGAATAAATGAGTCTGCCGTTTAACCCACAGTAACTTAGAAAAAGACCGGCGTGTACTTCAATTTGGAAATACTTTTACCCCGATTGTGTACTAACAACTCCGAATGTGTTCCAGCGCGGTGGAAGGTGCTGTTGTTAACACAAATTCGAGGCTTTATTTTTTACTTAAAACTTGTAGCAGGCAATTTCTTGCTTACCCGATTTAAAAAAGACTCGAGATTCTATTTTATCTACTTCATACACCGGTTCCTTCGTTCCCAAAATAATCTGGTCTTCTGTTTCACCAGTGAATTTATTGACTTTTATCAGGCCGGCTCCTTTCTCGTTCTCTGTTTTTATGCGCGCCAGTATGTACATGTAAGTTTCACGATTCTTGGTCTCTTTGAAACGTATTTCAGATAGATATTCATAAAACATATCCTTTTCCATTTTTTTTGATTTCCAAGCTGCTTGCATCCACTGTGGGTAGTTTCGCTGCAGGTCCTCCACATCCGTTTTCCAGCCAGGGAATGTCATCTTCTTTACATTGTTTCGCATGATATCGGCAGCTACTTTCTCAACCCAACTCAAGCCAGGGCCTTCATGATACGTATGAAACACCTTTTCGCCGTTGAGTGAAACGAGCATGAGATTATTGCTGGACTGCAAAAGATATCCATCATCGCGCAGCAACAAAGAGGCGGGCACTTCGTCACCCCTAAATTTCAAATCTTCGGCCAGTACTGTATATTCTCCGTCGGCAAGGTTTATGCCGTAAAGTTTTTTATATGCATAGAATACGATTTTGTCATCCTTAATCACAAAGTTGGTTGACTCCTTCATTTTTTTGTATTCTTTTTGCCACAAAGGTTGACCAGTTGCAAGATCGATTACAGCCACAAAAGGTCTTCCACGTGCGGCCACAACCCAATCGTTATCAGATCGCGCACCTTTAACCATCAAACCTTCTGGGAGTAATCGCATTTGAGACACTCCACCTTTTAGCTTGGGAGGTTTTTCCCAAATTAGACTTCCGTCCTGTGGGCGTACCGCATAAACGGTTTTAGCGCAAGCCGCATAAAGCACATCCCCATTTTCATCTAAAAGCATGGGCGCATAACCATTCTGTATCGCTGGTGGATTCTTTGCTTTCACCGCAGTCTCCCAAATCAGTTCACCGGTCTGCGCATTGAATTTTCGGATGGCTTTTTTGTTCATAAAGGTGATCATCGTTTCGTCGGTGTCAAACAAAGGTGGCTGGTTACCCATGATGGTCTTCTTGGAGCTGCCCGCGTCCTCAAAAAAAGGATCTTGAGAAGTATCTTTCACAGGTGGGAACAAGTCAAACTTTGCAGGATCCCGTTTCTTGAAAAAGTCTCTCTTCTGCCATATCACCTTTCCTGAGGCGAGATCCACAACGAACGCGGTCTTCTTTTTATTCTTATCCTTGGCGTAAAGAAACATCCCGCCGATTTCGGGTAAGAAGTAGTAGCCGTAGTGGTCTTTGAATCCCATGGTTTCCGTAGTCCACATGTCTTGCCCGTTCACAACATTTATGAGGGTAATCCAATACGGCATTCCGCTGGTCTTGAATTTCTTTTTGGCTCCGCTAAAATTTCTCAAAACCGCAAACGAGGTGAATGGAACAAACTCTTCCAACCAACTTGCGAATTCCTTTTCAGGCCTATCCTTCAGCCCTTTTAAGTCTTCACGGGTCCAGAGTATGCCACCAGTTTCTGAATCGATGCCAACCAAACCTTCATCTGTGCTAACTAGCAGATGTCCAGTGGGCGCCACCTTCATCCATTTAACACTTTTTGTAAATGTGGCCTTCCAGATTGGATCCGAGCCTCCAAATACATTGACTGTTAAGCCCATAATGGTCAGGAAGCTTAAAATTCTCAACCAACTTAAGTTTAACTTTTTCATTATGACTCCTCAATCTAATTAATAATTACATATTTTCAATCATTTGAACTTTTCAGCAATAAGATAACAAGTATTTCAAACTATCTCAACAACACCATCTTCCGCACCTGAACAAACGAGCCTGCCTTTAAGCGATACAGATAGACGCCACTCGCCACCTGTTTCCCCACACGGTCTCGGCCATTCCACTCAATCTGAAAAGTGCCAGCGGGTTTTCTTGCATTCACCAATGTTCTGATTTCCTGCCCCAACTGGTTGTAAATCGTTAATTCGACGTCACTGACAGCTGAAAGCTGGTAGCTGATGATTGTGGAAGGATTGAACGGATTGGGGTAGTTCTGCTTTAGCGCAAATGATGATGGAACGCCAACAGCAAGATCCTCAACTGCAGTCGTTGATT
>JBHHXN010000176.1:0-10766 GCA_046757025.1 bacterium
GAACGCTATGAATTCTTTTCTCACTTATTTACATTGAATCGGGAGACTCCTGCATTCGCAGGAGTGACACCTGAATAGTAAATAGCTGGAATTATTTCATTACGAATTCAAGAACCGTCTTTATATTAAAGCTTCGCCCACTTTCTGCCATCTCGCTGAATAAACTCCTCCGCTGCGTATGGCCCCCAGGTGCCGGCGCGGTAGGGATGGATGTGCGGCGCATCTTTACCGTTCCAGCCTTGCAGTACGCCGTCCACCGCGCGCCAGGCCGCCTCCACTTCGTCGTGGCGGATGAACAGGGTGCTGTCTCCCAGAATGGCGTCCAGAATCAACCGCTCATAAGCCTCTGGCTGCTCGGCATGAAACACGTCGCGATAATTGAACTCCATGTCGGTGGGTTGCAAAATCATGCTCGGTCCCGGCACTTTCAGCCCAAAAGAGAGCCGAATGCCTTCGTCCGGCTGCACCCTCAGAGAAAGCCGATTGGGCTGCATGCTGTCGCCCTCCTTGTGTTCAGCGTGTTCGGAATGACCAAAAAGCGCCAGCGGTGGCTGCCGAAATTCGATGGTGATTTCGGTCAACCTTTCCGCCAAAGCTTTTCCGGTGCGCAGATAAAACGGCACGCCCGCCCAGCGCCAATTGTCCAAAAAGAATTTCAACGCCACAAAGGTTTCGGTGACCGAATTCGGATGCACGTTGGTTTCACTTAAATAATCCCCAATTGAACGTTCGGCAATGTGGCCACTGGTGTATTGTCCCCGCAGGGAAAATTGCGCCACTTCTTCCACTTTGATGGGCCGCAGAGCGCACAGCACTTTGACTTTTTCATCGCGCACCGCGTTGGGCGCAAACGAGGCCGGTGGTTCCATGGCCATGAGCGCTAAAAGCTGCAGGATATGATTCTGCACCATATCTCGAAGCGCACCGGATTGATCGTAGTACCCGCCGCGGCCTTCCACACTTACGGCTTCGGCCACGGTAATCTGCACGTGGTCGATGTAGCGGCGATCCCACAGGGGCTCGAAAATGCTGTTGCCGAATCGAAACGCCATGATGTTCTGCACGGTTTCTTTGCCGAGATAGTGATCGATGCGGTAAACCTGGCGCTCGTGTATTTTTGTCAGAATTTGTCGATTCAAATTTCGTGCAGATTCGAGGTCCCGGCCAAACGGTTTTTCAATGATCAAGCGTGTCCAGCGGCTTTCATCGTGGGCGTCGGCCATCAGCCCGGATTCAACCAGAAAATTGACGACATCCAGAAATACGTTGGGCGGTGTGGAAAGATAGAACAAACGATTGCCCATTCCGGGCGCCACCCCCATTCCCTCATCGAGATTATGCAACAATTTCTGTAATTGCGAGAAACTCTGAACTTGATCATAATTGCCGCACTGATAGAACAGCCGCTGAACAAATCCCTGCAACACTCTCGAACTACTTTGAGGGTGGGAACGCGAAAACGCCAGTATGGCTTCCTGCATTTCAGCTCGAAATTGCTGGTGCGATTTCTCCCGACGGGCAAAACCGACGATGACGGTTTTTTCGGGCAGCAATTTCTCAACCTCAAGCTGGTACAGAGCGGGAATGAGCTTACGCCGGGTTAAATCACCGGAGGCTCCAAAAATAACGATGGACGTGGAGATTTTCTGCTTCATTAAATATACCTCATTGGAATACAATCAGCTCTGTCTTGTCTTCTCGAAAAGGAGGGCGGCTGCGGAGTTGTCAAGCATCCACATTAGATTGCCTGGAACCGGCAGCACCAGCGACGCCGGCAATTGTTTGCTCGGGCCATCCAAATTCAGCACACGCTGCACGATCTCGGATTTAGAACTACCTGCAACCAGAAAAATCACCGTGCGAGCCGCGTTCAGCACCGGCAGCGTCAGGGTAATTCGGTTAGTGTCGAGCCGTGAGACAAAGACCGAAGTGACCAGCTTGTTTTTTTCATCAATGGCTTTGGCGCCCGGAAAAAGCGACGCCGTGTGGCCGTCTTCGCCCAGACCGAGCAGGATGAGATCAAATCTCGGCGGCGACTCGTTGAACTGTTCAAGTAAAACTTGCTCATATTCAAGCGCCGCTTGCTCAGGTTCGATTTCCCCGCGCATTCTGTGAACATTCGCCGGCGGAATCTCGATTTGATCCAGCAACGACTCCTTTACCATTCTAAAATTGCTGTCGGGATGGTCGGGCGGAACCGCGCGCTCGTCTCCCCAGAAAAGGTGCACTTGCGGCCAGTCCACACGGTTTTGATAAAGCCGGCTCGCCAGCAACGAATAGACGTCACGGGGTGTGTTGCCGCCGGCCAGAGCCACGCTGCAGTCACCCCACCGCTGCCTTGACAGGTTGATTATCTCTACTATTTTTTCGGCGGCCATGGTTACCAGGGCCGGCTTTGAGGGATAAATGTCAATCTCTTGTTCCATGCAAGAACTCGCAATCGTAAGTCATCTTTGCTCAATTATTTTAGCCGCCACGGAACCCAGATTCGCAGGGTCATCCACAATCCTTCCCTTTTCGATCAGATCGCTTTTATGAACCGTCTTGCGTGTAAAATCGGTGGTCACCACAATGCAGCGCATGCCAGCGGCAAGCGCTGCTTTTACTCCGGCTGGCGAATCTTCAATCACCAGACAATTAGCGGCCTCGGCCTGCAATTGGCGGGCAACCAAAAGGTAAATTTCAGGGTCGGGCTTGCCGTTTTCGACATCATCCCGCGACGCAATAAAATCGAATTGATCTCGCAACTTCAAGATATCCAGCACCCGATTGACCTGGGAACAATAGGACATGGTGGCCAGGCCGGTCTTGAGATTGTTTGCGCGAACGTAATTTAACAATTCGACATTATACGGACACCGGTGGTCGTGCAAGATCTTCGAATCGGCAAGCATTTGCTCATAGAATCGCAATCGAATTAGCAAAAACGCCTGCCACGGAGTTAGTACGTCAAACTCGCCCATGCGAACCCGTACTGCTTCCTGCAATTCGAAACGCTGAAGTAGAGCCTCCGCTACCTCCTGACGAGAAAGCCCGACCACATCTTTAAAGGCCTCCACAAACTGTTTCTCGGTTACGTGACCGGGAGAAAGCTCCAAAGCAGCGCGGGCATACGAAATCGCCTTCAATCTTTCCGTCTGAACCAGAGTGCCATCGAGATCAAAAATCACCGCCTCGATCATGCCAGTACCTGCTCCAGTCGCTTCAGGCCAGCCAGCACATCTGTACCAAGATGAAATCGAATGACTTTTCTACCGGCGTCCAGCAGCGCCCGGCGGTCGCCCAGAGCCTGAGCCAGTTTCAACACGCCGAACGAAATGGATGAAGCCTCAGCGCCAGCTTTGTCTGGAATATCCACATCCTCCAACGAATCGGCCGTGATTTGGATGAACAGGCCGTTGCCGGCATCGCCTTTGTGGAGCTGACCCGTGGAATGCAAAAACCGCGGTCCAAAGCCAACCGTGGTGGGTAATTTGTATTTGTCCCGTAAACGAAGACGAATTTTGTGCAGCGCTGCCCGGGCCTCCTCTGTCGGATGGACATAAGCTTGCAGCGCAAGGTAATCTCCCTTTTTGCCGGCTCCATCCGCAGTGCTGGCGTTGGCCAGAAACTGACTCATGGCCTGTTTCAGATTGCTTACGGAAAGATCCGTGAATACCGAAATGCCGCCATCTTCAAAAGTCGGCGAAGGCTGCGGCAGCTCACCCTGCTCCTGGTAAGTTTCTACCATTTTGCGCGCCTGTACTTTCGCGGATTCGACATTGGGTTGGTCAAAAGGATTGACGCGCAAAATATGTCCCGCCACCGCGGTGGCCAGTTCCCAGCGAAAAAATTCGCCGCCGAGATCGTACACATCCTGCAGGAGTAGCTGCACCACGGGCTGATCAGCTCGTTTAATTTTATCGATTTTTTCATCGAGGCAGTCGTCGCCGGCCAACTTCAAATACACAAAAAGTCGATCCAGGCCATAAAATTCTGGAGCCGCCAAGTCTTCGCCGTTCACCGGTAAAATGCCGGTGCCGTCTTTACCAGTGCTTTCTGCGACAAGCTGTTCCGCCCACACTCCAAAATGCGCCAGCGCCGGCGAAGCCACCAGCGTCAATTTGTCCCGGCCGGCGTTGGCCAGTGCCCCCATGATGGCGCCCAGCCATACGGCCGTGTTGTCGCCGTGGAGGAGGTCATTTTCAGCACGGCAATTTTCTGCCATGCGGTAGGTACGTTCCAGCAGTCTGTTCAAGTCCAGGCCCAGCAAACCAGCCGGCAGCAAACCAAAATAGGACAGTACAGAATAGCGGCCGCCGATGTTCGGGTCGTTGAGAAAAGTTTCGCGAAACCGATACTCGTGGGCTAATTCCACAAGCGAGCTGCCGGGATCGGTGATGGCGATAAAATGTTCGCCCACTCTTTCCCAACCGAGTGCTTTCACTACCAGATTAAAACAATACTTAAAAAACGACAGCGTTTCCACGGTGCCGCCGGATTTGGTGGAGACGATAAACAGCGTTTTTTGAAGATCAAGGTTTTTTGTGTGAGCCAAAACCGCCTGCGGATCCGTGCTGTCCAGAACCGCCAGATCCAGATAGCCGGATTTCACACCAAACGTGGTCTTAAAAACTTCCGGCGCCAGACTGGAACCGCCCATTCCCAAAAGCAAGGCATGAGTAAAACCGTCCTGGCGCAGCGATTCCACAAATGAAACAACGCCGGCTATTTTTTCAGTCATCCACTGGGGACTGCGCAGCCAGCCGAGCCGGTTGGTGATTTCTGCCGGTTCCGATTTCCAGATGGTATGATCCAGGGACCAGATGCGCGCGATGACGTTTTCTTCCTGCATTTTTTGCAAGGTTTGCAGCACCTTTGGTTGCAGCTCGTGCAAATTTACCACAAAGCTTTGGGAGGTCAGCGGTTCAGCTTCTAAGTTTTCCTTCAAAAGTGCCATGGGATTCCTTTACATTTCGAGATAACTCATTTGAGTCGATTCAATTTTGCTGTACTTATAGCAGGGCTTTGACCTCTTGAATGATATTTTCCACGGTCAACCCGTACTGCTGGTAAATTTCCTGATACGGTGCGCTAGCGCCAAATTGCGTGATGCCGATAATTTTACCGGCGTCGCCCACCCAATCCCGCCAGCCGAGCGGGGTGGCCGCTTCCACTGCCACCCGGGCTTTCACCAGAGGGGAAAGTACCTCATCGCGGTAACTTTGGGGTTGTTCATCAAACAACTCCCAGCTCGGCATGCTCACCACCCGTGCCTGGATGCCTTCTGCCAGCAGCTTTTCCTGGGCTGCAAGTATCAAATGCACTTCTGAGCCAGTGGCCAGGAGCAACACCTGGGCCGTGTCCCCTTTTTCTCTGGATAAAACATACGCGCCTTTTAACACACCCTCTGCGCTGGCAAATTGACGGCGGTCGAGAATGGGCAGCTTCTGGCGCGTCAGCACCAGCATGGTTGGCCCCTTCTGGCGCAGAAGCGCCGCCCGCCAGGAAAAGGCTACTTCGTTGGCGTCGGCGGGACGAATGACGGTTAGATTGGGCATGGCACGCAGGGCAGAAAGCTGCTCGATGGGCTGGTGCGTGGGCCCGTCTTCACCCAGTCCGATAGAGTCATGGGTCATGACGTAAATGACCGGCAAACCCATGAGCGCCGCCAGGCGAATGGCTGGCCGGGCGTAATCGGTGAAGACAAAAAACGTGGCAACAAACGGCCGCACTCCGCTGTGCAAGGCCATGCCGGAAGAGCTGGCGCACATGGTGTGCTCACGTACGCCCCAGGCCAGGTTGCGATTGGCATACTGGCCGCTGGCAAAATATCCTGAGTTTTTGATCAATGTGTTGGTGGAAGGCGCCAGATCCGCGCTGCCGCCCATCAAATAAGGCACTTTTTCCGCAATAGCGTTGATCACTTTGCCCGAAGCCGAACGCGTGGCCAGCGCGCCCTCCTCTGGTGTGAATTGCGGAATGTGCCCATCCCAGCCGGCGCGGAGCTGATTTTTTAATGCAGCCTCAAACTCGGCAGCCAGCTCTGGATGCGCCCGCCGATAAGCTGAAAAGCGCTCGTTCCATTGGGCCTCGGCCTCCTGACCGCGAGTCACGGCCTGCCGAAAATGTTCCAGAGCTTTTTCCGGAATTAAAAATTTTTCGTTTTCCGGCCAGCCGTAGTTGCGTTTGGTCAGCACAATTTCATCTTCTCCCAGCGGCGAGCCGTGCACCCCGGGCGTATCCTGCAAATTGGGCGAGCCGAAGCCGATGTGTGTGCGCAGAATGATCAACGACGGGCGCTCTTTTTCCTGTCGTGCCTGGTTCAGGGCTGCCGCGATGGTCTGCACGTCGTTGGCTTTTTCCCCCAGATCCTGCACATGCCAGTGGTAGGCTGCAAATCTTTTTGCAGCGTCATCGGTAAAGGTAAGGTCCGTACTGCCTTCGATGCTGATGCGGTTGTCATCATAAAGACAGATCAACTTGCCGAGTTTCAGGTGTCCAGCCAGAGAAGCCGCTTCATGAGAGGCGCCTTCCATGAGATCGCCGTCGCCGCAAAAAACGTAGGTGTGGTGATCAACGACTTCATGCCCGGGACGATTGTAAACCGCAGCCAGATGCACTTCGGCAATGGCCATACCCACAGCATTCATGAAGCCCTGGCCCAAGGGACCGGTGGTGGTTTCCACCCCTGGTGTCAAATGGCTTTCAGGGTGACCGGGCGTGATGCTGCCCCACTGGCGAAATTTTTTAATGTCTTCCAGGGAAACGTCAAAACCGGTCAGGTGCAACATGGCATAGAGCAGCATGGAAGCGTGCCCATTGGAAAGAACGAAACGGTCGCGGTCAAACCAGTGCGGATTGCGTGGATTGTAGCGCATGATCCGCGTCCACAGGGCATACGCTGCAGGCGCTAACGCCATGGGCGCGCCCGGATGCCCGGAATTGGCTTTTTGGATGGCGTCGATGGCCAGTGTGCGAATGGTGTTAATACACAGTTCGTCAATATTCATGTTATCAAAATTATCTTTCAGCAATGAACTCCTCCTTTATAGATTTTGAACGACCTGGCTGAATAAGCGTTGTGTTTATCAGAGCCGCCATTTTTATCATTTTTCTTGTACTTCATGATTCTGTTGATTAAGTCTATTTTTCCATCAATCTTCATGCTGGGCGGAGTAGAAGTATGAATAAAAAACAACAGGTTACGGCATTTTCCAATTTCACGTCGGGACTCAGACTGAAGGTTTCTTCGACTTAATCAACAGAGTCATTCATACTAATAATCAATTTCTAAATTAAAAAATCAAGAAAGAATCTCATCACCAGGTTCTTATTACAAAAATATTATTTCTCAAAATGTGAATAATCCATATTTGGCTATCCAATTCGCACGGCTGAAGTTTGAGTTAAGTGGGTAACCGTAATTCCTGTAACGTAAATTTGATCCCGAATATTTTTACATCGGGTATCAAAATATCTACATGAACAAAAGCCGGAAAAACTCCTCAAATGCTTTCGAACTCATTTTTACCACGGGATTTCAACTGGCATCAGAACATCACTTCTACCAGCGTAACCAGAGCAACCAGCACAAAAAGTATGGCCAGCCCGCGCTCCAAAACCCGTTGCGAAATTCGGTTGGAAACAATCGAGCCTAACTGTCCGCCGATAATTACGCCTGGTACGGTGAAAATCACCAGATTTAAAACCGTATTCAAAGTATCCCCGCCCATTTGGAGGAACTTAACAAAATGTCCAGCCGACGCGACCAGCGCGGTGATGGCGACGACAAATACGCTGGAAGCCACCGCCACCCGACTGGGAAGACGACAGCGCTGCAGCAGGAAATAACCGTTTAGTTCTCCCTGGCCGGTGGAGATCATCCCGATGAAAAGCCCCCCGATACCGGCAAAGATACGACCTTCGGTTCGATTGCACACCGTATAACGGATTTCTTCGCCATCACGCGTAACCAGGCATGACTCGGCGTTTTCGCCGCCGTACTCTTTCTCGATGGCGTCGTCCAGGCCGGCGACTTCTTTCTGATCTGGCGCCCTCAGAAAACTGATGGCAATGGCTAACAAACCGCCCCCCAGGATGATTTTCAGAATTTCTGAAGGGACAAATCCTGAAATCCAGGTCCCGAGCAAAGCCATGGGAATCGTGACCGTAAGCAGGACCATGCCCAGTTTATAGTCGATCAACCGTTTACGCCCGTAGGCAAACAAACCGCTGGCAAACCCAAAAACTTCCGTAATCAGGCCGGTGCCGATGGCAATCTCTGGAGGCAGCCGTAAAGTTAGAATGAAAAGCGGGGTAAAAAAGGTGGCGCCTTCTACCCCTGAAGCCATGGCAATGGTGGCAATAACAATGGAAATGGGAAACATAAACCAATATTCTAAGGTCATTTTAATCCTCAAATAATTTTTTAACGGGGATGTTCGAGCAACATGAACAGAAGGTTGTCGGTGAATGCCGGGCCTTTGGTCATTTCCAGGTGCTCTGTAAAGACAAATAAAACCTGTGCCCATTTGATGGGTGAATACGAAGCGGGCGTCTTATGTTTTTCAGCGCAGCCGTTGAATGGCAGCCAGGAAGCCATCCGCAGCAAGAATAATTGACTAATGAATCTTGTCCTCAAGATTTTAATAGTCAATTTCATTTACGCCGTGAATGGCCAGAAAATGGTGAAAATCATTTCTTATTTTACAGCAATTTCTCTTTAAAAGCAAATCATTTGGCAATATTTCACAATAAAGCAATTAAAACGGCAAACTCACACCGCCGGTAAATATCAAGCCATCCTGGCCGATGGCGCCGTTGGCCACAATGCCGATGTTGGGTCTATTCAATACTCTCATACTCATGCCGGGATTGATGTTAAAATCACCCTCAAAATCCGTACTGTTGAACACCTGTCCAAAATCCAGAAACGGTGCAATTTCTAAATCCATTGGAAATCCCATCATGACGATATGCATGGCCTGGTAGCGCAACTCCATGCTGCCAAAAACCGCATGCTGTCCGTAAAACCGGCCCGCGTCAAATGCCCGCAAAGTCGCTTCACCGCCGAGGGTCGCCTGATCGAAAAATGGAATATTTTCGCTGGTGGTCAAAGTCCAGCTATTTCTGAGCAACAAAGTAAATTTCTGATCCACGGTAGAAAAATATTTTCTAAAATCGAATGAAAAGCGACCGTAATTTGAAACCGGTTCAAAATCGCTGGTCACCTGGTCGTATTCCGCCGTCAGTTTCACATAAATTCCCGCAGAAGGGGTAAATTCCTGGTTGCGTCCGTCGTAAACAATGTTTACTCGTTCACCAACCACGGTGGCGCCCGCAATTCCAGGTACGTTTGCAAAATCTTCTTGGTTGATGGTGAAGGGCACTTCGGCCGCCAGACGGTCGGCGCCGCGTTTGACATCCACTGAACGAATTTTACCGCCCACCGAAAAGCGCAGATTATTGACCGGCAGCCAGTAAAGATCCAAATAGCCGCCAAACTCTTCGTGGGTATAATTGCTTTCATCTTCCTCATCCGTGCTCCCGCCGATTCCATAAAACCGGTAGCGCGGGTCCTGAAATGCGTTGATTTGCAATTCATAACCCACACGATCATTTTTACCTACAGCTAAATTTTCATGATGGAATTGAACCTGCCGGTTGCGGTCTTCAGAAAACTGCGCTGAAAACCAGTAATTAACATACGCTGCCGGACAACTCACCACATCCACGGCCACGGTGGCTCCAACATTTTCGTTGTAATATCCGCGCACATCGAAGGTACCGGTCATGATACCTTCGCGCGTCACGTTCATCAAAGCCATGGCGCCGCCAATGCTCTGGCCGTTATTTTCCGTGGAACCTATGAACGGATGCCAGACCGTCTGAATGTGTTTACCATGATTTCCCGGATCAAAAAACAATCGGTGCAAAAATTTTGGCAACGGCCCATTTTCATCCCAGGTATGAAACATGGTTTTCATGGGCTGTGGCAAATTCAGCCGCTTTTCCTGAACAAAAAAATCAGCAGACACCGGGCCCTTTGACGGTTCGGGAATTATTACGGCCCCGTTGCCTGAGTTGGCACGGACTGTAACCGTAGTTGAATACGCTTCATCGACATGAGTCGTCAGATGTCCGGCGTTTAATCCGGGGGTGTAGGTGATTTTTACCGCAATTTGATAGCTGCCTGTCGCGGCGTTTTCAGCGACTTTAAATGGCACCATGACTTTGATTTCCCCGGTAAAAACACGGGTAATACCCAAATGCACCGGCACCCCTCGCACTTCTGGCTGAGGGAAGCGGGGTTTTTCAAAACTAAAATTCTGTTGTTTTTGCACGTTTATAATGGTGGCGGCAGGTATGCGCGCGCTACGGTCATTTTCACCCAGCCAGAAACCCCGTGGAATTCGGAAAGTGATCACCAACGCCGATGTCTGTCCGGCAGCCACATGCGCATCCACAGAACTCATAGAAATCTCTATTGGATTTTCAACTGTTTGTGAAACGCCTCTTGAAGTAAGAAAAACAATTTCGAGAACAATTAACAAAAATCTTAATAAGGATTGATTTAATATTTTCAAAATAACCTCCAATGATCATTTTGGTGATGAATATTTTAAGTCCGGGCAAGTGTTTTCATTCCAAAGCCCTATATACCGTTATCCAATTAGTTCAGAAAATGTCATTCTAAAGGAGCCCTTCAACGTAGCTCAGGATGAACTCCGCGACTGAAGAATCTCAGACCACCAAACTGTATTCATTCAATCACAAGCTCAGTA
>JBHHXN010000177.1:0-10718 GCA_046757025.1 bacterium
CCGTGCGTCCAGACGCCGGGCATGCCGCGTTTGGTCAGCTCCGTCACTTCTTCGTGCGCCAGATTGTGCCATTCATTGATGGTGATGGCGTCGATATATTCGTTGTAAGGCCCGGTGCCGGTTGAAATATACAGATACGGCACCGATTCATGCAGGTCGTGACCGACGATTGGTTTCCAATGTAAAAACGCATTAACGATATTTCTGGTGAGAGCCAGGGTCAAACCGAAGCCGTCGCGGTTGTTGTCGTGCGCCACATAATGCCCCCAGTAAACCAGACTGGGCCCCACATCTTTATTGGCTTTGCGATATTTGTAAATATCCACCATGCGGTCGCGGCCGTCCGGTTCGGCCACCGGCACAAATATCACGATGACGTTTTCCCGAATGGCTTTAATCATGGGAGAATCTTCCACCGCCAGTCGGTAGGCCAGCTCCATAAGCATCTCCGGTGAGCCGGTTTCGGGTGAATGCAGCCCGCCGGTGAGATAATAGACCGGTTTAGCTTTTGAGAGGATGGATTGGGCTTCGCTGTCGGTGAGATTCCTCGGATCGGCGAGCTGGTTCAGGTATCCGCGAAAGGTTTCGAGGTCGGCAAGGGTGGTTTCATCGGCGATGATGACTTCGATCATCTCCCGCCCTTCTTCTGTTTGGCCGATGGAGCGAATGCTTACTCTGGCTGAAGCCGCTGCCACCGCGCGCAAATAGCCGTATATTTCATCGGTGTCGTGTAAAACCTCCGGCGCGCCGATTATCGTGCCAAAATACTGCAGCGGGGAAGGCACGTTTTCCGACACTGGCAGATGATCCACCAGCTCATTGAGAAATTTCGGATCCGTGGTGTATTCTTTGATTTTCTTTGAATAAGTTGAATCATCGGCCTGGGCAAATAGCGAAAGCGGTGAAGTGAAAACAAAAAGCAGTGAACTGACTAAAAGCAGCAGAAGCGTTCGAGAGTTCATGGGCTCCTCCCTTAGAATGGATATAAAATCGATCGGAATAATTTATTATAAATGGGGTGTGATGTGCTGACAATTTACAAACAACTTTTTGAAAAGTCAAGATGTGGCATTTGCGCGCATACACAGAAAAGATTTTTTCTTTTGATTTTATGGTAATTTAACTTATTTTAAAAATAAAACAATATATAGGCTTGTTCCATATTGGGGTGAGTCATTGCGAGCGTAGCGAAGCAATCTTTTGACTCTTGCCTGCAAATGGAGTTTGCTTCGTCGCTTTGCTTTTCGCAATGACATATTCTACGCATTTCAACAACCCCGATGGGGAATTTGAAAGTCAACCTGTTTGTAAATCAACAACAAGCAAATTGAAAAAACTGCCATTTCATCCGGTAATCAGCAACTGGTTCAAGAGCCAATTTTCCGAAGCCAGTCCGCCGCAAAAAAAGGGGTGGCCGGTGATTGCGGCGGGCAAAAATGTGCTGATTCTAGCGCCCACGGGTTCTGGCAAAACTTTAGCCGCGTTTTTGTGGTGTCTGGATGAGCTATTCCGCATGAGCTTGCAGAAAAACGGATGGCTGCTCGAGGGCGTTCACACGCTGTACGTTTCTCCCCTGAAAGCGTTAAATAACGATATCCACCGCAATTTGCAAACGCCGTTAAAAGGCTTGCGAAAAACCGCCACGGAAATGGACCTTCCTGCGCCAGAAATCCGTGCCCTGGTTAGAACGGGAGATACGCCTTCGCATGTCCGGCAATCCATGGTAAAAAAGCCGCCGCATATATTGATCACGACACCGGAATCGCTCTATTTGTTGCTGACATCGGCCCGCGGCCGCGAAATTTTTCGCGGGCTGCGGTATGTCATCGTGGATGAAATCCATGCTTTGTGCGGCAATAAGCGCGGCGTGCATCTGAGCCTATCACTGGAACGATTGATGACTCTGTGCCGGCACGAGCCCGTGCGCATCGGTCTTTCGGCTACCCAGCGTCCCCTGAAGCGAATTGCGTCTTTTCTCGGCGGTCAAAAATTCGATGAAATAAAAAACCGCCCACAGCCGCGCCCGGTGACCATCGTCGATTGCGGTCAACGTAAAAATCTCGATCTAAAAGTGCTTGCGCCGGTCAAGAGTTTCAGCGACCTACCGGAATCCACGGTCTGGCCGGCGGTAATTCAAAAGCTGTACGATTTGATCTGTTCTCATCGCACGACGCTGGTGTTTGCGCACATGCGTGCCCAGACCGAACGCATCGCCCGGCAGCTCAACGAGCTGCATCGTGAGCAGAGCGGAAATCCGAATTCGGAGCTGGCCCTGGCCCACCACGGCAGCATCTCCCGGGAAGTGCGGCACGAAATCGAAGCCCGGCTGAAAGCGGCGCGCATTCCAGCGGTGATCGCCACCGGCTCCCTGGAGCTGGGCATCGACATCGGCTCCATCGATCTCGTGATACAGCTGGAAGCCCCGCGCAGCGTGACCAGCGCCCTGCAGCGCGTAGGGCGAAGCGGGCATCTGCTAAAAGCGACCAGCAAAGGCCGCATCATTCCCATGTACCCTTCCGATCTGGACGACGCGTTAACGATTACGCAATGCATGCTGCAAGGCGAAATTGAGGAAACCACCGTTCCCGAAAATTGCCTGGACGTACTGGCGCAGCAAATTGTAGCGGAAGTCGCGTTGCGCACCTGGTCCCGCGCGGATTTGTTTCATCTGGTTAAACAAAGCTATTGCTATCGAAATCTCTCGGAAGCGGTATTTAACGACGTGGTAGCCATGCTCGCCGGCCGTTATACCGGCGTACCGCTCCAGGCGCTGAAGCCGCGGCTGGCCTGGGACAAAGTCAACGATCGGCTCATCAGCCGGCGGGGGGCGCGCTTGCTGGCCGCCACCAACGGCGGCACCATCCCGGACCGCGGTTATTACAGCGTGTACCTCAACGAGAGCAACACCAAACTCGGTGAAATGGAGGAGGAGTTCGTTTTCGAATCGCGTGTGGGTCATGTATTTTTTCTGGGAAACAACGAATGGCGCATCGACTCCATTCATCAGGACCGCATCGTGGTATCGCCGGTGCGTGCTGTCAAACCGCGGGCGCCCTTCTGGAAAGGCGACATCCTGTATCGGGACTTTGCCACCAGCCAAAAGGTTGGCGCCTTCAGAAGAGAGTGGATGGAAAATTCAGCCGAAAACAATCGCCAGGACAGGCTGAACAGATGGCCGATGGCCGACGCAGATACCATCGATAATTTGCAGGCTTATTTGCAGCGACAGTGCGCCTCAACTCGATGGTTGCCCACAGATAAACAGCTCATTGGTGAATGGTTTCGGGACATCGCAGAGGAGCCGCATTTTATTTTACACACCTGTTTTGGAGCCCGGGTCAACGGGGCCTGGGCCATAGCCCTGTCCGCCGCTCTGGAAAAACATTTTTCTGTGCAAGTGCAATACGCCTTCAACGACGATGGCATCATCCTTCGCACACTGGACAGCACCGAGCCGCTGCCCGTGAACGATCTCTTACATCTGTCGGCGAAAGAAGTGGAAAAGCGGCTGTTGGAGGCTCTGGTGGATACGCCGATGTTTTCAGTGCGCTTTCGCTACAACGCCGCCCGGGCGCTCATTCTTCCAAGATCGCAGCCGCACAAGCGCATCCCGCTGTGGCTGCAAAGACTGCGTGCTGCGGATTTGCTGCAGATCGTGCGCCAGTTTCCAGACTTCCCCATCGTGATAGAAACCTATCGGGATTGTCTGCACGACCTGTTCGATTTGCCGGCTTTGCGGCAGGTGCTCACGAAAATCAACGCCGGTGAAATGTCCATCAAAGTAGTACAAACGCCGTCGCCTTCCCCCATGTCCTCGGGGCTGATGTTCAACTTTTTGTCCAGCAATATGTACGAAGTGGATCGCGCCCGCCTTCCAGCACAGGCCGCGGCTGTCAGCAGCGTTCTGCTGGCTGAAATTTTGCAGCAGGAAGCCATCCCGACCGTCGTAACGCCCGAATTGGTGACAGCGGCGGAGGCGAGATGGCAGCACACCTCACCCGAATATCGGGCCCGGGATGCCGAAGGCTTGTTTGCGATCATCGAAAAGCTGGCTCCGGTCTCGGATGCGGAGCTTTGGGAGCGATCACAGCAAGATCCCGCCGATTGGCTTCAGCAAATGCAAGCTGAAAACCGCATTTGCAAATTGACCGGCAAAAATGCGGGATGGGTGCCTGTCACGGAGAAAGGGATTTTTGCTGACCACCCGGACGAAGATATCATCTGCGAACGAATTCGGCGGTTTTTGAGGGTGCGCGGTGCGGTTACCTCGGAACAAATCCACCGGGCTCTAAATTTTCCAGAAGATCGGATTAAAACGGCCCTGACGCAATTGCACTCAGAAAAAGAAATTGTTAGCGGCAGATTGATAGTCGGTACAGACACCGAGTTCTGGTGCGACCGCCATAATTTTGCAGAGCTTTATCGACGCGCCATCGCGGCCAGGAGAACCGCGGCCGTTGCGGTTAAACGTGGACAATTCTGGCGCTTTCAAATGCACTGGCATAACATTTCCCGGCCAGCACCAAGCGTGCTTGAAATGGTCAAACAGTACGCCGGTTACCGTTTTCCCGTTTCGATGTTCGAACGAGAAATCATCGGTTGCCGAGTTGGGGGTGAAAATTTGGAAAATCTGCCTCGCGCTTTAGAATCGTTACGCCAGCTCATCGCAGAAGGCGATGTGGTGGTACGGGCGCATCGTGAAACAGACAGCGGTCCGCTCCGGCTGGAATTTCTTCCACGGGCAACGGGTTCGCTCTTTGCAAACAAGAAGACCCTTTTAGAATCGTCCACGCAATTGAAGGAACCCGCCGCCAGCGTTAATACTTTTTTAAAAGAAAACGGCGCCAGCCTGGTAAGGGATATCATCGCCGGCACAGAACTTTCAACAGCGGGAGTACAGGAGGCTTTAAAAAAGCTGGTAGAAATGGGGCTGGCAAGCTGCGACAATTATCGGCTGTTATTAGCGGTTTTAAAATCGGGTTCGGAGCCATCGAGTTGGATTGACGGCGAAGCCTGGCTGCCGGCGTCTCCGCCGGTTTGGAGTCAGAGTCGGAGACGAACCCGTGGCCGGGGAGCCATCCGCAAGCAGGTGGAAACACAGGTTCAGCTTGGAGCAAGCCGCTGGTTTTTGACCAGCTCGTTTGCAGCCTTAGGGAAAGAACTCTCTGACCACGAGCGAGCCCAAAGCCAGGCGCGATTGCTCTTACAGCGCTACGGCATTCTGGTGAAAGAATGGTACCGGCGCGAGCAGGGGCTGCTGCCCTGGTATCAGCTGTTTCAGATTTTAAAACGGCTTGAATGGCAGGGCGAAATTCGCCGCGGCTATTTTATCGAAGGGCTCTCCGGGGTGCAGTTTGCGCTACCCGAAGCCGTGGAGCTGCTGGAAACGCTGCAAACGGAATCGCTGCCGCCAAACGGGCAACCCATTCTGCTCAGCACCGCGGATCCGGCGCTGCCGCTGGGCGGCGCAGTGGACTGGAACATCAAGGACGCCAGAGGCAACAAACTCACTGTCGTACGCTCACCTTCGAACCATCTCTTGTTTTTGGATGCCACGCCGGCGCTGTACAGCGAAAATTACGGCGCCCGGCTGTGGACCATCAACAGGATGGAAAAATCATCTTACACCACAGTCGTTCAGGCCATGAAAACCTGGCTGCACTTGCCCGCCAACCTGCGGCCGCGCAAGCACCTCGAGATCGGGGAAATCGACGGTCAACCCGCTGTGAGCAGCCCCCTGGCTGCGGCGTTCCTACAAAACGGCTACGAACAGAAAGGCAAAAACATAATTTTGTGGCCCTCGGGTGTTTGAGCGATTAACCACTCGTATTTTGAACACAACAGTCTAATCATTTGTATTTTTATATAAACAGCCACCGCGAGTCTCATTTCTCGCTCACTTTTTCACTATTTTTAGACAAATCACGAAACTTTCCTTTGCCTCATTTAAATAAGATTTGTAATTTAATTCGATTACACATTCAAAATAAAATCCCAATTCACTGCGCAGACCTCAACCGTGAAATCATCCACGGTTGCGGAACCGCCCACCATGATTCCAGCCACACGTTTGCAGAATTGGTTGTTTATACTGCAATAAAACGCTATGGAGAAAAAGATAAAACAGGACAGACTGGCGCCCATCGCCTGGAAGATGACCTCCCGTCTCGAGCTTAAAAAAGTTCTCACCTCCATCACCCAGGGTTTGGTGGATGAGCTGGATGCCGCTTTCGCGCGCATCTGGCTGCTCGGCCCGGGCGACCTCTGCGATGAATGCTACAAGGCGGAAAGCTGTACCAATCGCGAGCGCTGCCTGCACCTGAAGGCCAGCGCCGGTCTTTATACCCGCACCAACGGCGAATATCGCCGGGTACCTCTGGGGGCCTTTAAAATCGGACGCATTGCAGAGAAGCGGACGCCGGTGATCAGCAACGACGCTCAGCAGGATGACCGATTGCCGGACAAAGCCTGGCTAAAAAAGAACCAGCTCAATTCAGTGGCGGGATATCCACTGGTTTTTCGAGATGAGCTTTTAGGCGTCATCGCCATGTTCAGCCGTCGGGTCATGGCCCAGGAGGAATTCGACCGGATGGCGGTGTTTGCTAACCAGGCCGCGGTGGCCATAAAAAACGCACAGCTCTTCGATGCCATCAAAGAAAGCGAAGCCGAGTGCCGCGCCATCATCGAATCCACGCCCAATCCCCTTCTCATCACCCGCAAAAAGGACGGACAGATTTTGTATGCCAACGCGCATTTTGGGGAAGCGTTTGGGGTGTCGCCAGATGAGCTACTCGGTCGCAAAGCCCCCGACCTCTACTACGACCCATCCGATCGCCCGAAGGTGCTCGCTACGGTGGCTCAGGCAGGTCGCGTACACGATCATGAAATCCGGGTGAAAAAGATAGACGGCACCCCGTTCTGGGTCAACATGTCGGTTCAACCTTTGACCTTTAAGAAGGAAGAGGCGCTCATCACCATCCTGAGCGACATCACCGCCCGGAAACAAGCCGAAGCAGCGCTCGAACAACTCAAGCAGAAAAACGAACTCATCCTCAAATCTGCAGGAGAAGGCATTTACGGACTCGATCAACATGGCAACACCACCTTTGTCAATCCGGCTGCCGCGGACATGCTGGGGTGGCAAGCGGAGGAATTGCTTGGTCGGCCACAACATGCGCTGATTCACCACACCCGGCCGGATGGCACGCCTTATCCCAGAAAAGCCTGCCCTATCTATGCGGCGTTCAAAGACGGGCAGGTACACACCGTCGACGATGAAGTCTTCTGGCGCAAGGACGGTTCGAGTTTTCCTGTGGAATATACCAGCACACCCATCCGCGATACGGCCGGCCATCTGGTCGGCGCGGTGGTGACGTTTCGGGATATCACCGAGCGAAAAAAAGCTGAAAAAGAGCTGCGCGAAAGCCGGGCGCGTTTCTCCGGCATTCTGGACATCGCCAGGGAGGCCATCATTTCAACCGATGAATCCCAGAGAATAATCATCTTCAACAAGGGCGCTGAAACCATCTTTCAGTACGCATCCGAGGAGGTCATCGGTCAACCACTCGAGCTTCTCATTCCCGAGCCGTATCACAAAAACCATGGTCGGCTTGTGACCGAGTTCATCGCGTCGGACAAGACCACCCATCTCATCGGAGAAAGACGGGAGATTTTCGGCCGCCGCAAGAATGGCGAGATCTTCCCGGCCGAGGCGTCAATCTCGAAGCTGCGGTTGGATGGCGAACTGGTTCTCACCGTGATCCTGCGCGACATCACCCGGCGCAAACAGGCGGAGCAGGCGCTGCGCGAGGCGCTGGCCGAAGTGGAGCAGCTGAAGGAACGGCTGGAAGCGGAAAACGTCTATCTGCAGGAGGAGATCAAACTCGAGCACAATTTCGATGAGATCATCAGCCAGAGTAAATCGTTCCGGAAAATTCTGCGGAAGGTGGAGCAAGTCGCCGCCACCGATGCCACGGTTTTGATCCTGGGCGAGACCGGTACCGGCAAGGAGCTCGTTGCCCGCGCGCTGCACACCACCAGTCCGCGCAGGGATCGTCCCCTGGTGAAAGTCAATTGTGCGGCTTTACCAGCCAATCTCATAGAAAGCGAGCTCTTCGGCCATGAAAAAGGCGCTTTTACGGGCGCCATGTCCCGCAAACAGGGCCGTTTTGAATTAGCCGACCACGGCACCATCTTCCTGGACGAGATCGGCGATCTCCCTATGGCTCTGCAGGTGAAACTGCTTCGGGTTATGCAGGAAGGCGAATTCGAAAGAGTCGGCGGCACGCAGACCATCGAGGTGGATGTCCGAATTATCGCAGCCACCAACCGCAACCTGGAACAGGCCGTACGGACCAACGAGTTCCGGGAAGATCTCTATTATCGATTAAACGTCTTTCCGATCACCCTGCCCCCGCTTCGGGAGCGCCGGGAAGATATTCCGCTGCTCATCAACCATTTTGTGAAAAAATATGGCGCCAAACTGGGAAAACAGATTTCCCACGTGCCGCTCAAAGTCATGAAGACCCTGCAAACCTACCATTTTCCCGGCAACGTCAGAGAGCTGGAAAACATTGTCGAGCGCGCGCTCATTCTGGCACAAGGCGATACCCTGCAAGTGGATGAAAGTCTGGAGCTGCTGAAGTCGCCTGCTGCCACAGCGGCGAGCTCCGGCACCCTGGCGGAAGTTGAGCGTCAGCACATAATCTCCGTGCTACGGGAAACCAGCTGGCGCGTGGAAGGGCCAAAGGGCGCGGCCCTGCGGCTGGGGATGAATCCGAACACGTTGCGGTCTCGGATGCAAAAACTGGGCATCAAGAAACCGACTTAAGCCACCTATTTTTGTACCCGTTTTTTTCTTTGATATTTCGTAGTTCCTTGAAATGTCAAAGATACGCGCCAACCATTTAACGCACCATCTACCGTCGAATAGACTCTCCTAAAAAACTTAGTATCAATAGCTTGGGACCGTTGGTTTTTTCAGTTTTTAAGCCATGGCACAGCAGTTGCCTGAAACCCCAGCGATGATCATCACCATCAATAAACTTAAACACAAATTATCCTTAACAAGGAGGAACAAATGATAGCCTTACGCATAACCATCGCCGCAATTTTTATCGTGAGTATACATTCAATTGGTTTAGGTCAGCTCCCCAACCCGGGCATGGACATCGACCCCGAGCGCACCGCCATCGTCATCACCGACCCACAAAACGACTTCCTCAGCCCGAACGGCGTAACCTGGGGCGTGGTGGGAAAAAGCGTTACCGAAAACAACACCGTGGACAACATCCAATCCCTGTTGGAAATCGCCAAAAAGAACAACCTGCCGGTGTTCGTTTCGCCGCACTACTACTACCCGACGGACAAGGGCTGGAAATTCGAAGGCGCGCTGGAAGTGCTGATGCACAATATCGGGATGTTCGACCGCAAAGACGCCCTGAGCCTGGAAGGGTTCGAGGGCTCCGGCGCGGACTTTCTGGAGGTTTATAAGCCCTACATTCAGGATGGCAAAACCATCGTCACCAGTCCGCACAAAGTGTATGGCCCGGAAGCCAACGACCTGGTTTTGCAACTGCGCAAGCGCGGCATCGACAAAGTCATCCTGGCTGGCATGTCGGCCAATTTGTGCACGGAATCGCATTTGCGTGAGCTGCTGGAGCAAGGGTTCGAAGTGGCCGTAGTCAAAGACGCGACCGCGGCGGCGGTGATTCCCGATGGCGACGGCTACGCAGCGGCGTTAGTAAATTTCCGCTTCATCGCCAACGCGGTTTGGACAACGGAAGAAGCCGTGGAAGCCATCAAACAAGCCACGGCCACGAATTAATGGTGCATGAGAGAATGGGGCTGTTCTATTACTTTGAAGAGCAGCCCAAAATATTTTGTGCTTGAATGCAAAAACTAAATTAAAAGGAAAATATCATGAAAAATATAAATCGGAATTTACAGCCAACGCGCCATGTTTTGGTCATTGGCGGCACCGGCAAAACTGGTCGCCGAGTGGTGGAGCGGCTTAAAACACGCGGCCAACCAGTCAAAATCGGTTCACGTGCTGCAAAGCCGCCGTTCGATTGGGAAAACCCCGAAACCTGGGCAGGTGCCCTGGATGGAATGGACACGGTGTACATCACATTTCAGCCCGATCTGGCCGTCCCCGGTGCTCGACAAGCCATCGAGGCGTTTACATCGCAAGCGGTCAAAAACGGCATTCAAAAAATGGTCTTGCTTTCCGGGAAAGGGGAAAAAGAAGCCGAGCTTTGCGAGCAAGTGGTACGAAATGCTGGCGCCGACTGGACCATCGTTCGGGCGAGCTGGTTCAATCAGAATTTCAGCGAAGGATTCTTTTTAGAGCCCATCCTGGCTGGCCATGTGGCTCTGCCCAGGGAAGATGCCCTGGTGCCATTCGTCGACGCCGACGATATTGCAGACGTCGTGGTAGAAGCCCTCCTGGATGACAGGCATAACGGCCAAACTTATGAATTGACCGGCCCACGCCAGCTGACGTTCAAACAAGTCACGCAAGAGATCGCACAAGCAACGGGCCAGGACATCCAGTTTCATTCCATTACCATGGACGAGTACACAAAAATGCTCGCCGAATATCAAGTACCCGAAGATTACATCTGGCTAATCGAATATCTTTTTACGGAAGTTTTGATTGACAGCAATTCCATTGTCACAAATGACGTAGAAAAAGTGCTGGGAAGAAAGGCTAAAGA
>JBHHXN010000178.1:0-10709 GCA_046757025.1 bacterium
TTTTAAATACTGAATTCAGTAATAACCCCGTTTCTGAGCTAACTGGATAGCCGTATGGCGGGTATCAAATTAATTAGGGATTGAACGAAAACTCGCGAAATGCGCGATATAAAAACCTTTTCGCGAAGGCGCCCCATCGACAAAGCTCAGGACAGGCCCCGCCGAGCGAGGCAGGAATTCACCCTCGGCCAGGAGGCCTTCTAGAAGCTCAGGTCGTTTTCGTTCGGCACTATTTAGTCCATCCGTAAAGAGTCTTTTTTTGTCATACCCGCAATCTTTAAGCGGGAATCCATTGATCCATTAGGCATGAGATTCCCGATGAGCTTGTCCCTGCATGTTTTAAGCAGGGAGCATTCGGGAATGACGATTACGGATGGACACGAATTATCGAAATTTTTCAGGGGCGGTCCCCAAAATCCTGTTTCTTCACTTTGATCGGAGTCCAATGGTTTTGCAAGTTGTTTTAAGGGTGCCCGCGACTCTCACCGTCGGCGATGGCGCCCGCGATGAGATGTGCGGTGCGAATGGGCTCCGGGATTTGACTGTGAATGGCAAAATGCTCGACGACCTCGGCGGCTTGCGGCAGGTTCAAACCCACGGCCTGTATGAAAATCTGGCCGACCGCTTCGAGCGGTCCCAGCCTCTGAATCAAATCCCATTTTTTTAGACCATCGGAAATTTTGGACATCAGAGCCGTTTTTATGGCGTCCATGTCGGCTGATTTTCGACACACGATCAAAACCGGGATTTTGAGCAGCTCATGAATGTGAAAAGCGTCCACCACATTGAACCCCGCCAGCGTAATGCCCTGCAGCATCATGAGCTGCACGTGCTCAGCAAATTTCGACTCGCCCACCAGCGTCACCAATTTTTTCGCGGCGTCCGAGCCGTCTTTTTCGATTTCGCCGACGAGCACGCCATCCAAACGTAAATTGGCGTACACCGCGCCGACGACTTTGACTTTGCCCACGTGGTCGCGGTCAAACGGCGCGTCATCCACTCCGATGACGTTAGAGTAAGTTTTGCTGGACATGATTGGCTCTTGCGATTGCAAATGACCTCGGCACTTTTATGCAAAAAATCTCCAAAGCCTTTTGAACAATTCAAAAAGCAAAGTGAAAAATACAAATTTTAAAGTTGATGCCTTTTCTTATCTTCTCCCATTTTGCAACCTTGGTCCGGGCTTGTTTCCGAAAAGTCATTTTGCACCTTGTACTTTCAAATTTGCAATTAGTCATTTCGGTTTCACCACGTTGAGAAATAATGAACAAAATGGTCTGTTGAGAGTAAAATTCTTCCTCAATAAAATCCACATCACGCATAAGCGCCAGGGCACATAGTTGACGCAGAGAAGAATAAAAAATCCACATTCAATTCACATGGAGATGGAGCCTTTCCTGAAATCGGTTTTGCTCAAATGCGCGTTAAGCAATACTACCTTACCTCGGGCCAGCGCGCTTTTAGCCAGCCGCAGCGCGCCGGTGATCTCCGCAGCCTTGCGAACCAACAGGCCTTTGCCTCCCAGTGCCTCGGCCATCAAATGGTAGTTGGAATGCTGCAAAACCGTACCCACCTCGTCCTGGAAAATTTCAACTTGTTCACGGGCGATTTGCGACCAGCCGGCGTCGTTGCCCACGATGGCTAGCACCGGAATTTCGTGTCGGACAAAGGTGTCGAATTCACACAAGCTGTAACCCAACGAGCCGTCGCCAAAAAGAATCCACACGTCGGCATCGGGGCGGCAGAGTTTGGCGCCTAGGGCAAATCCGGCTCCCACCCCCAAAGTGCCGAACACGCCGGGGTCGAGCCAGGAAAGCGGAGCGCGCGGTTGCACGATGTAAGACGCAGTGGCCACAAAATCGCCGCCATCGGCCACCAGAATGCTGTTCTCTGTCAGCACCCGTTCGATTTCACCACACAGGTGCAGCGGATTCACCCGCTCGGTGGGTTCGCACGCTTTTTGCTGGATTTCGGTCTCTCGTGTGTCATCTCTCTGGCGCAACGTGTTAAGCCAGTCGCGGCAATCATTGGCATGTTTTACCACTTCCGCCAGTTGCACCAGAAACAAACCCGGCTCGCCCTGAATGGCGATGCTGGGCCGCCGATTTAGCATGAGATCGTGGCGGCTGAGATTGACCGATATCAATTGCGTTGCCCGCGGAATGTGCCGTCCGTAGTTCAAGCGAAAATCGCACGGGACGCCGGCCAGGAGAACGAGGTCGGCTTCCTTCAGTGCCAGGCGCCGTTGATGTCGCAACTGCAGCGGGTGCTGCACGCCCAGCAGACCGCGCGCCATGCCAGACAAATACACGGGAATTTGCAGTTGCGTCACCGCCGAAACCACGGCTTGCAACTGGTTTTTGTGCAGCAGCGCCTGACTGCCGATGAGCAGCAGCGGCTTTTGGGCTGTGCGCAATTTTTCAGCCACCCTTGATATGCGAGCACGTCCGGGGGCTGGGACGGAAACGGCCTGCGGTTTGGGAATGCGTATTTTGTTGGCGCCGCTGAACAGTCGGGTGACGTGCTGCTTGAGATACAAATTCAGCGCCCGGTCGGCAACGGTTTGACGGCCGCTTTTTTTCGATTGCACACCGTACCATTCGCGCACCAGATCCTC
Organism: bacterium; assembly: GCA_046757025.1. Classification (GTDB taxonomy): domain Bacteria; phylum Zhuqueibacterota; class Zhuqueibacteria; order Oceanimicrobiales; family Oceanimicrobiaceae; genus JBHHXN01. Next base: position 2,618 of record JBHHXN010000178.1, read on the forward strand.
CGAATAAAGCAGGTCGATGGGACATTCCACAAACACGGGGCCAGGGACGCCTTTCTGGGCTTCTCTGAAAGCTTGCGTTACCGCCGGCGCCAGCTCCCGCACTTTTTGCACGGAACGCGCCCATTTCACATGCGGTTTGAACAGCGCCATCTGGTCGATGTCTTGCAGCGAACCGCGTCCTTTCAGTGCGGTGGCGGTGGCGCCTCCCAACAAAATGACCGGCGACTGCGCCAGTTGGGCGTTTTTTACGGCCGTGACGGTGTTGGTAGCCCCAGGACCGGCGGTGACCGCAGCCACCCCGGGTACGCCTGAGAGCCGAGACACCGCGTCCGCTGCGAATACCGCCGTGGCTTCGTGCCGGACGTCGATGACCTGTATTCCGAGCTGCTTGCAGCCCACGAGGATGGGAGAAATGTGTCCGCCGCACAAAGTGAAAAGAAATTTCACTCCGTGTGCTTTTAAGACTTCAGCTATGAGCTCGCCGCCGTGCATTTGCGTTTCCTGTTCATTTTCCAGCTCGCAATATTAGTTTCGCTAACTTTAAAATGCGATTTGATGATGGTTAAATATTTCAGATCAAATCATTCCTGCGAAGCGGGTCCTCGTGGAAGCAGGATTCCTGAAAGATCAACGAATTATCGATTTCAGCACTCCGAATCTAAGAACGTGCTAAAATAATTGAATGGATTGGCAAATGCAAGTTTAATTTTGCGACTCCCGGTTGAGTTTAATGTGAAAATAAGACATTACTAAACAGAAATAAATTGGATAATAAGACATCACTCCGACTCTTCCATTTTAATAAAATACCCCCTACCTTTGTCAACGATTTCCAGGACGTGACACCGACACCTTATACCTCATATCTTATACCCAAAATCACAAGCCAGACAACTTTACCCGGCAGCCAAATGTTTATTTCAATTCACAAGAATGAACTTTTTGTTAAAGTATGCCTGCTAATATTTCGATTAATTAATTAGTGTCCATCCGTAATCGTCATTCCCGAATGCTCCCTGCCTACAACATGCAGGGACAAGCTCATCGGGAATCTCATGCCTAACGGACCAATGGATTCCCGCTTAAAGATTGCGGGAATGACAAAAAATGGCTCTTTACGGATGGACACTAATTAGCGTCTGGACGACAATTTGTTTTTTCACTTCGAATGGTGACTTTCAGATTAAAATTTTCATCATTTTAGCCGGTTCCAAATCGGAATCACGTTATCGACCGAAGAGGAAAACTATTTATTCAACCGTGTCATTCAATGGAGAAAATACCATGCGGAATTCGCGTTCATCCCACCAAGAAGAAAAAAAGAGGTATGTTAAAACTTTTGAGCTGGCCTTGATTTTTTCGCTGATCATCCATCTGTGCGTTCTTCATGCCCTTCCGTCCATCGATGCCAGTTTTTGGTGGACGAAGATAAAAGTAAACGATGTGGTGCTGGAAGTCGAGGACATTCCCAAGACCTTCCAGTGGCGAAAAAAGCCGCCGCCGCAAAATCCTTTCGTGCCCGTACCCACGGAAACCGAGGACTTTCCAAGCAACGAAACCATCGAGACCGTGGAGGTGGAATTTGTGGACATTCCAGAACCGCCGCCCTTCGAAAACGGTCTTTTCGAAGAATTTATTTTTATTCCGCATGAGGAGCCGCCCGTACCGATTGGCGGTATGCGCGCCATCCACCGATTTCTGAGATATCCCAGCAAAGCCTTGCGCCTGGGTGTGGAAGGCAAAGTGGTTTTGGGACTGCTCATCGATGAAAAAGGACATGTTGTGAAAGCCCAGATTTTAAAACACGCGAAATTCGATGTGGGTTTTGAAGAGGCCGCTTTAAAAGCCGCACTGAAAATCAACTGGAAACCCGCCCGACAACGCGAACGCGCCGTGAAAGTCTGGTTAGCGCTCCCGGTGCGATTTGAACTGGTGATGATTTAGGCGCTACGCCAAACATCGACAAATTGTTGTGTCGATATGTTGAAGGGTCTAAAATCGCACATCAATATAAAATTGAGTATCTCAGATTGCGGAATTCGGAAGGTGGAAGGGTGTTTGATAAACGATTGACCTGTAAATTCCGAAATCCGCCATCCCCCATCCGCAAGCAAAGTTTTTCGGATTTCCCTTGCGCTTTACAGCGTCAGCTCTCTTTTCGCAAAAACGTTTGCGAAAAGGTTTGGAATTCTTTTTTTGAAATTTCGCTATTCCGTTCTTAAAATTTTACATGGCCGTGCGCATTTCCATGGGTTGGGCAATGAGCCACAAACTCAACACCGAAAACATCACCATCAAAGTGATCATGGGTATCTGGCTTTTCAGGGCGGAGATTTTATCGGAAAAGATCGTGTGCGAATGCGTGTTTGAGATGACCACACCAAAAACGTGACCGACGATCACCAGCCCCACTTGTAAAAACCAGATCGCTTGCAGACTCAAAAGCGAGCCCACCTGCATGTCAGCCGTCCCAAAAATATTCCAGCCGTAGCCAAAAGGATCGGACAAGAGCACCAGCAGTTTTTGACTTTCCATGAAAAAATGCTCCACGTTGTGGGCGAGGTGGTAAAACAGCGCGATGGGTATCAGGCCATAAGCATACTTCGTGAATAGGCTAAAAATGGATTTCTGGCTTTCACCCGAAAATATTTTCGACAACCAAACAGACAGCCCATAGATTAAAACCGGTAAAGTCAGGCTGATCAGCATCCCCAAAGAAAAGGCCGCCAACTCGCCGACCGAGATGGTTTGTTGAATATTTTGCACAAAACTTTTCCAGTTTGGCGTCATGGTCAGACCATGAAAGGCCGTCAGCGAAAAAAGGATCAAAGCCAGATAGGCTTCGTCTTTTTTTGGTTTAGGCGCGTGTAGCAGATCCGCGGCAAACGGCCGCACATTGAACGCGACATTATCGTATTTGCAGGTTCGAAAACACTCTGCACACATGGTGCAATAGGTGTTGGCGGTCATGGTTTTTAAATACTGACCCGTGGGGCAGGGGTAGCCGGTGCCGTTGCCCTTCAAGCAATCCGCGGTTTTGCAATTACTGCAAATATCCAGATCTCGGGGGCGGATTTCTACCGGCGAGAACATGGCATAAAGTCCACTCACCCGGCCGATGAGACAACCGTAGCGGCAGAACGATTTTTTCTCGAACAGCAGTCCGGGGACGAACACCAGGCCGAACATGAGCAGACCCAGGGTGGCGGTGGCTTCCGGGCTGAGGGTGACGTGATAGCCGAGCTCCAGCCAGGTTAGAAAAACGAACAGGATGGTAGCAAGATAAATGTTTTTGAAAAAGCGCGGCCAGCGCCAGCCGAGATTGACGGTATCCTGTTTGATCTTGAAAAAAGAAAGTCGGGTGAGCCAGTTGGTCAGGGCGTCCCAGGGGCAGACATAACACCACATTTTGCCGAAAAACAAAATCAGAAAAATCAAGCCGATCCACCAGATATTCCAGGTCAGGGTGGGTGCGATGTTTTCCCCGGGAAGCTGGTTGCCATAAAAGCCCGCAAACAGGATGGTCAAAAACAGCAACACAACGATAAATTGAATGGCCGCCTGTACTTTTCTGGATTTAAAGAAAATTTTAAACAGCCTGTATTGGGTTAATTCCCATTTGCGTGTTTGGGCCAATCCTTTGTTTTTGTGCTTGAGCATTTCCAGAATGCCGAAGGAGACCAGCATGATGATCACGATGGATGAATAGTACAGCCAGTCCGGTATGCCAGCCATATTTTGACAGTGGGACATTTCCATTCTTCAATCCTAAAATATTTTCATGTGGCAGAAAATCACGTTAAATAATCAAGGTAAAATCACTGGCAGATAAAATACTTTTCTCTTATCAGATCTTTTAAATCGAATGTGCGCCTTCACGGTTGATTCGGTCCGGTAAAATTTTTATGGCATTCCCTGGCGCCGGGCAAAAATACTCGCAAATGCCGCAGCCGGTGCATTTTTCCACGATGACCCGGGGTTTGTCATCTTCCATGACGATGGCGGCGTTTTTAAGCGGGCAGCGGTCGAAACAGTAGTCGCACATCTGCACCTGACCATTGTAAGCAAAGCACTTGTTGTAGATCAGGTGCGCCGTACCCATTTTGAATTCTTTTACGGGCAGCAGAACGCCTTCCGCACAGGCGTTCACACACGGCAAATCTTCGCAAAGATAGCAGGGCGCTTCCGCGGGCCTGAGCATGGGGGTATCCACGCCGGAGCCGTATTTAGCGTCCGCCCGCACGATGGCGTCGTGGGGACAGGCCTCGATGCATTTATCGCAACGGGTACACTTGAGCAAAAAGGAAATCTCATCGATGGCGCCAGGCGGCCGCAGCACAGGAATGATCATTTTTCGGGCTCGGGCTTCCACCTGGTTTTCCAACGTTTCCGCCGTAAATCGGAACAGCGATTTCAACCCATCACGCAAAAAATCAGAGCGGGTCATGTTTTTATTATGGGTCATCGTGAAATGTATTTCGATTTAAAATTCATCATTTTCATTTTTTTTGTTGACGCTCCTTTTTTTCCCTTTAAGAGGGAATGAAAGGATGTGTTTTATCAACTTGACTTTTTTATCGTGATTAAAATCCCAATGGCCTCGAAGGGCCAGGTGTTTCAATTAATTTTTGTAATTCTGGGTAATTGACAAATCAGACCCTTTTACCCTGACGTTTTTTAGTCAATCCCACACCGATAAAAATAACTAAAAATACCGCTCCAAAAATGATCGGCACCATGTTAAAATTGGTCTTGCCGATGACAATCGGGAAAGGAATTTTTTCGAAAAAATCCGCTCTCGGTTCAAACTTCACGTTGATGTAGAACTTTTCGGCTTCCTTAAATTCGTAGCTCATTTTGTATTCGTTGTAATCGCAGGCCACGGTTTTGGGTGCGACAATTTCCTGTTCGCCGCCAAAAAACGTTTCCTGGCTAACCGACATTTGGATGGGTTTGGTATAAACTTCTCCCGTGAGTTTGTGTTTGATGTAGGTTTTAATGCGGACTATTTGACCCGGCCGGGGATTTCCAGGAAAAATCGAAAACGTCACCAGGTAACCTTCGGCGTCTGCCTCAATGACCATGGTCGGAATTTGCGGGTAATCCTTTGAATAGAGATAATGCGGCAGCCCCAGTTGGTGATGGGCCTGCCCCTGACTCGCAAAGATGACGATTCCAAAAAAAATACTGAAAATATATTTGAGTATTTTCATGATGAACAACCGCTCCTTAAGTTAGGTTTTTACAATCCGGATGGCTTTAACTTTTTGTAAGCACACTTCTTCACACAATCCGCAGCCCACACATTTTTCGTCGATGACTTTCGGGTATCTTTGCATGTCCAGATTAACGGCATTGAGCGGACAGACGGTGTAACAGGCACCGCATCCGCCCTGATTGATGTACGGCAAGCACAAATTTTCCTCCAGCACCGCCAGCCCCATTTTCACTTCTTCCATTTTGTTCAATGGACTCAAGGCACCCGTGGGACAAACACGCGTGCACTCCAGACACAAATCGCAGGCCGCCTCAGCGGCGACGATGTACGGGGTGTGCGGCGTGACTATGCCCTGGAAATCTTCCTCAAAAAACTGAATGGCATGACGATCGCAGACCTCCGCGCAAACGTCGCAATGGATGCAGCGCTGTAAAAAGTCCGTCTCCGGAAGCGCGCCCGGTGGCCGCAAATAATTGCTTTGCTGGTAAGCAAAACGGTAGAGTCTTTTCGCGGGTCGGGAATCATCCCGGCACCCCAGCACTCCGGCCAGAAAGCCAGCGCTAATCAGTTTTAAACAATTTCGCCTATTCATGTATTATACTTCTCCAATCGATTTCTTGTGAACACGATTGGAAATGGGTCTTTTCTAAGTGCTCCATTTCAGAAATGGTTGTAGGGTTCACTAGAGATAATAGCAGCTACCGATCTTCGCCCTTCGACGTCGCGCAGGGTGAAGATCATGGTTTCCCGAATGTGAATTGGGACTCAGCATGAAGATAGGTACCCAATAATCAATTTTGAAATGGAATACTAAGTAAAGGTTAAATTGACTTTTCAAGCTCATGCTTTTTTACGTCCTCTTTTACAGTTGGCGTTTTATAGTATTAACACTGAACTTTTGCATTTTTTTGCCAAGAAAAACAAAAATCAAAAACCGGAAACCGAAATTCGTCGTCTATAGATTTTGAAATAGACAAGCCAACTCTGGAATTCCTTTTTGCGAATTTCGCTTTTCGGTTTGCGGCTTTTCGCTACATTAGGATTTTCACCGTTTGGCGTTCTGTTAAATCCAAACGTATATTTTAGCGCGCCGGGTTTGCACACTGAGATGCACAACCCACACTGATCGCAATCAGCTTTTAGCTCACGGGTCATGGGTTTCAAATCGTAGGGACAAACGGGCAGGCAATCGCCACATTGGTCGCAAAACTGGTCGTTACGTTCGATTTTTAGCCACTTCCATCGCGACAGCGCCGTGTAAACCGCTCCGCCGGGACAGATGTACCGGCACCACCAGCGCCGCGAAAGGATCAGCTCCACAAAACAGATGGCACCAATCAACAAAAGACCGTTGCTCCAGAAACCGTTGTAAATCTTGTAAAAGAGCTCGCGGCTGATAACCGCCGGCGGGTAGATCAGCGACAGCAAAGGACGGCCGGCCAGAAAAGCCGCCAGCAAACCGATGAGCAGCACCCAAAATTTGGTTTGCTTTTTAAATCGAACATCCCGGGTGTGGTAGCCGATTTTTTCCAGCAGCCGGCGCATTTTGTCGTTGATTTCCAGTAAGAGATGCATGGGACACAGCCAGCCGCAGTAAACTCGCCCCAGGGTAACGGTGAAAAACAACGGCACCAGCAGCGACAGCAGCATGGGCAGATAAAAATAAACCGCGGTGGTGGTGGATTCCAGCACTGCCAGCGGATCGCTGATTCGAAATCCGAAAAAGTTGATGGTCCACACCGAGCCCTTGACCTGGTGCGACAGCTCGATGACTTGACTGCGATCCTGGCCTTTGAACAAGAGGTGGATGGCGCGCAAGGCTTTGGAATTCTCGATGGCATAGTCGTCTTTTTGCTCCACTTTGATGCCATAAAAATTAAAAAGCGGAATCAAAATGAGCAGCGCGATGACGGCGATTTGTACGATTCGTCTAACTATTTGCACTCTGATGGCCGCTCCTGGTCTGGTGGTAAGGAATGACTTTAATCGCCTGGGGGTAATGATAGCAGATTCTTTCGCAAAGTCCGCAGCCCACGCATTTTTCAGCAACCAGGACAGGTTTCTCCCACGCCCCGATTTTTAGCGCTTCATCCTGCAGAGGACAGGCGCGATAACACACACCGCAGATTCGGTTGTTGTATGAATAACAGAGGTCGGTATCCAGTACCGCTACGCCCATGGCGACCTGGGTTTTGATGGACGCCAGATCATTTTGCAGCGGCTGCAGCGCCCCCGAAGGACAAACCTGGTTGCATTTCATGCACAGAATGCAGCCTTGCGCACGCGGGATGATGTGCGGTGTGCCGGCACATTCGCCCGACCCGATGTCGAAAAAGCGGATGCATTGATTGGGACAGACGTCGCCGCACAAGCCGCAACGAATGCACTTTTTCAGGAATTCATTTTCGGGTAGCGCGCCAGGCGGACGCAGAAATCGCAAGCGTGTGCTGCTTGGCAGCCATCTTAAAAATGAGAAAAAGTACACGCCCAATCCCAGCAGACTGTATTTTAAGACCTCCCGCCGGGATTTTTTGCCGCTGAGATTAGCAAAAAGATTTTTAAATACACCCATCATTTTATTAACCTGAATAATTCACAGCCACGAAGTCCCTAAGACACAAAGTATGTAAATATTGAGTAAAATTGAATTGAAAAGATTACCTCAGAAAACTCAGTTTTAAATTCATGCTTGTTGTAGATTATTTATTCTTAGTGACTTTGTGAATTTGTGGCGAAAGTTTATGAGTCATGCAGGTTGACAACTTAAGGTTTAATAAAATACCATACGCTTTCGGTGTCATTTGGTGAATTCAGTGTTTATTTTTGTTTTGAACACCGAAGGCCTCTGAAAGCACTGAACCTGAATAATTCCTA
>JBHHXN010000179.1:0-10673 GCA_046757025.1 bacterium
TTATTGCCTTAGATATATAGTGAGAAAATTTTGGCTTATTTCTACTTCAGATTAAATGTTAATTATTGTTTGAACGAAAACTCGCGAAATGCGCGAATTAAAAGCCACTTCGCGAAGGCGTCCCCGCCGAGCGAGGCTGGAATTCTCCCTCAGCCGGGAGGCCTTCGGGAAGATTAGGTCGTTTTCATTCAGACACTAATTAAAATTCGATTCTCTATTACGGTGTATCCGATTCTAACTCAATAAATTTATAAAATACAAATCTGCTTCATGCGACTTTAATTTCTCGAGTGTTAAATCCTTAATTGTATTGAAAACAAGAAGATGATATTTGATGAAGGACTTTGTTGGAATGTCAAAATTAACTTTTAACATAATACTTCGAACAACAAAAGGTGTGATATAAGTAATCGACGAAGTAGAATCAAAGATGAATAAAGCTGGCACTTTTACGCAAAAACGCAAATTAGCCAAAAAAAATATAAAAAAGTTCTGGTGCAGAAGCAAGCAGAAAATTATTGTCTTTTCGCAACATTTTTATGGTCAATACCAATAACGTAGAGCACTTATTTTTAAAGGTTTATCTTGTCAAGAAATAGTCCTGTTTTACGGACGAATAGACCTTTATACGGAAAAAATATTGGCTTGTGAATTATAAAAAAAATCCCTCGAATCTTCGAGGGATTTTCTCATTTTTATTCAAAACGGGTTAGTCAAAATCAGTCTTTTGCTAACCGTTCCAAAATGCCAACCATCAACCGGTAGAAGTTTGCAACCGAATCGACGTGAACTCGCTCATCCGGCGAGTGGGGAAATTCGATCTGGGGACCGAGGGAGACCATATCCATACCCGGATACTTCTCTCCGATGATACCGCACTCCAGACCCGCATGCACAGCCTTGATTTCTGGTTTTTTCTGCAACACTTGTTCGTGCACTTCGGTGGCCACTTTCAGAACATGCGACTCCAGGTTGGGTTTCCAGCCTGGATAGCCTTCCAATTCTTCCACCTGCGCCCCTGCCAGCAGCCCGATGCAGCCAACCCGTTCCTGAAGGGCCTGAATGGCCGAAGCAACCGAGCTGCGATTGCTGACATGAATGACCATGACGTTGTTTTCAATTTTTACGGTAGCTAGGTTTGAACTGGTTTCAACCAGGTCAGGAATGTCGTAACTCATGGAAATCACGCCGTGGGGCAATGCATTGAGAAGATTGAGTACGGTTCGACTGGTGGGATCGTCAAACACCTGATCGCTGTTGGACTCTGAAATATCGATATTCATGACCGGATCAGCAGGTTTATATTCTGCGTTAATGACCGCAATTTGTTTTTGCAGCGCTTGTTCAAATCTGTTACAGTCGTTGCCTGCGACCACCGCCATCGCAAAAGCTTCTCGGGGGATGGCGTTGTGCATGTTGCCACCGGTGAGACTTGCGATTCTGAAATCGATGTTTTTTTGCACACTGTTTAAGGCCCTTGCCAGCAGCTTGATAGCGTTGCCACGCTGCAGGTGAATATCCACGCCGGAATGGCCGCCGCGCAAGCCGTGCAGCTTCACGTCCAGCGCTACGGAATTGGCTGGCAGCGCCTCGTATTTTAACGGCAGGGTAAGATTGATGCCCGCGCCGCCGGCGCAACCGACATACAGCGACCCCTCCTCTTCGGTGTCCATGTTGATGAGCTGCTTGCCCTGAAGAAAATCATCGCGCAGATTGCCCGCACCGGTGAGACCGGTTTCTTCGTCCACCGTGAATAAAAATTCCAGGGGTCCGTGCAGAATGGTGTTGCTTTCCATAATGGCCAACGATGCCGCCACACCGATGCCGTTGTCCGAGCCCAGAGTCGTACCGCTGGCTTTCAGGTACTCACCGTCCCGTTGCGGGTTAATGGGGTCTTTGCTAAAGTCATGATCCACGTCCGCGTTCTTTTCGTTCACCATATCCAGGTGCGCCTGCAAAATGGTGATGGGCGCCGACTCGTGACCGGCTGTTCCGGGCTTGCTGACTACGATGCTGCCAATATCATCCTGTTTGTAAGATAAGCCATGTTTGTCTGCAATTTCTTTGATATATTCTCCGATGGCTTTTTCATTTTTAGAACCGCGGGGGATGGTCAATATTTTATCAAAATGTCGCCACAATTCTTTCGGTTCTAAATCAGCTACAAATGTCATAATGCCCTCCAAGTTATGTTTATTTCAGAGCACTAATATAATCAGGAATGCCGGCTTTTGCAACAAATTTATCGGTCGGCATGAAAATATTCTTGCTTCTCATAGGTCGGTTTTTTATATTGCGCTTGTTCAATCCATTTCGGTACAGTCAATTGACTCAACTACCTGATTTTATTAAACAAATCATCCTACTAATTAAACGAGGAAAAGTTATGTTGCGTTTGTTATCCACCATCGCGATGGGTTTTGTGCTGTTATTCAGTTTGAGCTGCAGCGACAACCAGTCGCAAAAGGAAAACCAGCAGAGCCAAACGGAAGTTGCTGAGGCGCTGCCCACACGCCCACTCACCAAGGTACCACCAGCGGATCGCAATAATTATTATTCCAGCGCGCCGGAGATGACCATCGACCAGGGCAAAAAATATATCGCCACCATTCACAGCTCAAAAGGCGACATCGTGGTCGAACTGGACGCTTTTTATGCGCCGTTGCACGTGAACAATTTTGTCTTCCTGAGCCGGCAGGGTTTCTTTGACGGCTTGACTTTTCACCGGGTGGTAGAAAATTTTATTATACAGGGCGGAGACCCCGCTAGCAACAGCCGCGGCGGTCCGGGTTACCGCCTTCCCGCAGAAATCGGATTGCCGCATCTGCAAGGGGTGATCGCCATGGCGCGCCAGGGCGATCAAGTCAATCCAGAAAAATTGTCCAGCGGCAGCCAGTTTTACATCACCTTAAACCCGCAGCCGGGACTTGACCGCGATGGTTACTCTGTGTTCGGCAAAGTGATACAAGGATTCGAAGTGGTGCAAAGCATTCAGCAGGGTGATTTGATCAAATGGGTGGATATTGAGGAGAAATAGGCTGTAGAAGTAAACGAGCTGTCCAAATAGGTAGTTGTCATGGCGAGTCCCGCGATTTGTGAGAGACGAAGCAATCTCATCATTCGTGTGGAAATCGGGAGATTGCGTCGTCGCCACTCTTCTTTCATGGAAAGTACTGAATCGTCATCCCGCAGTTACGGGATCTTCTCAATAAACAAAATTAAAGCTAACTGAAGCAGAATACTTACTGATTTCAAAAAAGATTCTTTCAGAATGACAGGCCGAAGACGACTGTTCTTCTTGTAAAAATGGAACAGCTTTTCTATGTTGAGCTCGGAAAGACCTTTTTATCTTTTTGGACAGCCCCGATTTCAACATTAAAACCCCGAAATCTGAATACTGCCATTTACGGTGCGCAAGTCGATTCGCCCCTGCCCGTCGCGCAATTTATCTCTGAAAAAAGTTTTGGAGCTCTCCACTTGCTGTGGATTCAAATTACTCAATTTTATCACGCCGTTTGAAAGGCGGGCGCTCAATTCCGCGGAGGTGGTTTGCGGAATGCGCAGGTCAATTTGCCCGTTGACCGTAGTCAGCTCAATTTGGCCGTTGAGCGGTAAAAAAACCTTGCTGAATATCTGCCCGTTCACCAGATCAACCTCCACGCTGGCGAAAATATCATTCAACCACACCTGCCCATTGATGTTGTTAACTTCCACATCCGCAGACAGCGAGTCGATTTGAACCGCTCCGTTGATGTTGGTGATCGCCACTTCCATATCGAGCGGTAAGGTGACGTGGTAGTTCACAACATAACTGCGTCCCTGGTTATTTTGCGGCTGAACAGTTTTCACTAAAAATTCCTCAGCCGTAGGCGTGATTTCGACTTTTAACTCCGACAGGTGCGCCTCTGCATCGGCCTGGCTTTCGGAGTTGACCCGGCGTTCTCCCCAGATTTTGACCGCCGTAGCACCGGCGCGGCCGTTGATTTCCACCGGCCCGTTGATACCCTCCAAAACCAATCGCTTCAGTTGCGCCACAGGCTGTTCCTCTGAAAACGATGCTTCGGCAGTAAAATCGATATTCTGCACATCCTCATCAAAAGTATTGATGACACAAGCTGAAAGGGCTAAAACCATGGCGAAAATTAACCAATCCCTCAGCACTTTTGCATTTTTCGATTCCATTTGAACCTCCGTTTAATCAGTTTATCAGTTATACCCTTAAGAAGCGAAATACCCTATTAATTTTTGTTGTATGGTTAAAATTGTTTACCATTTGACAGACGTAGAAGATGCCATAAGTCAACTATTTCCAAGACGAAAAATACTGTTCATTTTTAACAACCAATTTCTCTCTTTCAACTGCTGCAAATCCACTGCACCTGTTGCGTAAACTCACATTCACCGCTCTCTAAACTACCTGAGAAACATTCTCACTAACCTCATAAAATACCATATTCTAAAGCCATTATTTCAATTCACAAATATCTTTGGTACGGTAGTTGAAAATACTCAGAGAGCTTGTGAATCTTTCATTAAAAAACGAACCGTTACCATTTAACCGCAAAAATCAAAAATATGGAGGTAATCATGAAAAGTTCAATGGCAAAATGCTTGAGTACAAGTCTAACCTGTACGTTGGTAGTTTCAGCTTTTTTCGTGGGCTGCCAATTAAACAACGCCACGGGTCCGGAAAACAAAGCCGCGGCTCCGGAAATCCCGCCGGCTTCCACCCTGGTAATGGAGTTTGACGATTTCGTCGGCAGCCAGGCATCCCTGAAATCTAGCGGCCAGGGACAATTACAGTTATCGCGGCAGAATTGGCAATGGGCGGCTGGCAACGTCGCCGTGTGGAACACCCTGATTAGGGTGGGGCTGGCAACACCGGTAGCGGCCTTTTTAGAGTCGTTCCGACACCAGCCTGTGCAGCAACCGGACGATTCCTGGGTCTGGTCGTACGATTTCATGGTACTGGGAATCCGACACACAGCTGAGCTGTATGCGAAGACCACCAGCGAGGGCATTCGCTGGGATATGTACATTTCCAAAGAAAACGGTTTTTCCAATTATCACTGGTTTTTCGGTGAGTCCAATCTGGTTTCCACGGCCGGCACCTGGACCCTCAACGGAGCGGTAGGTGAAAAACCCATGCTTTTTATCGAATGGCGGCGCAATCTGTTGGAAGGAACGGGGGACGTCAAATATCGCAACGTGATTCCAAACCACCCGGAAAACGGCGGCTACATCCATCACGGCATCACGGCGGAATCGCCCTACAACGCTTTTTACGATATCTACAACAAAGGCAAAGACAATCATACCAACATCGAATGGCACCGCCTTACCAAGGAAGGCCGGGTGAAAGACCCGCTGCATTTTAACGATGAACTGTGGCACTGTTGGCAGGCCAATCTGGAAGATGGCGACTGCTCATGATCTGGTTTCGCGGCAGCAGGACGCATAGTCGTTAAACCAATATTTTGTCTTCAGCCGAAAAGCGCGTTTACATGCCGCTTTTCGGCTGTTGTTTTTTAAATTGTCGCGCCCCTGCCCAACCCCGCTCTTTACTGACTCCCAAAAGCTTCAAATAATGGCATTGTAAAATCTCATTTCTTTTTCACAGATCCAAGAGGATGTATTTTAATTGAATAGCACACGGTTCCTCTTCCGCTCCCTCTAAAAATAAGCTGATTTAATTTTCTCAATTTTCTCGATTGCAGGTAGAATATTAACAATTGCCGCCATTTTACGGGTTATCGGGGCGGTACTTACACCGAGTTGATTCATTTCGGAAACAAGTTTTGGGTCCTGGCTGGTAAATCCACAAATTGTTTCAAAATTGTGTAGAATCGACCGAAAAAAATATAGAGCTCAATTTGAATTATCTAATTTTTCTTTGATTTGACCAATGTACTGCAACTAGCCGAAACTCAGAATAGAATGAAATTTTCACTACGCACGATCTTACCAATTTTGATAATCAGTTTCACAGGTGTCTCCAGTCTGCTTGCCAACGATAAAGTGCTCAACAAAAGCGTTCAGAAAAAAATTATTCGGGACATTTACAAATTTCAGAAACGCCATCGCCTGACCTCATTGAGTTTTTCCATATTTCGCGGTCATCACGAAAAATTCAGCTTTGCAGTCGGCTACGCGGATGCCAACAGAAAAATCAGAGCCACACCGGAGCACATCTATACATTGGCATCTGTGACCAAATGCATCACCGGCGTGGTCATCGTGGAGCTGGTCAGCCGCAACGTCCTATCCCTGTCCGACTCGGTTTACAAATACATCGCAGGGTTTCCGAAAGAAATTACCGTGCTGGACCTGTTAAATCACACCAGCGGATTTATCCGAGAAAATGAAAACGAGCATTATTTGACCGGTTCCAGCTATCAGAACGTGGTGGATTATTTGCCGCGTCGCTACAAACGCCGGAAAAAGCATCGGTACGCCAATATCAACTATGCCGCGCTGGGAGCGCTCATCGAAAAGCTCACAAAAAATCCTTTTAAAAACGTAGCCAATTACTATTTCAAGATCAAAACCGGAGACGATCTGTATTTTTCAAATCACACGGCCAATTCGGACAATCCCCTGTTTACAAAAAATTACGTTCGACGCTATCGCAAGCAGTATCTGCACAAGCCGGTGAATTTTGGGCTGTGGGAGCCCGCCGCGTTTGCGCAGGCTTCCTCGAAATCGCTGGCGAAGTTTCTCCGCCATTACATGACGCCCGATTTTATCTCGTTCCTCTCGTCGCATGCTGCGGTGATCAAAACTCGCACTTACTACAGCGGCAAAAAAGTGAAGGATTGCTACGCATTTGGTTTCAGATTGCGCTTTGTAAACAATGAATTAAAGTATGTTTACCACAATGGGTTTATTTACGGTGTGTTGAGTACGTTCTATTATTTTCCGCAAAAAGACGTGGGATTTGTGGCCCTGTCTAATATGAGCTCATACCCCAAACGTACCCTGACTTTGAGCGGTGTCTATAAGATCATCGAAAAGATCATGGATGCTGAACTAAAGGATGAAGTCGCTGAACAGACCGTGAGAGAAACTCAGCAGAGGGGCTTGGCAAGGCAGCATACCCACATCGAGCATATAAAACGACCGCCGTCCATCGAAGCACAGGCCGATGAAAATCTGAACCAACAACCTCAGTAGGTGGCGTTCATACCCGACCTATCGCACTTCGAAATTTCTACGAAATTGAAAGCCGCTCACGAAAAATTCCGCTGAACCGTTTTCAAACAAATCATTTGTGACCAAATCCAATTCTTCAATTAATTGCGAGGCACCGCAACTTTTCACTTGATTTTAACCGAGAAAATGCCTTTAATTTAAAAGGGTTGTTTTATTCACTTCTCCATGATTTATTGCATTCATATCTCAACCACCCTGAAAACAACTAACAGTCTGAATTCATTAAATTAGTCTAACTTAAATCCAAAGGCATAAATATGATCGAGAAACTGATTTCTCTGGCAGGACGAATGGAATTGGGATTTGATCCGGGCATATTGTATTCCATACTGGGCGTGGTCGGTGCCATGCCGCTTTGTCTGCTGGTGGCGAGTCTGCGGGGGGAAACTCTGGAAAAGGCTCGCAAGCTTACCTTTTCTTTCATCGAAACCTGGGGTGGATTTGCCCCAAAAGGATTGCGTGGCTGGATTACCTTATCGCTGGGCTCCACAGTGGGTTTTGCACTGCTTTGGGGATTGGCACAAACATTAAATACCCTGGGTAAGGATATCGTGCCCTATACCTCGGCGGCGTTTCATCATTTTGGCAAAATGAACACCGCCTGGTCGGTTGAAAACTGGCACGAGTGGGAAGCGTTTCTGCGGGAAATCCGCAGGCATTATAACTGCAAACACCCGGAACATGATCTCATGGTAAACCGGCAGACTTTTTACATTTTTAAATCTTCCATTGGGGCTACCGCCGTCCGCGCCATGCGCACGTTATTCATGTTCTCTGTCCTGTTATTTTTTGCTGGTTTATTTGACCTGCGCAACAAGAAATTTCGCAAGCGCGGAATGGCTGCTTTGATGGTGGCGATTTTTGCTGCCGCTGCGTTTACCTTCACCTGGTCTGCTCGCCAGGAAAGCTACGTCAGCGAGGCTTTCCTGGTCAACAACGATCTCGGTGAAGATTGTCAGGCAAATGAGCCGGAGTCACATTTAGCTTATAAATGAGTGTCTTTGCCGGCCGCCCTTCCAATCTCTACAATTATTGAATCGGCAGGAAGTGGTCAAACACCTGACAACCGGTCTTACCAGGAGAAATTTGCGCCAATTCCCTATTTGAAGTCTCTTGACTATCTTCAGCAATTGTATTAAATTGCAAGCCACACAATTTAAGGACGGCATCCATGAAAACACCCACCATATTTGTCAGCAACGACGACGGCATTCATTCTCCAGGTTTGCGGGCAGCGGTGGAAGCCGCCATGCAGTTCGGCAAAGTGCTGGTGGTGGCGCCTACCAAACAGGGATCGAGCATGGGGCGTTGTTTACGTGGCCCCAAAGACGCCCGTTTAATTCCCATTGAATACCACGTAAACAGCAGAAACCTCAAAGCCTATCATTGCGAGTGTTCGCCGGCTCTGGCCGTGAAGCACGGTCTGGATGTGCTGTGCCGACAGCGCTTGCCCGATCTGGTTATCTCCGGCATAAATTACGGCGAAAATCTTGGTGTGAATATCACACACTCGGGTACAGTGGGCGCGGCGCTGCAAGCCGCCAGCAAAGGCATTCCTGCTCTGGCGGTTTCGCTGCAAACGGAATTTCAATACCATTTCAAATACGGTGAGCTCGACTGGAGTGCGGCAAAATACTTTCTGTCGCATTTCATAAAAGTTTTACTGGCCAAACAACTGCCATTCGATGTGGAGGTCTTGAAAATCGACATCCCAAAATACGCCACCCCTGAAACGCCCTGGCGCATGACCCGCCTGGCGCGCCAGACCTACTACGCCACCTACCTTGAAAATCCTTCAGTGCAGAGCAAAATTGGCGATATAAAATTAAAAATCGACCTAGATGAATCGGCGCTGGAACCGGACTCCGACATTCGCGCGCTCAAACTGGACAAAGTGGTGTCGGTGACGCCGCTCAGTCAGGATTTGACTTCCAGAATTGATTTTCAATCGCTAAAATCGTATTTTGAAAGAATTGAATGAACCCACGGCAGGAATAGCCTAATTTGAAAAGAATCACCCTCATCCGGCACGCCAAAGCGAGCTGGCACGACCCGAACCGATCCGACTTTGAGAGAACACTAAACCTCCGCGGAATGCGCGACGCATCTGAAATGGGGCAGCGGCTGGCGCTCCGCTCGATCTACCCGGATCGAATCATTTCGAGTCCCGCCACTCGCGCCATGCAGACCGCTGAGCTGATTGCCAGAGAAATAGGTTATCCGATCGAGCAGATCACACAACGCACCAACGTTTACGAAGCTCACTTCACCGATTTGCTGGCGATCATTCATCGTGTGGATGCAAGGTTCAAGCACGTCATGCTTATCGGGCACAACCCGGCCCTAACCGATTTGTGTGATCATCTGGCAGAAAACTCCATCGAAAGCCTGCTCCCCTGTGGCATTTTTTGTTTGGAATTTGATGTTCAATCCTGGAGCGAGATTGCTCGCGAAACAGGCGTGGTGGTTTTTCACGATCAACCATAAAACAAGTCAAACAAAATGGCATGGATATTCACCACAGAAGATGCTCTTTCCCCTTCAGAATGAAGTAAAATTTTTGTTGTCAACAGAAGCACGCCGCTTGATTAAACTTTTGCGTTTTTTTAAAACTCATTCCCCTTAAAAAAACCGAATCGATAGCGGATAACGATAGTCCTGCTCCAAAGCAACTTTAATAGTGTTGATTATTGCGACAAAAAAAATAAAAATACCCAAGGCCGGTAAAATGAGTAGACCTATGACCACAAACACCAGCATGGATGCCGCAAACAGGTAAATCGACATACTGATTTGAAAATTTAAAACGTCGATTCCGTGACTCTCAATTTCCGGCAATTCATCTCTTTTCCAAATCCAAATAATTAAAGGAATGATGACGATGGGAATCACGCTGCTCAGGTGCATGAGCAAAAGCCAGGGATTGGAATCGGCTTGCCCTTCGGAATTCAATTCAAACTCCAGGACTTCTGACAACAATTTTAAAGTGGATAGCCGCGGCGTCACTTCGCCGGATTCAACTCGTTGAATACTGCGTACATTCAAGCGACTACGGTAGGCCAGCTCTTCCTGGGTGAAACCACGCTGTTTTCTGAGCTCGGTTATTTTTCTGCCAAGTTCGGGTTGTTTCACAATTTCTCCAATCGAAAGTTATTCAAATTCTTTTTTGAATAAAATAACCAAGAAAAATCGATTTGTCAACTGCTCTTACGCGGCATTTACACGACATTTGAGGATGAATTGCTTCATTCCCACCCCATTTTTTGCAGATCCTGCATGTAATTATTTTTCAAGCTTCGTAGAATGCGTCAATTGGAAGAAATGGCTGGTAGCGTTGTCTTTCTGAGTGAAGCGAAGAACCTCCAATCAAATGGTAGAATAAATAGATAGAGATTCTTCACTTCTCGAGTCAATACCTTTTTTAGTTGAAATTCGATGGTCCCCCGTTTGGTTTAAGCAGC
>JBHHXN010000180.1:0-10646 GCA_046757025.1 bacterium
TCACCATTTTACCGACCTGGTTTGGTTTGGCAGGTACGGCAGTGGAGGTAACCATCGGTCAGATTGCAGAAAGCGTCTTCATATACCTGGGTATTCCTTTTCTGGCCGGCATCGTTACACGGTTTTCGCTTATTAAAATCAAGAATAAAGATTGGTATCACAGTAAATTCATCCCAAAAATCAGTCCCATCACGCTCATTGCTTTGCTATTCACCATCATTGTGATGTTTTCTTTAAAGGGGGAATTTATCGTAAAGATTCCGTTGGACGTGGTGCGAATCGCTATTCCGCTGCTCATCTACTTTGTGGTGATGTTTCTCATCTCTTTTTACATGGGTCGAAAAGTCGGCGCGGATTATTCGAAAACCGCCACGCTTTCTTTTACAGCCGCCAGCAACAATTTTGAATTAGCAATTGCCGTCGCGATTGCGGTTTTTGGAATAAATTCCGGAGAAGCCTTTGCTGCGGTCATCGGACCGCTGGTGGAGGTACCGGTGCTTATCAGTTTGGTGAATGTGGCACTGAGGTTTCAGAAACGATATTTTATAACGGTTGAAGCCGGCATCGTGACAGCGTCCGATGTGTGTCCATAATTCGTGTCTGAACGTAAACTATAGAAATGCGCTAGTTAAGAACCTCTTCGTACGGCTATCCAGTTAACTCAGCTTGAACTTATAAAAGCTCTTTTCGATTGATATAAACCTTAATCGTCATGCCCGCGAAGGCGGGCATCCAGAGGTTTCGACCGCCTCAAATCTTTGTTTCTAAATGGATTCCCGCTTTCGCGGGAATGACTGACTATAGCATTCTTTAAAATACTGAATTCAGTAATAACCCCGTTTCTGAGCTAACTGGATAGCCGTAACCTCTTCGCGAAGGCGTCCATTCGACAAAGCTCAGGACATGCCCCGCCAAGCCAGGTATGAATTCACCCTCGGGCAGGCGGCCTTCGGGAAGAACGGGTCGTTTACGTTCAATCACTATTCAGGGCCTAATGTCGCCTCACCACCGCGAGCCGGCGTTCGGGAATTCAGATATTTCAGATAAATATAAAAGTCAAAGCAGAGCCTGCTTCAGCAGCCAGCGCCTTAAAAGCGGCTCGCGTCGATTCATCGCCTGGAGAAGTTCGGGCAGTTTCGCCCGAGTTGCCTGCTCACCGCTCTCAATGAATTCCTCGATACGGCTGAAGTCGGCCCAGTGACTGTGGCGCACTTCTTCGGGCCGAATCACGATTTCGGCACGTTCTAAATGCAGTTCGTTGAGCCGGGACATGGTAATTTCTTCTGCCCGAAAGATGTAGTCAAGCGCCAGCCGCTGCGGGTACTCCGCCCGAATGTGCCGGCTGACATCTACTGCCGCCACCACTTCCTGGTGTTTGTCCGTGCCAATTACCGGCACCGCGTTGAGGACGGCGCCGTCAATCAAACGCATTCCTTGACACTCCACCGGCGAAATTAACCCAGGAATGGCTGAGCTGGCGGCCACCGCACAAATGAGATTGCCGCGCTCGAGGAGGACGTCTTCGCCGGTATCGACGTTGACGGCCGCGATCCGCAGCGGCAGTCGCAAGTCCTCTATGTTGGCGTCTTCGAAGAGCTCGTGCAGCAAATCGATGAAGCGCTGAGCCGGAAAGATCGACTCCGCAATTAAGACTTTAGTAAAAGTGAGGCGTGATTTCAAGTAATTGAACAGGTTTTCGATTTTTTCCCAATATGAGCGGCCGCCGTTCTGTTCTTCTTTGAACAAATCCAAGCCAAACTGACGGAAACGCTCGCTGTGGATGAAAGCGTGCATTTTTTCGTAAACGGCCTGGGCGCGGCCGGTCTGAGCGTACAGCGCCGCGATTACCGCGCCGCCGCTGGTGCCGCTAAGCCGGCCGATGGGTAACTTCGCCTCCTCGATGGCTTTCAAAACTCCGATATGAGCTAACCCGCGGGCGCCGCCCCCGCGCAGCGCCAAGTGTAGTTTTCTCTTTGGTTTCATTCGATTCATTTCTTCGGTGCCTTTCGTGAAAAACAACGCTACGTTATGTTGTATATGGCTCCGCTTACAGATTTATGCATGAAGATGAATATATGAAATGAAAACCAGATAAGCAAAAGGTATCCATTCAGTGCGATGACTTTCAAGTCCAGAGTGTGAGTGGCTAAAATGAAAATTGAATCGCTTTTGCACTGTTAAGCGGTCGGGGAAAGGTTTGACGATCAAGTTGAGGACGAGCAAATTAGGTTAGCCCGAAGCAATCATGGTTTTTTCATCCGTGCTTGGAAAATGGATTTAAAAGAGGATTTCTCGAATTACAAAGATATTCAAAAGGCTCTCATTCGACTCCATCTACGAAGATGCTGCCGGCGTCGGCAAGCTCAAAACGCCCCTTTTTTGTTCAACAACTCCAGCGCCAACGGCGGTCTCTCCACTGCCAAGGTTTGGTAGCCCAATTCAACAAGGTCGTCCTGGAGTTCGACCCACTGTATTTCTTCATCTTCGATTATTAAAATTATTAGAAGTTGGCTTATACAGGTTTTTTGGTTTTTGGGTTGATTGTTTTCTTTAAAATGGCTTGCGCTCGTTGCAGTTCCTGTTTTGTGTTGACATTCATGAACAGAGTCGGTTCATAAAATACCTGTTCTGGATTCAGACGAACGATGCGTGTATTCACTTTGTCATATAATTTGAAGACGCTGAGCTGGCCTGCATCGATTTGTTGCCGGATTATTTCCAAACAGCGTTTGCTGTAAACCGCACACAGCGGCTCCAAACCCGTCTCCGATTCAAACACCAGAACGTCATTTTGCGTACTGTTTTCATATAAAAATTGCAGAAGCTGTGGGGTAACAAAAGGTAAATCGCACGCCAGCACCAGACAATGCTCGTGTTTGGCGTGCAGTAAAGCCGTGTAAATTCCTCCCAGGGGGCCGCGATTTTTCACGGCGTCGGGATGCACAGGTAAGTCCAGAAACGCATACGCGCTCGTCTGATTGCTGATGATCATGACGTCCTGTGCCTGACTTTGCACGGTATCCGTCACCCGCTGAATCATGGCTTTGCCGCCAATGCGGATGAGCGCTTTATTTTGCCCCATACGGGTAGATTTTCCGCCGGCTAAAATCGCGACAGAAATGTTGTCTAAAGGTTTGATTTTTGCCATCATATTCTCTTTTGATAATTTGATTCTAAATTTTACAGATGATTTAGAAGCATAAGCTCTTTCGGGTGCGGATTAATATAAACTTGGTCCTGGATATATGGCACATCGAATTTATGAATATAATGTCTCATCAGGGTGAGCGGAACAATTAACGGCAGCAGACCCAGACGATAATCTTTGATGGTTTCTAACAGCTCCCTTTTGTCTTTTGCATCCATCTGCTTTTTGAAGAAGCTGAGAATATACTGCAAAACGCTGGCGTGTTTACGCGGCGTGGTTTTTCTCTGCAGTCCGTCAAAAAAAAATTGTGCATAGGCATCTTTAAGTTGCTTTGTTTGATATGTTGGCGCTTCCGCCACCAATCTAGTCAGCGCCCGTAAGTGAATTTTGCTGCGCGCCATTATCAGAAATGTATGCCGGTTGTGAAATTGCACGAGCTTTTCGGTTGCATATTTGTCTTCGAGCATTTTTTGCCAGCGGAAATAGCAGAAGACTCGGACGATGAAATTTTCCCGCAGTCGCATGTCGTTGAGTCTATCTTCTTCTTCCACCGGCAGGTAGGGCATATTTTGCATGAGCGTTCTGGCAAAAATGCCGACGCCGTGTCGGGAGAGCTTGCCGGTGTCATGGTAAATCCGTACTCTTTTCATGCCGCAGCTCGGCGAGTTTTTTTTGAAGATGTAACCGTTCAAATTGAGAGTTTGCAGTTCCCGGACTTTTTTATCGGCATAAGTGTACATTTTCTCGCTGTGATCGACGTTGGTGTTGCCGGTGACCAACGCCGGTTTGGCGGCATCGCCCACGAGCCGCAGCGATTCCCTCGGGGTACCCAAACCGATGTCCACTTCAGGACAAACCGCCACCCATTCAAAAAAATCGGACAGCGTATTCACCACGTAATCGTTCTTTTTGTTTCCGCCATCGAACCGCACTTTTTCTCCCAGCAAACAAGTGCTGATGCCGATGCGGATTTTTTCTTGCTGATTGTTTATTTTAGATGGCAAATAATATCTCATTTGTTTGCAAACAAAGCCGCAAGTTCATCAATCAGGATAGAATGGATGTTATTTCGAGAAACCATTGGATTTAAACGACAGCTTGCGCACTAATGGCAAAAGCGTTCGGTAGAGAACGAAAATCAATATCGGGGCCACAAGACACCAAACAACCATCGCTGCCAGAGTCGTATCCCACAAATAGTTGATGGCGCTCCAGGCATCTTCTTTGATCATAGTTATGATTGCTGTAGCGGACAGCGGCAGCGGCTCCAGTTGGAAAAGCCATTCCCCAGCCCGGTAAAACGGAATCAGCAAGATGATCTGCAAGGGATAGACCAGGTAATTCACTAATTGAATGGCCGGTAAATTGAGATGTAAAATCAGGGCCGCAGCCGTGCACAGAATGGTAGTTGAACCGATTACGGGAAACAATCCGAGCGCGATGCCGAATGCGATGCTCAACACCAGTTTTTCGGGTGTGAGTCCCTGTTTTAATAAAGCCTTTATCGGTTCAATGATCTTTTTGTGCCAGTAATCTGTTGATTTCATAAGGCTAAATTAAAATGCTGGTAACTCTTCTCAAATTAAACTATAAAGAAAATTGCATCCAATTTCAAGGGAAGATTATTTCTACACAGGAGACTTTGTTTGCCGGAATTTTTGGGGGCAGCCATATATCGCTTAATATTTCAATTGCATAAGCGGTTTAGGAGGACGATGTTTTGCGGGTAGTCCACTGTTAACACGAACTTTGATAAAATATCCGAACCCAGGCCCAGCTGGATGGGCTGCGGTAATCCCTTGCTGATGCCCTGGAAGCTTTTGACTTTGGCCGAAGCAACGGTAAAACGAAAGTCCCCGAGCCGGATTTCTTCGATTTGGAAGCCGTTAGCCGCACTTTGTAATTGGAGCGTTTCGGCAAGTGCGGGATGCACCACCGTGCGACTCTTGCCGGTGTCGATTTCCATGAGCACTTTTTTCCGATTCACAAATCCATACACCAAAATGAGGCCGGCGAATTCCGGCGAACGCACCATGAGAAGTGCGTTTTCCATGCTATTGGGTGGTGGTATGGGGGAGGAGGATACGGCGAGAAGCTTGTTGCGATAATCCAAAGTGAACCGTTTTCCCAGTACAAATCGCGGCCCGAAGAGCCCATTCAGCTTGGGGTTCGTGAATTCGCGTGCCCGCACATTTTGCCATTTTTTGTGGAAAACAAATAATGAGTCGATACGGAACGTGCGAAACGTGCCGATGACATTTCCAGCTGAATCGTAGCTTTTGCTTTCGCCCGTTACGGGCAATTGCCACCGGTCTGCTAGCTCTCGCGACAGCGTCAGTTCACTCATGTTGCCCGTATCCCAGACCAGATTCACCGCCGCCGAGTTTATTTTAACCGATACGTACGGATAACCAAAATCACCGATTTCTACAGGAAACACTTCACCTGATTGATAATGAAATCGCTGCAGCCACTCGCTTTCTGAATGAGGCTGGTTGCAGCCCATCAAAATGAACAAGCTCAGCCATTGGAGACTGTGAGTCAATTTCATGTTCATATTGGTTTAACGGACGAATGCTTTTTAGTCGATTTCACGCGATTGCAGTGTTCCAGATAACTAAACCGGGAATGGCGGAAAATGTCGAACACACCTTCGCCATCTTTCTTTTGATGGATGATGGCATAGGTGAGATACGCTTTGTGTTTTTTGATTTGCGTGAAAATATTTTGAACCTGATCGAAATTTGAGGCATCGACTACGAAACAAAACATGCACTCCACGCTGCCATCATTCGGGTTTTGCCAAAGGATCGTTTGCGGTTCGACTGTTTTCTGCTCATATCCTTTCTCAATTGCCTGTTCGCTGAAAACCGGCACAATTTCGTCAAAAGTGGAATCGAAAGTACGTCCCCATCTTCGTTCATATTTTCTTTCCAAAGGATAAAACATCTGGAATAGCTCTAACCGTTTTTGCACGTTCTCGGGCACGGCCTCTCCTGAAGGATTCATATCGCTTTACCCAATTTTGTCTATTTTTGTACGGGCGTTATTTGGTTCAACCAAGTATTTTTTAATTCCATTTAGGAAATACGCCAGAATCAGCACATCAAAAACGATTGCTCAAGCCGGCTCCCAGAAAAAAATCGGGTGCTGAATCCGTGAATCCCACGCCGCCATGCAAGTCTAATTGTAGCGTGGAATTCACCAGATAAGAATAGCCGTGATGCAGCAAAACGAACGCGGTGCCTTCCTCTGGAATGGTTACGGCCAGCTCGCCGAACGAACCAATTTTGTCGCTGAGGGACGTGCTCAAAACAACCGTTCCACCCCAAACGAAGCGGCGGTGATCGTCTTCACTGGCGCTGGCCAGAACGAGCTGCGTGCCCAGGGACCACGCCGCGTTCAGCTCGCGTCCTGCCACAATTATGAGTTCGGGATCCACCGTGTCGCTGGTCAGGTCATCGTGGCCGGATGGCAGCGACAGCGTCAAAATGCCAGCCAGATCCCAGTCACCCGCTAGCGGTCCAAATTGCACTTTGGCGCCGATGGAGCTGTCACCAAAACCGGCTGGTCCGCCGGCTTTTTTGAATTTGATGTAATCCGGCAATCCCAACCGCAGCTCCACGCGCGGTCGAAATGACCACCGCAAAAGCAGCTCAGGGAGAGTAAAATTATCATCGGCCCGCGGGCCCAACTCCAGAGTACCGCCGCCTTCAAACTGAACCGCACCCGTGGGCACCACCACGGCGCTTTCGGTGAAGTCGGGTCGATCGGTGACGATTTCGGATTCCAGGTCGGTTGTTTGGGTATACCCAAGAAAAGTGGGTACGCATGCGGCTGTGAAAATCAACAGCAGCAATCTATAATTAAACATGGTTTGACTCCTTTCATGAAATTACTAAAACGAAGGACACATCGGCTTGCAAGGGGGGGTAGATTCGACGACCAACAGACTGCCAAGCCGGGCTGTGCGCAATTTACAAAAGCGAAAATTTAATTGCAAGAGATGAGATTGGTCTTACATGGCTTTTGCTGAACAACCAACGCATCAAATGCCCATTCAGCATGCTGTCGGGGGCAGGAAACCGGATTCGGGCAAACCGCTTTTTGGACCAACGAACAAGCGTTCCAGGGGATGACCAGACCGCACCAGGATGGGGGGTGGCTGCCGCCTCAAAGTTTGGTCTTTTTTAATCGCAGCGAATTGGACACCACGTTGATGGAGCTGGCGGCCATGGCCGCTTCTGCCAGCGCCGGGTGCAGCAGCCCGAGCATGGCCACAGGAATCATAACCACGTTGTAAAAAAACGCCCAGAAGAGATTTTGTTTGATCTTGCGAAACGTGGCATAAGACAGTCGCAATGCTTTGACGATGCTGCTTAAATCGCCCCGTACCAGTGTGATATCGGATGATTCGATGGCAATGTCGGTGCCGGTGCCGATGGCCATGCCGACATCGGCTTGCGTCAGGGCCGGTGCATCGTTGATGCCGTCGCCAACCATCAGCACCTTGCGTCCCTGCTGGTGCAATCGTTTGATTTGTTCGGACTTGTCTTCCGGGAGCACCTCTGCAATCACCTCATCGATTCCCACTTCCTGTGCCACCGCGTGAGCGGTTCTGGCATTATCGCCGGTGATCATGACCGTCTTTAATCCCATGGCTTTTAATTTGGCGATGGCGGCCGCGGAATCGTTTTTAAGCGTATCGGCGATGGCCATGCCGCCTAACAGCACGCCCTCTTGGACTGCCAGAATGACCGTTTTCCCCTGGGATTCGAAGCGGTCAATTTCTTTTTGCAGGGAGGCGGTTTGAATTTTGTTTTTTTCCATCCATCGCAAATTACCTAGCAGCCATTCCGAGTTGGAAATGGTGCATTTTATCCCTTTACCCGGCACGGCTTCAAATCCTACCACTTCTAACCATTCGAGATTGGCGGTCTGTGCTTTTTTGACCACGGCTTGCGCCAGAGGATGCTCGGAGAGCTTTTCAGCGCTGGCCGCACTTTGCAGCAGCTCCGGCTCGGAGATGGCGTTGGTGGTGAAGATGTCCGTGACTTCGGGCTGGCCGCGGGTGATAGTGCCGGTTTTATCCAGGACCACGGTGTCGATCTCCTGCATGACCTGGATGGCGGCGCCGTTTCGAATGAGAATGCCGTTCTGGGCGCCCATGCCGGAGGCCACCATCAACACCGTGGGGGTGGCCAGTCCCAGCGCACATGGGCAGGCGATGACCAGAACCGCCACGGCGGCAAAAATGGCCAGCGAAACCGCTCCCAGATCTGGCTGAATCCACGGAACAAATTGCGACGCCTGATAAGCAATCGCTGTAAAGGTCTCATTGAAAAACAACCACCCTGCGAAGGTCAGTATGGCGAAGATCAGCACCACGGGCACAAAAATCGTCGTGACGCGATCGGCAAATTCCTGAATTGGCACCTTTGTGCCCTGACATTCTTCAACCAGGCGAATGACCTGAGAGAGGAAGGTGTCCTTGCCCACACGCGTGGCTTTAACCTGCAACACACCCTGTTTGTTGATGGTGGCGCCGATGACCTCATCGTCCACTTTTTTTTCCACTGGCAGCGATTCACCCGTTGCCAGGGATTCGTCCACCGAGCTGTGCCCTTTGACCACCACTCCGTCGGTGGGAATTTTGTCGCCGGGCTTGATGATCATGATATCGCCGAGTTTCAGATTTTCTACAGCAATTTCGGTTTCACTGCCATTCACCAAAATGCGCGCGGTTTTGGCTTCCAGGGTCAACAGTTTTTGAATTGCTTGTGAAGTGCGGCCTTTGGCGCGAAATTCCAGATAGCGGCCCGTGATGTGAAAGCAGATAATCATGGCGGCGATGGCGGCATAACTGGCTACGGGCACAAAAAAAGCCGCCACGCCGGTAAAAAACGCCGCCAGTGCGCCCAGAGAAATCAGCACGTCCATGTTGGTGCCGCCGTGGCGCAGCACGTTGAGAGAGCTTTTGTGGGTCTCTGCACCGATCCCAAAAACCACCGGTAGCGCCGCAATTAAAAAGATTTCATCCAGGTAAGGGATGTGCCACTTAAAAATCATGTGTAAAAGCATAAGCCCCATAATCGGTCCGGTGATACTCCAGGCGTAAATCATCATTTTGCGATAGCGGGCAACTCGGGCATGCTGATCATCGATGAAGGATGATTTCTCTTCGGTTTGTTCATCCACTGCGTCGTATCCGGCTGCCCGTACGGCATTCACCAGATCTTCTGTGCTGGTCAAATCGGGATCAAATTTCACCACAGCTTTTTCCGAGGCAAAGGTCACCACCGCGGTTCTGACTCCCTTGACTTTTTTTAGGAATTTTTCCACGGTGTTGGCGCAACCCGTACAGTGCATGCCCTGGATCTGCAGCACGGTTTTGAGCTCGTCCTGTTTAACGTCGTAACCGGCTTCCTGTACCGCCTTGATTAATTCTGCCTTCTTAACCGTTTGCGGATCAAATCGCACGTGGGCTTTTTCCGTTGTCAAATTCACGGTGGCTTCTGACACACCAACAGTTTTTTGCAATTTGCGCTCAACCGTGTTCGCGCAGCCCGCGCAATGCATGCCGGTAATGGGAAGCGATATTTTTCGTAACTCACTTTTTGTAGAAATGTAAGCAGAGGGCTTGTTTGCCTCGGTTGAACAAGCTGTTTGTGAGCGAATTTCTCCATTTAAAAATGTTTCCGGGTTCGCTTCGAAAGCCGCCTTGCATCCTTCGGCACAAAAATAGTACTTTTCATTTTGATGTTCTATAATCCACTTAGTGGAAGATTCATCCACCTGCATACCGCAAACAGGGTCCGCTGCCATTGAGTTTTCTCCTTTACTTTTTGTTCGTACCGCTGGAATTAAAGAGTCATGGTTTTTCTGGAAAATGCACGCACCCTTCCAGATTAGGTCACGAATTTGTAAACCGTCTGCATGAGCTCCTCGATCTTTTGATTTTTTTTGGTTTCGTCTCCAAGCTCGATGCTTTCCACCAGACAACTTTCGATATGACGCTTCATGATCATCAGCGACACTTTTTCCAGTGCGTTGCGCACCGCGCTAAGCTGGTTGATGATGTCGATGCAATATTTTTCATGGGTAATCATGCGTTCGATGCCCTCGATCTGGCCTTTGATGAGTTTTAATCGGCGGCTGGAAGCCTGCTTGGTTTTTTCGTCGATCATATATTTTTTAACCTCGTTTATACCTAGCGCGGCGGAGCCGCAAATGTTTAAATGACTTGCTTTGTTGTGGTCCAAACCATGGTGCTATTATCAGCCGTCATTAAGCTTCGCTGTCATTGACAGAGGTGAATTATTGCTGCTGTCTAAAATGACGCCAAAGGCAAATGACCTGATGACTTTATGACGGGTCGTGTCATTCACTTCGCGTCATTTAGCCATTTTCTTGTAAAAAAATGCAAAAGTTCAGAAGTAATACTATAACTCAAGTTTCGCACTTAGATAATTTAAACAAAAACAAATAAGGTCAAGCT
>JBHHXN010000181.1:0-10603 GCA_046757025.1 bacterium
CTTTGGCGTTCCTGGATTTCTCATCCAACCAGAAATTAATTAACCTGTATTATTCAAAATGCGATTCATCCTGTCATGCCTGCGAAAGCAGGCATCCAGTGATTTCGATTGATAAGTTATAGTTTATACGGGATTCCCGCATTCGGGGGAATGACATTATCATGAATCGGTGAAAAAAAATGACAACATTGTGAAAACCTATTTTCAAAATAGAGTTAGTTTGAAATATCTATAAAATTCATACTTAAGCACAATTTGTAAAAATTTTATGAATAATCCAGGTTAATCGAGTAAGGATGCCATTCATTTTTAAGTGTGCTTTGTTGCAGGCCATTTTTAGTATTGAGACATTGATCAGCTTAACATCGCCTTGAAATACTCCCTTTTCATGTGGGCGATATGCGAAATGGAAATTTCTTTCGGACAAACGGCTTCGCACTCGGCATGATTCGAGCAGTCGCCAAATCCCTCTTTGTCCATTTGCTGCACCATGCGGATCACGCGTTGTTTGCGCTCCGGATGACCCTGGGGTAACAGCGCAAGCTGTGAAATTTTGGCAGCCGTGAAAAGAGATGCCGAGGCGTTGGGACAGGCTGCCACGCAGGCGCCGCAGCCGATGCAAGCGGCTGCGTCCATGGCTTCTTCGGCGCAGTCTTTGGGAATGGGAAACGCGTTGGCATCCGGGGCGCCGCCCACATTCATGGAAACATAGCCGCCCGCGGTGATGATGCGATCGAACGCGCTGCGGTCCACCACCAGGTCTTTGAGCACGGGGAACGCCCGCGCCCGCCAGGGTTCCACCGTGATGGTGTCGCCATCTTTGTATTCGCGCATGTGAAGCTGGCAAACGGCCGTAGCCCGCCAGGGCCCGTGGGCAATGCCGTTGATCACCAGGCTGCACATGCCGCATATTCCTTCGCGGCAATCGTTGTCAAACTCGACCGGGTCTTCGCCCTTTTTGACGAGGTCTTCATTTAACACATCGAGCATTTCGAGGAAAGACATGTCGGGGGACACGTCTCTTACTGTATAGGTAACCATTTTACCGGCGCTCTGCGCATTTTTCTGTCGCCAGATTTTTAAATGGAGTGTCATGGATTTCATTGCGTGCTCTCCTTACTTGTAACTGCGTTGGGTTAATTCCACGTTTTCAAAAACCAGCGGCTCTTTGTGTAGTTTGGGGTCCTGGCCTTCGCCTTGGTACTCCCAGGCGGCCACGTAGCTGAAATTCTCGTCGTCGCGCAAGGCCTCGCCCTCGGGGGTTTGCGATTCTTCCCGGAAATGTCCGCCGCACGATTCTTGGCGGTGCAGGGCGTCCAGCGCTTTTAATTTGGCTAACTCGTAGTAATCCGCAACTCGACCGGCGAATTCGAGATTTTTATTTATATTTGCCCGGTCATCGGGAATTTTTACATTGTTCCAGAACTCCTCTTCGAGTTTGGGAATGATATCCAGAACTTTTTTCAGTCCCTGTTCATTGCGTGACATACCCACATATTCCCAGATGTTCAAGCCGAGCTCACGGTGACATTCCTGCACGGTTTTTTCACCTTTGATGGCAAGCAATTTGTCGATGTGAGCCTGCACTTCCTCTTCCACCTGCTTAAATTCCGCGTCCGCCGGCGTAATGCCGTTGGGTGTCATCCGGGCTAAATAATCGCCGATGGTGTAGGGAATGATGAAATAGCCGTCGGCAAGTCCCTGCATGAGAGCACTGGCCCCCAGTCGGTTGGCTCCGTGGTCGGAGAAATTGGCCTCGCCCAGAACAAACAACCCCGGTATGGTGCTCATGAGATTGTAATCCACCCACAGCCCGCCCATGGTGTAATGCACAGCTGGAAAAATTCTCATGGGCACTTTGTATGGATTTTCCGCAGTGATGCGTTCGTACATGTCAAAGAGGTTGCCGTATTTTTCTTTGATGGTATTTTTGCCCAATCGTTCGATGGCGTCGGCAAAATCCAGATAGACCGCCAGGCCGGTTTCCCCCACGCCCCGCCCTTCGTCGCACACCGCTTTGGCGTTGCGGGAAGCCACGTCTCTGGGTACCAAATTGCCAAAACTGGGGTATCTTCTTTCGAGATAGTAGTCGCGCTCTTCTTCTGGGATATCGTTGGGTGGACGCTGGTCGCCTTTGTTTTTGGGCACCCATACCCGGCCGTCGTTTCGTAAGCTTTCACTCATCAAAGTCAGTTTGGATTGATAGTCGCCGTGCACTGGGATGCAGGTGGGATGAATCTGCGTGAAGCAGGGGTTGGCAAACAGGGCACCGCGTTTGTGACAACGCCAGGCGGCGGTGACGTTGGAATTTTTCGCGTTGGTGGACAGATAGTAAATGTTGCCATAACCGCCGGTGGCGAGCACCACCGCGTCAGCAGCATAGGATTTGATTTCGCCAGTGGTTAGGTCGCGTGTTACGATGCCCACAGCCCGGCCTTCTTTGAGCACCAGGTCGAGCATTTCGTGACGCGCGAACAATTTAACCTTGCCAGCGCCAACCTGCCGCATGAGGGAGCTGTACGCGCCTAACAACAGTTGCTGTCCGGTTTGTCCGCGGGCATAAAAGGTTCTCGAGACCTGCGCGCCGCCGAACGAGCGGTTGTCGAGCAGGCCGCCATATTCGCGGGCAAACGGCACGCCCTGGGCCACGCATTGATCGATGATGTTGTTGCTGACCTGAGCCAGGCGGTACACGTTCGCTTCACGCGCCCGGTAATCGCCTCCTTTGACGGTGTCGTAAAAAAGCCGCCAGATGCTGTCGCCGTCGTTGGGGTAATTTTTGGCCGCATTGATGCCGCCCTGGGCCGCAATGCTGTGCGCCCGGCGCGGCGAATCCTGAATACAAAAATTCAAAACCTGGTACCCCAATTCGCCGAGAGAGGCCGCGGCGGCACCGCCGGCCAAGCCGGTGCCCACAACAATGATGCTGTATTTACGCTTATTCGCCGGGTTGACCAGTTTGAGGTTAAATCGGTGATTGTCCCATTTCTCGGAAATGGGGCCTTCGGGTATTTTTGATTCGAGTTTCATGATCAAGCTCCTGTGAAATAAATCCAAAGCGGAATAGTGAGAAATCCCGCTGCTAATACCAGCGCAATGAAAATCCCCACCGTGTAGATAATTGGCATGTAGCGCGGATGATTCGCGCCCAATGATTGAAACGCACTCCAAAACCCGTGACGAAGATGAAAGCCTAACAGCGCCATCACCGACGTGTATCCAAATACGTATGCCGGACTGCGAAAAACTTCCATCACCAATTTGTGCAGGTCGCGCATTTCCTTGCCGTCAACAACCGCAGTGTAATGCGGTCCAAACTTGAACGTTTTTAAATGGATGACCAAAAACACGAACAAAATGACACCGGTATAAATCATGGTGGAAGAAGCGATGGTTTTTTTGCTGGCGCCACCGGCGTTGGCTTTTTTAATGTAATTCACTGGTCGGGCTTTGTTTTTACCAATAGTTATGGCTGTTGCTGAAATGACATGAGTTAGTAAAATGGCGATCAATATCAATTCAGCCACGATCAGGATGGATCCGAAACCCATCAGAAAATCGGCATATTTGTTGTACGGGTCTGGATTTTGGGACAAAAGAAGTAGATTGCCAGTTACGTGCTCAACTAAAAAAATGACCATGGCCAGCCCGGTGATGGCCATGAGTATTTTTTTCCCAACCGATGACCAGAGTGCCTTGTGTAAAGGAAGCATGTTTGAAGCTCCAGATTTTATTGAATAGTTAATTTTAGAGACATCTAAAACTGTGGATAGATTCGTTTGGTTGTGAATATAAGGTTCCGGCTTAAAAAATGCAAGATAGTTGCCTGTAATATTTCTGTTAGATTACGGCTTTATTGCTGGAGACGCAAGGGCGTTCAGTTCTTTCCAAAATGTTTGTTGCAAATTAGAGGTGTTTTAAAACAGACATCTAAACCGGCAGACCACCAAGCAATTTTGATGCCATAAAACCCATGCGCATCCTTTGTCTAACCGGGTGTAATTTGTTGATTTTATTAAGATAAAAACAAGGGGTTCTCTTCCGAAATTCCCGGGGAGAGTAACCTTTTCCTGATTTTGCGAAAACAGCGGATAAACATTCTTAATTTTGGGAGAAAGACGGGACAGCTTGTGCCCGGCATGGTAGTTTCATTTTTTGCGATCTAATTCCGTTCGAACGGCATTGGCGAGCACGTTCAGGGAGATCGGCTTCGAGATGAAGGTACCGGCGCCCAGATGGATGGCTTCTTCGACGCGCTGAGTGACGGCATAACCCGATAAAATGATCGCCTTTTGATCGGGTTGAAATTCCAATATTTGCCGGTAAGTTTCCGTTCCATCGATGCCGTCCATAACCATATCCACCACCAACAGATCGTGTTTTTGATTTTTTGCCAGGGAAACCGCGTCTTCGCCGCTGGCTGCGGTGTGGGTTTGGTAGCCGAGTCGTTTCAGCAGCTGGCTGGCGACTTTTCGTTGGATGGGGTCGTCATCGACAATTAAAATGTTTTCGCTGCCACCCCGCAACTGTTTAGCCAATTTGGTGATTTCCGGATTGCGGGTGACTGGAAAATACAGTGTGAAGGCAGCGCCCTTACCCGGTGCGCTGTCCAGGGTGATATAGCCATGATGATCTTCGATAACGCTGTAAACCACGCTCAAGCCCAAACCAGAACCGCGCACTTTGTCCATTTTTTTGGTGGTGAAAAAGGGATCGAAAATTTTATCGGCGATTTCAGGCGCGATGCCCGGCCCGGTGTCGCTAATTTCAAGTTTGACGTATTCTCCACGTTTGATGGTTTTGTACCCTTTCAACGATTGTTCGAGATAGATGTTTTGCGTTTTCAAGGTCAGCACCCCGCCATCCGTCATGGCTTCCTTCGCATTGGTGATGAGGTTGATCAGGGCGCGTGTCAACTGTGCGGCGCCGCCGTTCACCAACAACAGCTCGGCTTCCAGCTCTTCTTTGACCGCAATCTGGTTAGCGATGTCTTGTGACAGCAACACTTTGTGCAAAAGCTCGTTTAAATTGAGCGGTTCCATGGCATAATGGCCGCGCCGGCCCAGTGTCAGCAGTTGGTGGTTGATTTCGGCGATCTTGTGGGCAGAAAATTCCATCTCCTCCAGCATCTCCAGCACTTCCTGGTTATTGGTCATGTATTCGCGAATCAGCGAGGGATAGGCCGAAAGCGGACTCAGGAGATTGTTGAAATCATGGGCTATCTGGCCCGCGACCCGGCCGGCGGTTTCCATGCGCTGGGCTCGTGCCAGCTCTACCTGCATGCGCCTGCGTTCGGTGATATCCCGGCAAACGCTGAGAATCGCCTGCTGGCCATCTATATCGATCAGTTTCGCGCTTATTTCCACCGGGAGCAACGTGCCGTCTTTTCGAAACAGCTCCGATTCAAAAACATGCCGGCCGTGCTTGCGGATGGCCTCCATCCGCTCCGGTATCAATGCGGCATTTTCAGCGGTTTCGATATCTTTGGGAGACATCTGCAGAAATTCCTCGCGGCTGTATCCCAGCAGCTCGGTGGCTACTTTGTTGGCTTCCAGAAACCGACTCTCCAGATCATTTATGAAGATGGCGTCGCCCGCGTTGTTGAACAAGGTGCGGAAGCGTTTTTCGCTTTCTTTCAACGCCTTTTCGTGCAGCAGCAGTTTTTGATTGTGCTCATGCAATTCCCGTGTTCGTTCCGCAACCTGTTTCGACAGCTTGAGTTTCTGTGCTTGAATGGTTTTCACCCGACTGTAATACACGCCATAGATCAGCGTGATGAAGCTAAAACTGGAGAGCAATCGAAACCACCAGGTCTGCCAGTAGGGCGGCGTAATGCAAATTTTGATGGACACGCCTTCGTGGTTCCAGGTGCCGTCGTTGTTGCTGCCTTTTACTCGAAAAACATAATCTCCGCTGTTTAAATTGGTGTAGCTGGCGTAGCGACGATTTTGTGAATAAATCCAGTTTTGGTCAAATCCTTCCAGCATGTAGGCATATTGGTTTTTTTCCGGGCTGGTATAATCCAGTGCGGCAAATTCAAATGAGAAAAAATTTTCGTCGTAGGAGAGCGTGATCTCCTCTAACTTTTGTAACGAATGCGGGAAACGTACTTCCTGGTTAAAAATTCGAAAAGAGGTGATCACGATATTGGGCACAAAAGGATTATTTGTCACTTTTTCCGGATAGAACGTATTGAAACCGTTGACCCCGCCGAAGAACATTTCCCCATCGGCACTCTTCCAGTAAGCGCCGCCGTTAAATTCGTTGCTTTGTAAGCCGTCATTTACATCGTAATTTTTGAAGATCTCCGTGCGCGGATTGAACCTGGATAGCCCACGATTGGTGCTGATCCATAGATTATCGCTGTCGTCAACGAGAATGCCGTAGATCACTTCGTTGGGTAGGCCCTCGTTCACGCCATAGTGTTTAAAAATCTCGGCTTTGGGGTCAAATCGGTTGAGACCGCCCACCGTGCCGATCCAGAGAAAACCCGCACCGTCTTCCTGGATGGTCTGAATACGATTGTTGCTCAAACTGTTGGGGTCGTTGGGCCGGTGCTGGAAACGCTGAAACTGCTCCCCGTCTCTGTCGAAGCGATTGAGACCGTTGCCAGTGCCGATCCAGAGCACGCCCGAGCGGTCTTCGTAAATGTAAGAGACAAATTTATCGCTTAAACTGTTTGGATCGTCAGGTGAGTGACGATAGTGTTCGAATTTCAAGCTGGGCATGCCGTTGATCAGCAAGCGTGATTGAGCCTGATGACTGATTTTGTCCAACCCGCCGGAGGTGGCGATCCATAAATCGCCGGCGCGGTCACGGAAAACCTGACTGACGTTGTCGTTGCTGAGACTGTTGGAGTCCTTCTCCGAGTGACGAAAACGAGTGAATTTTTGCGTGATTTTGTTGAAGCGATTTAAACCCGCTCCCCAGGTGCCGATCCACAACTGGCCGGCGCTGTCTTCACAAATGGTGCGAATGCGATTGCTGCTCAGGCTGTTTGGATCCGATTCATCGTGTTTGAAATGCACGACACGATGCGGCGAATCATAAGCGGAATCGTCGGGATTACTTCGTGAAATTTGATTCAAACCGCCGTAGGTGCCGATCCAGAGGGTGCCTTGTTTGTCTTCATAAATGGCTTTGATGTGGTTGTCGCTCAGGCCGGTGCCGTTTTCCGCCGTCTGCTTAAAATGCTGAAATTTGTATTTTTTGCGGTCGTATTTGCTGATGCCGCCGGCGAGGGTGCCGAACCAGATGGCGCCGGTGCGATCTTCGTAAATCGATCGCACGTCCGAATGATTGAGACTGAATTTGTTCGCTTCATCGTGTCGGAAAATCGTAAACGATTGGGATTTTCGGTCGAATAAATTCAATCCGTTCAGCGTGCCCACCCACAGTCGGCCAAGTTGATCTTCACAGATGGCCCGCACGTCATTGTGACTTAAGCTGTTGGCTTGTTCCGGAAGGTGCTGGAAATGTGTGAATTGCGCTTTCTTTTTATCGAATTTATCCAGGCCGGTTTCGGTGCCGATCCATAAGTCACCGGACGAGTCTTCTAATATGGTTCGAATGTAATCGTTGCTCAAACTGTGTGTATCTGCGGGATCGTTTTTGTAATGCGTAAATATTCCGGTGTGTAGATCAAATTTATTTAAGCCCCCGCCAAACGTACCGAACCAGAGCAGACCCTCCCGGTCCTGTGAAATGGCCATGATATCATCGTCGCTGAGGCTGTTGGGATTTTCAGGGTCGTGTCGGAAACAGGTAAACTGCCCGGTCTCGCGATCGAGCTTACATAACCCGCCTTTCAAAGTTCCGATCCACAATTGATTGGTTCTGTCTTCGAATATCGTGTGCACATTATTTTTACTCAAACAAGTGGAATCGGCTGGATTGTGTTGATATCGAATGAACTGTCCGGTATTTTTATCGAATTGATTCAACCCGCCGCTGAAGGTGCCGATCCAGAGGGTGCCAGAATGATCTTCATAAAGGCAGTTGATGTAATTATCGGAGAGGGAAGTGGAGTCCGCTTTATCGTGCTTAAATACCGTAAACTCGTAGCCGTCGAATTTGTTGAGACCATCCTGCGTGCCGAACCACATGAAGCCATCGCGATCCTGTAGAATACCGTACACCGTGCTTTGCGACAACCCCTGCTCGATGGTCAGATGGTCAAATTTGAGGGCGTGATTTTGCGCACGGATGGGAACGATATTAATTAAAAATAATAATAAAACGATTTCAACTAAAAACACGTATCGATTTTTGATGAGGCGCCAGAGCATGTGCATACAACGTGTTAAGTCCAATTAATTGAATTTGGCGAAGGTTCTTACAAGGATTTAATGCAAAAATCCGCATATGAATGTCTATAAAAATCCATTCACATCCGGGCTTGATTTAAATTGGACACTATTCCATATTTTCGGATTGTAACAACAAATCTTTATGCGTAAAGTTACCCCGATGTTGTTGAACCTGCGAGCGGCCGCGGCTCATCATTTTTTGATGTTTGCATTTTTTTAAGAGAGCAAATTCTCTTTTGTTTAATCGGTTTGAAAAAGAAATCTCGATAAGAATCATCATCATCGAACGGACCACGAGGAGTTTGAAGTAGTGCATTCTTACTGTGTGGAAAATCCAGAGATTTATTGAGCCAACATCGTAAGCTTAAACTATAAAAAATGTGGCTCAATGTCAAGCACAAAGATTATTGAACTGCCGATTGTTCCAATTCCATTAGAGCGTGATATGAGCTGTGAGGATATTTTCGAATTCTAATCTAGAAAGGCGCTTAAATCCGTGCCTGATAGGTATAAAGCTGATGATACCGCCCTTGTTTCTGAATGAGCTCATCATGGGTGCCGCGTTCGGCGATCTGGCCGTCTTCGATAACCAGGATCTGGTCGGCCTGGCGGATGGTGCTCAACCGGTGTGCGATCACAAACGTGGTGCGGCCTTTCATCAGCCGGCTCAAGCTTTCCTGAATGTAGAGCTCGCTTTCGGTGTCCAGATTGGAGGTGGCTTCGTCTAAGATGAGAATTTTAGGGTCGGCCAAAAGCGCCCGGGCAATGGCCACGCGCTGGCGCTGGCCGCCAGAAAGTTTCACGCCGCGCTCTCCGATCAACGTATCTAACCCGTCTTCAAAACGGTCGGTAAATTCTTTCACGTGTGCGGCTTTCACCGCCTCCTGAAGTTGTTCTTCGGTGGCGTCGGGTCGAGGAAACAAAATGTTCTCACGGATGGTACCTTCGTACAAAAAATCATCCTGCAGCACCACCCCCAGCCGGCTGCGGTAACTGTCCAGGGTGACTCTGGACAGGTCGATACCGTCAACTGTGACGACGCCCGAATCCGGCGTCAAATAGGAGGCAGCCATGCCAGCGATGGTGGTTTTGCCAGAGCCCGAGCTGCCCACCAGCGCCGTGACCGTACCAGCGGGCGCATCAAAGCTGATGCTTTTGAGAACGTTGTTGCCCTTCTCATAAGCAAATGTGACGTTTTGAAATGAAATGTCTCCGGCCATATCTTTTAAAACGACTGAACGGTTGGACAGTTCGCTTTCTTTGGCTTCGTTCAGGATTTCCTCCATGCGATCCAGTCCGGCAAACGCTTCGGTGATCTGGCTGCCAATGTTGCTCATTTGCACGATGGGGGCGATGAGAAAACCCAGGTAAAGCGTGAAGGCAAAGAAATCGCCGACGGTCATGTGGCCTTTCAGGATCATGGTACCGCCCAACCCCATGATACCGACGCTGGCCAGTCCCAGAAGCAGTGTGGCAGAGCTGGTCACTAGACTGGTGGAAGTGAGCGATTGTTTGACGTTTTGAAAAATTCGAAGCACGCCTTTTTCGAAAACCTGAATTTCCTGCTTCTCGGCATTAAAGCCTTTGATCACGCGAATGCCGGACAGCGATTCGGTGAGACGGCCGGTGACTTCCGCATGGATTTGTCCTCGTTTTCGAAAAATAGGCCGAATGTAAGCGAAAGCTTTGAGCGAAATCAGTCCAAAGATAATGAGCGGTACCAGCACGTACAACGTCATCAAAGCGTTGATGTTAATGAGCAGAATCAACGCTATCACCGCGGTCAGTACGCCTCCAAAGAGCTGCACCAAACCCGTTCCCACTAGGTTGCGAACGCCTTCCACGTCGGACATGATGCGGGAAACCAGCTCTCCGCTTTTGGTGTTGTCAAAAAAGCGAATGGGGAGGTAGAGGATGTGTTTTTGCACTTGTGAGCGCAAATGAGAAATGAGATGCTGCGCTTCCACGCTCAGCAACCGGGTGAGAAAGAACGAGGTGGTGGACTGCACCACGATGGCCGCACCCACAGCGAGCAGCAACAGTTTGAGCAGGGTTGTGTCGCCTTTGGCAATGACCTCGTCGATGAGATATTTGCTGGAACCGGGCAGCACCAGTCCCGCCAGCCGGTTAAAAATGATCAGCACCAGACCCAGCAAAAGCAGGTATTTTCTGGGCCAGATGATATTTTTGAAAACGTATTTTACCGTCGATAGCGAGGGCTTACTCGATTTGATTTTAGATTTTTGTCCGTTCATTTTAATGTTGATAATTTTTTTAACTCAAGTTTCGTAGTT
>JBHHXN010000182.1:0-10426 GCA_046757025.1 bacterium
TTTTTCTCTAACTAATCGAGTGGCTCAATCAGGGCATTTCCAAGGAGACAGGAGATCCATATTAATAATTTGATCCCCTGTCTCCGTTCTTCCTCCTCCCCCTCACTTTTTGCCATTTTTTTTCAAAATCATTTTAATGGCTTCCTGGATATCCTCAATCGACACCCCCTCTTCCAGCGCCGATAAAATGATGGGCTTTAAGCTTTCCAGTAGTCTCTCACGGGCCATATCCTTTTTCCTTTTTTCAGGTAATTCCGAAACAAAAAATCCCTTACCCCGGCGGGAGAGAATTAAGTTTTCACGCAGCAGACTTTCGTAGGCACGCTGCACCGTAATCACACTCACGTGCTGTGCTCGGGCTAACGCTCTGATAGAAGGCAAACTGGTTCCGGCCGCCAGCTCTCCGTTGAGAATTTTCGCACGAATTTGTCGGATGATCTGACTTTGCAGCGGTTCCGAAGATAGATCCGTTAAATTTAAAAGCATGCTCAACCTTTTATTTTCAAAACCAGTATGGTTCGGTCGTCCTGCGGCTCGATTTCTTCTGCAAAATGCGTCAAGTCCTGCAAGACCGAGTGCACGATTTGGGAAGAGTTTGCCGCCGTTTGACTTTTAAGCAGCTCCAGCAGACGCGGTTCCCCGTATTCTTCTCGCTGTGCATTCATGGTTTCAGTGACGCCGTCGGTGTAAAAAAATATAAAATCGCCGGCCCGTAAGTGGATTTTCCCGGTGGCATAAGTAGCCGGTTGTAACACCCCTAACGCTGGGCCTCCGACTTTTAACCACTGCCATGTTCCATCTTTTCTCATCACCAGGGGATGGTTATGCCCCGCCGTAACATATTCAAAAATTCGAGACTTCTTATTGAAAACCCCATAAAAAAGCGTAACAAATTTATCTTTCGGTGTAAAACGAACCAGTTGTTGATTCAAATTATTTAACATCGCTGGCAGATTTTGCGGGCGCTGCATTTCGCTTTTTAAGATGGCCTGAATTTGTGAAATGAGTAAAGCTGCAGATAACCCGCTGCCGCACGCGTCGCCAATAACCAGACCAAAACGGGCCGCGTCGATAGGAAGATAATCGTAAAAATCTCCGCTCACTGCATGGCGGGAAGAGATGTGGGCCGAAACAGAGATCTGGTCTTCATCCGGCAGCTTTTTGGGCAGCAGATCATGCTGGATTTGCATGGCGGTGGCGATATCATCCTGCATGCGCCGGCGCTCGATGGCTTCTACATAAAAACGGGCGGTGGCTAACGCGGTCACGAACTGGTTGAGCAAGATTTTCAGCAAATTTAAATCATCCTTTGAATAGGCGTTGCCATCAACCTTTGCCGTTAACCCTAAAAAGCCCAATAATTCGTCGGATTCGATCAAAGGCAATATCAGCTCGATTTGACGTTTTAAAAGCTGCTGGCTCAATCCACAGTTGCTGGAACCTGATTGAAAATCCTTAACTGTGACCGGCAGTTTAAATTTTGTGATGATTTTAAAAATTTCATCTGTGCGATCAACCAGCTCTGGTTGCGGAAACTCCTCACAAGGGTAAAACGTATAAACATCTTGCTGCTCATTGTAAAAAACAAAAGTTACACTTCTTACCAACAACGCTTTTTTAATATTTTCTTCTACAATTTGCCGCAGCTTATCGGGATCAAAGACGGAGATCAGTTGTTTTGAAAACGATTCTATGGTGCTCAAAGTAGAATCTTTTCCCGACAAACGCTGCCTTGCTATTTCCTGTTTTTGATCCGGAGTCAACGCCGCCACATAAAATCCACTGCTTCGCCGCGTTCGGATCAATCCTTCGCGCGCCAACGCATTATAAGCACGCTGAACGGTATTCCGACTGACTTGCTGGGAGCGTGCAAACAAGTTAACGGGTTCCAGCTCAACGCCTTCTCTGAGATCCCCATCGATTATTTTTTCACTCAGTTGACGAATTATTTGAATGTGTAATGGTTCGGTCGAAAGCTCGGTTAAATTGAGTAGCATGATGGAGCCGTTTTTTAATTGTTAATAGTATTCATACTGTATATACCCAATATATACAGTTAAGTTTCATAATCACTCTTTTTTTTTAATAATTTGTTAATTTCACTTGATTTCATTTTAGATGGAGCGAAATAAAGAGAAACAGTTGCAGGTTGTTCACTGTCCAATTTAGATTTGCACTCAAAATGATCATGGCTAAGATAGAAAAAGTTTTGCTACGCTTCTTGATTTTCGTGATGGTTTTCACTTTTCACAACACCGTGATTGCACAAATAATCGAGACCGCTCCCCGTGCAGAAAAAACTCAAAAAGCCACAGAAGGTATAAAAAAGATTCGGCGGACAATAAAGGATAGATTTGCCAACTCGCCGGTTCGACCGGATTATCCCATTCAGAATTACTATCAACCACCCACTGGCAGAACTACTGCGAGGTTGTTTTCTGCCGTGAACGATACCACCCCGCCGAATGCGCCCACGGAGCTGACGGTGGTGACCGAGAGTATTCACAGTATCTTTGCCAGTTGGACAGCCGCTACAGACCCCGAATCAGGCATCGATTATTATGCCTACGGCATCGGTAGTCAGCCCGGTGCTGCCGACATCCGTTGGTGGCAAAGCACCGGCCAACAAACAGGGGCGTACGGTTTAAGTTTAGATATGCTGGGTATTGCCGAAGATTCCACGTTTTATATTTCGATTTACGCGGTGAACGGTGCAGGTCTTCAAAGCGTCATAGTCAGCTCCGGCTCCACGGTAGTAAACTGGCAGGATCTGGGAAACCAAAACAACGCTCTAACGGTTGCGTATTCAGACTTCGGTTACGATTCCACCGGGGTCAACATCATTTCAGGCTGGGACTCCACTGAAATGCAAATGTTCGACCATTTTATTTCCAGAATGAATCCCATCATCAAGGAGATTTATGGGCCGCCATCGCATTCTTACACCGTCACTCTGGTAAAGAACCTCTGGTACGCCGGCTCCAATATATTTTTTCCCAGCTCCAATCAAGTCCACATGTCGGAGATGTACCCACAACTTTTGACCCACGAGCTCATTCACGCGTATCGCGACAACGTCATCCTTTCCACTAACGACAACTGGCAATTTCATCCCCAATTGAGCGGCTTTGAAGAAAGTTTTGCACAGGGGGCCAGTTACGCATGCATGAATCGATATATCGAGCTCTACCCAAACGACGTCATCGTGGACTCCACCTATCTTTTTGGCTCAAGCATGCTATGGGATTACGATTATCGCAACGTACCGGCCATCACTACGGAAGATTTTTGGAGCGATTATGGTGGCATTGGCCTGTTTTGGGAGCGCTACGAACTGGGCGCCGCGGCCATGCGCAAAATACATGTAGAAGATCCTGACTTTTATCATAAATTCAACACAGAATATTATCACCGCCTGAACCAGGATCATTCTCTCACCACCCGCCGCGATCTAATGATTGAAATCATCGCCAAGGTGGTGCCCGAAATCGAAATGCAGCCCGCCAAAGTTTGGATAAACAACCAGCGTATTTTTGATTGTCAAGTTGTACCTGGCCGCAAAATATGGGTATGGACTCAGCGCTATCCCTGGCAGGAATACCTCGTCTTCCAACGCATTTTTTTCTACGAAACATTTGAAAATGGCAGTGAATGGGCCTACTGGGACGAAAACAACCAAACCTGGGTTTACCATCACCTGAACGGCTCCATTGGAACCGGGACGGTTACCACATACGGCGACTCTGCCATCTGGCAAGGCAGCTTGCAAATTGAACCGGTCGACAATCCGCCGGATTTTTGGGGCTTTGGTTTTGATGAGCTGAATTTTTCCACGGATGACGATCTGATGCCCTGGCCCGGAGGGTCTCCGAGTGATTTTTTACTCGGTATGCACGATTTTAATCTCTACCGTTTTAACCTAAATTTCGGGGGTATCACCGAGCAGGTCCATCGGATCATCGGAGATAATTTGCGCAACCCCGCCGGCGTTTTTGGGGGCATTCTCAATGCTCAAGATGGCGTCATTTACCTCGATCATGAAAATTACCCGCCGGAACCGCCCCTGCCTGTGGTGAACGGTGTGTTTTACGGTACGCGAAAGTGGGCCTCGGTGCCCAATCCCAGAACCGGCGGTACGGACAGTCAACCCGGCAGAATCCACGTTCGTTTTGTACAAAACGATGGTCGTCATTTCCTCGCTCAGCGCAACATCGATTGGGGCAGTGCCAATGGCAACCAGGTTTTTCTTTTTGATACCGAGGCGATGCAACTGGACACCAACCTGGTCTCTTCTGCGGAATT
Source organism: bacterium (assembly GCA_046757025.1). GTDB lineage: Bacteria > Zhuqueibacterota > Zhuqueibacteria > Oceanimicrobiales > Oceanimicrobiaceae > JBHHXN01. The sequence goes on from JBHHXN010000182.1 coordinate 4,303, forward strand.
CCAGCGGCAAACCTTTGAATTTCGGCTACAGCAAAATTACCCCAATCCGTTCAATCCCACTACGGAAATTCGTTACACGCTGGCCCTTTCCGGCAGAGTGGAGTTGGTCATTTTTAATTTACTCGGGCAAAGGGTAAAAACATTGGTTTCAGCCCAGCAAAGCCGCGGGCATCACATCGTTAAATGGAACGGCGCCGATGATCATGGGCGGCTGGTTAGCAGTGGGGTTTATTTTTACCTTTTGAAGTCCGGCGCATTTCGCACGGTTAAAAAGTTGCTTTTGGTTCGTTAGGCCGAAGCGTTTTTTTTACTATTTTGGAAAGGAGTTGATAATTGAAAGTGGGGAGAAGGGATGATGTGTCATTCAGACATCTTTGATCTTTTCAGTGGCAGAATGCTTTGCCGCCTCTTTTGTAGCGAACTTTTTAATCTCTTCTTTCGTGGCGAGTTTGGCCAAAAGCTCGTTTTTGGTCTCTTCCAGATCTTTCCTGGTGACAATTTTTTGTCAGGATTCACTGTGAAGCCTATGCAGTAAAAAGGAGATGTCTTCATACTGAGCAAAGTCTAATTCGCCCGCCACATCTGATATGAGACGCGAAAATTGATTTTCAAAATAGTTTTACACCATTTTTCGCGAATACCCCGAACATGTTTTCTCATAGAAAGAATAAGGTGAACAATATTTTCAGCTTGTAACTAAAAAGTTGTAAAAACCATATTGCTGGAAATTTTAGCATCCATCCTGAATCAGGTCCATATCAATTATATGTACCCAGCAAACAACCAGATTCCTTACGAGTATCAGCACCCGTTTCAATATACCGAGTGCGGGAGAGCGTTGCGAAAAGCGGCTTTCCCAATTGCGTCAGTCATTCTAAATGGGAACCGCTCCAGCTTTAAACACGGTTGTTCTGGACCATGTCAATTTGCTTCTTCGGCGTGAAAAATTTAACAGGGCCGGGTTCAGGAAGTAGCGTGACAGAGCAGCCTACCAGCCAATCAACATTTGAAACTCGCTGAAATCGGTTCTGATTGTGAACATAACGCTGAGTTCAACAGCCCTCGATATCAACCCTTTCCCAGTTCAGTCAACGCGCCGGCAATTTTACCAAACTCTCAATTCAATGCATTTTAGATGCATTTTTCATTTAAGTTCCGGCTTGCAATTCCGGGCTAAAAAAGTAGCGTTTGATCATCACCAGCCAGAGCACGGCACCACCGAGCAGGAGAAGAGAAAATAATAGCATCACATCCCATTGCGTTTGGACAGTGAATTCTGCTGGTTTGAAATATTCCGCCAGGTAGGCATCGCGCAAAACGGTGCGCATGATCGCCATAAACACCACAACCAGCGCTAATAATCCCGCAGACAAGAAAAGGCCTTTTCGCGGATCTTCCCGGCGCAGAGCCTGGGACATGACGAATTTAGCTGCCACCGCCAAACATACAATTCATGGCCAGAATATGTAAAACAAAAGTGAGTACCAGCAATAACTTAAAAAGAAAAAACGGCGCCGGTAAAGGAATGGGATCCAGTGATGGCAGCATCATTTGTGTATCCATTAGTGACCTCCCGATCAATTGGTTTCCTTGAAAGTTTCATTAAACCACCTCGCCAGAAGTGCGCGTTCGTTTTCCGTCAAATTCAGCTCCGGCATCGATTCATTCACAGCGGATAAATCTTCCATAAAAACCGCGATGGTCTCCTGATCAAATTCCGTGAGAAAAGTGACCATGGGGTCTTGTGATTTTGGCAGATGGCACACCGCGCAGTTCTGTTGAAACAAATCCGGCCCGGTGACTTCATGCAAAGACCTTTCACGCCAGGGCGCCACTTGAGACAGGAACGCAGCCAGCGCTTGCCGCTCTTTCGGCAAACCCACAAACGGCGCCATGGGGGATGGTATTAAACTGAAAGGCGGGTATTCTTCATACAAATTAAACTACAAAAAACAACTACCAGCGAAGATGACGGTTCATTTACACTTTTAAAATGAATTCATCCTTCCGAGACCTTAGCGGCTTCGGAAGGATGAATTTCTCAAGCCCTTTTACTTCAACAGCAGCATGCGCTTGGTGGCGCTGAAATCGCCCGCCACAATCTGGTAAACGTAAATGCCCGAAGACACCTGCAGGCCACTGCGGTCGCGGGCATCCCATTCAACCACATACTGGCCCGGAAACTTTTGCTCATCCACCAGCACGCGCACCAGCTCACCTAATAAATTGTAAATCCGCAATTGCACCGACACGCCGTCGGACATTTTGTTCGGAACGTCGTAGCGGATTTTGGTGGTGGGATTAAAGGGATTGGGATAGTTCTGCGCCAGTCGAAACGCCACCGGCAACTGTTCTAACTTCAGCTCGAAATCCAATTCATCCACCACATCCAGTAAAAACAGATCGGCGTGGGTGTTGGCTGGGCCTTCATACACGATCAACATCTCATTCTCACCCTGGCGCAGGTACTCCACCAAATCGATGGTGATGCGACCTTCACGCGGCATGAGAAAGGCGTTGATTTCCGTTGCCACCCGACTCGGATCGGTAAACAGGCTGAACTTGTGGCCGTTCAAATCCACGCGGATTTCAGTCAATCCAAAATTTGTCAACTGAAAATAGCGCTCGATTTCAGGAAAAGTAAAGCCAAATTGGCGCTGCGCCCGATCCGTGGAAAGCGAAACAAACACCGGATCACAGTTGAATTTGTTGCCGCACACATCGAAAAGATCGATGCTGAAACCCAACGACTGATTCGGGTCGATGGCGTCGATGCGGAACTTGACTTCTTTCGCCCCCGGCGTGAACGGATCCACCGTCAAGGTGGCGTTGCGCAGCCGCTTGGGTACCACCTCTGCGAGGCCGCTGTGATCATCGAAAAAAGTCCCCACCACCGAATTGCCGTCGTGCACAAAAGTACATCTCGGCGGTAGGTTATCGAAATCCACTGTGATGGAATCACTTATGACCTTGATCGCACCCGTGCTGTCTTGAATGCGGCAGTTAGCCACCACTGCGTTGCGGCCGGATGATAACACCACGGTCGCCACAAATACGCCGTCCACCAGCTCTGCTTCCACCCCGTTGATATCGCAGGTTACGACCAACGACGAAAGCGAATCGAAATTGGTGGTGGCGGTCACTCTCACCGTGTCGGTACAGACCACCGCCTCGGCTTTTGGCGAAATGATTTCGATATCACAGATCAGCGGAGAATTGGCAAACACCTGCACCGTATCAGTACAAACCGATACGTTACCGCAGCTATCGGTGACCGTGCAGGTCGCCACCAGAAAATTATCTCCCTCATCTAACGGCACCGTGACCGCAAACGTGTTTCCGGAAACCGATGCCGCCACACCATTCACTTCACACTCAACAGTGAGCGGCGGCGCACCGCCGCTGAGGGTGGTCCTCCCCACCACCGTCAAGCTGTCGGTACAGAAGACCGAGCTATCCGCAGATGGCGAAGTAATTTCCACCGCACAAACCGGAGCGCCCGCCGTAAACACCGTCACCGAATCCTTACAAACGGTAACCTGGCCGCAGCTATCGGTGACAGTGCAAACCGCCACCAGGACATTTTCACCCGCAGCTAACGGCACCTTTGCCTGAAAGGCGTTGCCCACTACCAGAGCGGGAATGCCGTTAATTTCGCACTCGATGGCAAAGGGCGGAACGCCGCCGCTGATGGTCGTCACGCCAGCGACGTCTGCACTGTCGGCGCAGGAAAATGTGCTGTCGGCGGGCAAGGTGATTTCCACCTTGCACACTGGCGGCGTACTGGTGAAGACCACCACCGAATCCCGGCAAACCGTGATTCTGCCGCAACTGTCTTCCACGGTAAAAACCGCCACCAGCAAATTCGCACCAGCACTGAGTGGCACTGCAGTATGAAAGGTGTTGCCGCTGACCGTGGCGGCCAGGCTATTCACCGTGATGGAAGTTGTGAACGGCGGCGCTCCGCCGCTCAAATTGGTATCGCCTTTAACTTCTACGCTGTCAGCACAGAAAAAAGCGCTGTCGGCGGGAGAAGTGATAGTGATTTCACAGACAGGGGGTTCTGTGCATTCGACCTTCACCGTGTCGCGACAGATCGTCTGGTTGCCGAGACTGTCGACCACCGTGCAAGTCGCCACCAAAGTTTCGTTTTCAGGTGAACAGGGCAAGATGACACTGAACATATTTTCTTTAATTTCGGCGTTGACGCCATTAACGTCACAGGTGATGGTAAACGGAGGCAATCCACCGGGTATATTGAGCAGGCCCATCACTTTTACGCTGTCCGTGCAAATAATCTCCCCTTCCTTGGGAGCGGTGATATCGACTAAACAAGAAAGTTCTTCTGAACAAATCACTGAAACAGTGGCGGTGACACTGGTTTGATCTTCTGCCGTGGCCGTGGCCGCGATATCACTTAGACCACCGACCACACTCAAAGTGGTGGCAAAAGTGCCGGCCGCATCCAATGTCACGGGATGGCCGTTTACCATGACCACATCGTTCAATCCCACAATGGGAATAGCCGGCAGAACTTGCTTCAGCTCAGCCGGGTCTTCCACTTGCAGGAAAGTGCCACCGGTACCTTCTGCAATAGCGGAGAGCTCCTCCGCGCTCGATTCTGTGGTGATACCGATTGCGTTGATGACAATGCCTCTGGAGGCGGCCTCGGCGATTTCATCGGCAAGCTCCCCTCCGATGCGATTGTTGCCATCCGAAAGAAAAAATACGATGTTCTTTTCATCCTCTGATTGACTTCCCAGGACGGAAAGCACCACCCGCAAAGCCGCTTCAAAATTGGTGCTGTTGCCCAAAGAGTCCCGAGAGATGGGCTGAAAAAGCTCAATAGAGCCGCCCGCAATCAGCTCGGAGTCTAGCGACCGCAAAACTTCCTCGATGTCGGACAGACCATTTTCGTCCAGATCAACTCGAGGCGGTGCAGTAAAATTTTGGAATCCCGTATTTGGATCGACGTCGGCACTGGCAGGCCGACTGGCAAAAGCGATGACCCCGATATCCAATTGCGGCAAATTCCCAATACTTTCATTCAGTGCCAGTATGCCGGCTATTTCCGCATCCAGAATATCCCCTTCGATGTTATCGCCATTGACATCATCGCCGGCGTCAATCTTACCATCGCCATTGACATCGATGGGCGGATGAAACGCCGGGTCTGTGGTGCTGCCCGAGACATCGATGACATAGAGAATGTTTATGGCGTTTTCCGGGGCATCGCTGAGCGTCACAAATCCGCTGACGTCGAAAGTACAGGACGGGGGGCCAGGTGAAATCGTGCCATCCAACGGAGAAGTAATGCGCACCGTTAAAATCTGACCGGTGGTCGTGGTGTCGGAATTGGGATTTTGAGCAAATAAGAAATCAGTAAAGAATACTAAAACAACAATTGGCAGGAAAATCTTCATCAAAAAGGATAATCCACGGCATCTATGATTAATTGAGCTATTCATTTTTTTACTCCTTTAATTTGATGCGCAGCTCGGGTTATTTTAACAATTTTTTCATAGCAGGAACTCGTCACCTCCTCTTACAAAACACGGGAATCTGTTTGAGTAAAATAGGACAGGTACAAACATAGATAGGCCCCCTTCGGTTGTTGTCGGTATATTTACAATAAAAGATAAAAATTGCAAAAATCAAGGTCTATTTTGAATTAGCGTAATATATTTTATTTATTCGCAATTAGTTGTGTAGTTTCTATCTAATTAGTGTCCATCCGTAAAGAGCCCTTTTTTGTCATTCGCCCAATCTTTAAGCGGGAATCCATTGAGCCGTTAGGCATGAGATTCCCGATGAGCTTGTCCCTGCATGTTGTAAGCAGGGAGCACTCGGGAATGCGATTACGGATGGACACTACTTAGTGTCTGAATGAGAGCATGATGAGAAATGCGCGACATAAAATCCTTTTCGCGAAGGCGTTCCTGCGACGAGGCTCAGGACAGGCCCTTCGACAAAGCTCAGAACAGGCCCCGGCCGAGCTAAGCAGGATTTCATCCTTGGCCAGCAGGCTTTCGGGAAGATAGGGTAGTTTTCGTTCGGACACTATTTAAGTAATTCCTAATGCAGCGAAAAGCCGCAAACCGAAAAGCGAAATTCGCAAAAAGGA
>JBHHXN010000183.1:0-10412 GCA_046757025.1 bacterium
TAACTGTAGTTTGGCAAATTTTCATAATTATGTAAACTTGAATGCAATTTTATTCCTAAAAAACAACAGGTTATCCCAAAATTGAGGTTCTCGAATTGAAATATTGATTTTTAATGACTTAACGTATTTTTGCCAAACTACAGTAATGTAAGAACTTCTATATTTTTTACATTCGAAACGGTTTACCTGCAGAAAGTCAGAGCCAGCCTGTATTTAAATAAAATCGGTACCATGTCATTATTACTTTATTATTTCACTGCCAGGATTTTATTCTATCACAGGTAATTTAACATCGTAGAATCAGCCATACTTTATTTTAAACATTTAACTTACGCTACCATAAGTAAAATCTATATTCACAAGTCTGCAGTAAAGAAAATCCAATCGCATGCACTTCTTTTTTCAATCAAACATTAACGAATATTAATTTTTCTGAATAACTATTAATCACGCATGACATCAAATAGATTATACTATTGTAATAAATACACTAACGACGGTATTTCTGTTAATTAATTTGATTTTTATTCTTTTTTAAGCTCAACTGATGGCAATAGCGTTTAGCGTGCCAGACATCGACAAAGTTTTGTCGATATGATTCGAAAAAGCACAATTAAACAAACATCAAATGACAATCAAATCTCAATTTACAATTTTCAAAATCCCAAACAGACTTCGCTGCGTTTTGAGCATTAGTGATTAGAATTTGAAAATTATTTGTGATTTGCTAGTTGAGATTTGGGATTTCCTTTTCGCTTTAATGCGTCAGCCATCTTTTCGCATCAGCGTCGGCGAAATGGTTTCGTGTATTACGAATATAATTATTGCTTTTGGGCAAAATTCATTCAATGTTTTGGTCGTAAATTTTAAATAACAATCTCCAATTCATTAAAATTAATATTATAACTTAATAATCTCATTTTAAAAATCAAATTAAATATTTACCGTATTCAGAGAAACTATCTAATCATTCCAGTTTTTTGTATTAAAAATTATGAGGCTATTCAGTGAACTATTCAAGTGACATTGAAAATACGGTGAAAAATACCTCTGCATATAATCCACTGCCTCAGGTACCCAAGAATAGAGCCCTCACGCATCCAAAAAATGTCACAGCCAGCCTGTTAGCGCTGCTGAAAGAACCTGATTTGAAAGCAGTCAAGGACCTCATGCCGTCTGCCATCGCTTTGCGTTACAAAATTGTTCCTCTGGTCAAGGCCGCCAACCGGCTGCAGATCGCCATCGCTTCGCTGGACGATGTGGCGCTTCTGGACGAAATCAAATGGGTTTTGGGAAAGGAAATCGACCCGCTGCCGGCGGAGCAGGATGTGATCGAAGAAGCGCTCAGAAAGATATACGGCCTCGGTGCCGAAACGGTTGGCCGGTTGCTCAGCGATCACAGCGAAGGTATTTTTGTCGATCTCACCGCCAGTTTGACCTCCGACCTCGATGACGAAGGCGAAGAGGCTAGTATCGTCCGCTTTGTTAATGAGCTGCTCATCGAGTCGTTTCAGGAGCGGGCCACGGACATTCACATCGAGCCCTCGGAATCCAGCTTGCGTATTCGTTATCGAACGGACGGCATACTTTATGAATTTCCGGTGCCGGAATCGCTGCGCCATTTACATGCCGCCATTGTATCGCGCATCAAGATCATGGCCAACTTGAACATTGCAGAGCAGCGTTTGCCGCAGGATGGCCGGATTAAAGTGCGCACCGGACAAAAAGATTTGGACTTGCGCATTTCGATTCTGCCCACTCCCTTTGGGGAATCGGTTAATCTGCGCATCCTGAACAGTCATCAGGTAAACCTCGACCTAAAATGTTTGGGTTTGCTGCCTCGAGACCAAAATATCATCGAGAACTTGATCGAAAAACCGCACGGCATCATTTTGGTGACCGGACCCACCGGCAGCGGTAAAACCACCACCCTCTATTCCTGTCTGAATCGCCTGATCGACTCGGAAAAGAAGATCATCACCGCCGAAGATCCCATCGAGTATCAGCTGCCCGGCATCACTCAGATTCAGGTAAACCAAGCCATCGGGCTGACGTTTGCAAACGGACTGCGGTCCATGCTGCGACACGATCCCGATATCATGCTGGTTGGGGAGATTCGCGACCACGAGACCGCCGAAGTCACCATACAGGTGGCGATGACCGGTCATCTGGTTTTCAGTACGCTGCACACCAACGACGCCGCCAGCGCCGTCGCCCGTTTGATCAACATGGGCATCGAGCCCTATTTGATTGCCGCCTCTGTGGAATGCATCATCGCCCAAAGGCTGGTGCGGGTCATCTGCCCCAAGTGTAAATTCATGGTCACCGAACATAACGGCAAAACGGAGTTGATCCAGCGTCTTTTCGCAAAGGATGCACAATTTTATCATGGCCGTGGATGCGAGTACTGCAAAAATTCCGGGTATTTTGGCCGAACCGCTATTTATGAGTTTTTGTTGGTGGACGACGAAATTCGCGACCACGTGGTTAAAAAAACCCCCGCCAACCAATTACGGCAAATCGCCATGGAAAAAGGCATGGTGAGCCTGCGTCAGGATGGTATCGAGAAGATCAATCTCGGCGTTACCACGTTGGAGGAAGTGCTCAGAGTCACGCAGGAAGTGGAGGGGTGATCCATGCCGGTGTTTAAATATCTCGCAAAAGTCTCTCCATCCGAAACCGTAAAAGGGGAAATGACCGCCGAAAATGTGGACGCGGTCGCGTTTCACCTGAACGAAATCGGGCTTTTTCCTGTTGAAATTTCTGCGCTGCAGCAGGAGCAGGCTATGGGCCGAGGCATCTTGAAATTTTTCGCGCGCAAGCCCGCCCGGGAAGCGCTGGTTCTGTTCACGCGGCAATTAGCGAATATGCTGGAAGCCGGCATGACTATTCATGCTGCCTTACACTTACTGCAAAAGCAATTTCAACAGGGGAGCCTGCAAAAAATCTTGCAGGATCTGGAACAGCGCCTGCGTGACGGCAGCCAATTTTCCGACGCCTGTGCAGCCTGGCCGAAAATATTTTCCTCGTTTTATGTCAACATGCTGCGAGCTGGCGAAACCGGCGGCATGCTAGGTCTGGTGCTGGAGCAGCTTGCGGATCATTTAGAAAAGGATGACGATGTGCACAAACAGATTCGCGCTGCCATGGCCTACCCAATCCTGATGTTCGGCATGGGTGCGCTCACCATCGCCCTGCTACTCACCTTTGTGGTGCCCGGCATCGTCACCATGTTTGAAGACGTCGGTCAGACGCTGCCGTTGCCCACCCGCATCTTGCTGAGCATCTCGCATTTCATTTCAAATTACTGGCTGGTCATCACCCTAGCGATTCTGGTGCTCATCGTCCTGTTCAAAATAAATTACAATAAAATACATTTCAAACAGAAAATGGATGTCATCAAACTGCGCTTTCCTTTTATAGGGGCCTTGACCATTGAGGCGGAGGTCACACAATTCGCCAGAACCATGAGCTCATTGTTAGCTCAGGGGGTGCCAGTGCACAGAGCTTTCGAAGTGGTGGTAGCAGCCTGTAAGAACTCGGTGTTGCAACAAGAGTTTAAGCAGGCTGCCGATGCCATTCGCCACGGCAGCCAGATCGGAGTCAGCCTTTTAACCGGCGTTTTCCTGCCAGAGCTTTTAGGGCAGATGGTGACCATCGGCGAGAAAACCAATCAGTTGGAAACCGTGCTGGCCCGAATCGCCCGCTCCGGCGCCAGAGAGGTGGAACGGCGAGTAGCCATCTTTACCAAGCTGCTTGAACCTGCCATGATTATTCTACTAGGAGCGGTCATCGGTTTCATCGTTTTTGCGATGATGATGCCCATTTTCCAGATGGATTTTGTGGTGCAGTGACCATGTACGATTTGATTTTCCACAGCAGCCTGTTTCTTCTCGGCCTTTTACTCGGCAGCTTTGCCGGTTTGTGTGCCTATCGCCTGCCCAGGGGCGAAAACGTCATCCGGGGGAAATCGCACTGCGACTATTGCCAGGCGCCTCTCAACTGGTGTCAAAAATTTCCACTGTTGGGTTATTTGATTTTACACGGGCGCAGTCACTGCTGCCGCCGGCGCATTTCCTGGCGTTATCCGGTATTGGAAGTTAGTATGGGGTTGGGTATCTGGTTTCTGGCGAGACAGCTCCCCGCAGACGGTACATTGGTTACCGCCATCCTGTTTTGTGGTTTTCTCGCCACCGGCATGCTCATCGACCTCGATCATAAAATCATCCCGGATAAAGTCACTCTGACCGGCATCGCCGCAGGTTTGCTGCTAGCAGGCATCATTCCCACAGGCGATTTGTTAGACGCCATCCTGGGCGTGTTCATTTGTGGTGGATTTCTTTATTTGAGCGGCTGGCTTGGAGAACACCTGTTCAAAAAAAAACAGGCTATGGGCGGAGGAGATATCAAATTCGCAGCCATGATGGGCGCGTTTCTGGGCTGGCAGCTCGGGTTGCTGGCGATCCTACTTGCGGCGTTTGCCGGAGCCGCTTTCGGAGTGAGCAAGCAGGCGCTTGGCCGGCGCGAATCCGTTTCCACAGAGCTGCCCTTCGGCCCGTTTCTGGCCACGGCCGCGGTAAGCGCGCTTTTGTGGGGACATCCAATCATCAAGTGGTACTCAATAAATTTTTTAGGAATGGAATTATGAATCTTTTAAAAAATGAAAAAGGGCTCACCCTCATCGAAGTGATGATGGTGGTAATCATTTTAGGCGTGCTGGTGGCATTAGTGGTGCCGCAATTTGCCGGACGGACGGAACAGGCCCGTCGCGCTGCAGCCCAGGCGGATATCAATGCCAACATCGCCATGGCGCTGGAAATGTACTTTCTGGATAACGGCGCTTATCCAACCACAGAGCAAGGTCTGGCCGCTCTGCTGAGCATGCCAGAGACGCCCCCGATTCCGCACTCCTGGCAGGGACCGTATTTGAAGAAAAATACCTCTTTCAAGGATCCCTGGAAACAACGCTACGTTTACTCCTGCCCCGGTGAAAACAATCCAGAAAGTTATGACCTCTATTCCACTGGGCCCGATAGGCAGAAAAGCGGCGGCGACGATATCACAAACTGGGAAAGGGATGTAAGCCATGATTCGCAATGAACGCGGCCTAACGCTCATCGAGCTGTGCATGACGTTGATCATATTGGGGTTGATCGTGGCAGCGGCCAGTCCGCAGTTGGTACATTCTATTCGAAATCTGAAAACGAAAAATGCCGCGGAAAGCCTTGCTGAAAATCTCCTGATGATTCAACAGCGCGCCATCCTTTCGGGCCGGAACTGGCGTTTCAAAGTATGGGAAGACGGCCGCGGCTACACGGTGGAAAAACGAGTTTTTCAGGACATCCCTGAAACACCAAACGCACTGCGTCAGGAAAGCTGGAAGATTCATTTCGAACAGGCATTGCCTGCAACCAACATTTTGCATCCCCCTGCGGCAGTCTGGAATTTTTGGCCCGATGGCACCATGACAGACCTGAATTTAACGATAAGTGATGACAAAAACCGCAACTACCAAATTTATGCAGACGAAAAAACATTTAAAGTCAAATCAACTGACCGTTCATCGGAATGAACGAGGCTTTGTGTTGTTTGAAGCCCTCCTGTCCATTTTGCTTTTATCCATTGGCATGGTGGCTCTGATCACCATGTTTCAAAAAGCGGTGCGTGTGGTGCAATTTCGCCAATACTACTACGCCCCGGCTCGCCAGGTGGCAGAATCGCTTTTAACGCAAGTCGAATTAGGAATGATTCCTGAAAACGACGAAGGTCGCATTTTTAAAAACGAAGAAAACATGACTTTCCATTACCAGATAAATTCAGAAATCTGGCGCAACCAGACCGGTTTGCAACAAGTAACCGTAATCGTGAACTGGTCCGATCGAGGTAAACCCGGCTCGCTTTCACTGACCACCCTGCTGCCGGTTACGGAAGTAGAAGTTGACTGAAGATTTGTAATCTACAGAATTCGAACCAGACAAACCCGTGCAAAGAGTATTGAAAAAATTAATTCATAAAACAAAACCGGCGGTCAAAGCTTCTCTGATCGGCCGCGAACACGGTTTCACTTTTGTAGAAATGCTGACTGCGCTGTCAATTTTTTCTCTGGTAGGTCTGGCGACTCTGGCAATCATGCAAAGAGCCGTAACTTCCAGAAAAGTGACTCGTCAGAAAACCGCCGCGCTCATGCAGCAGCAACAGGCCATTACCGCCATTTCGGCGGATTTGGACAGTGCTCAACCTTTTACCGTCGGCCCCTTCCGCGGTTATGCCGATTCACTGCGATTCACCATTTTGAGACCATCTTCTGAATACTTTAAAATCGTGCAATATGTGGCTTATTTTTTGAAAAGGGATGAGAAAGGCGAGGGATACTATCTCATGCGTTCCACTTCCGATTTTAAAGGCAGTACCGCGGCGGAAAAAATATTGTCCGATGTGGAGTCAATGGAATTGCAATATTTACCGAGGTTGAAAACAGAAGCACAGTGGCAAGATCACTGGTCGGAAGCCGACCAATTACCGCTGGCGGTGCGAATTCACATACTCCTGACGGCAAACTCAGAACCGATTGAAATCATTTGTCCAATACGATCTGATGGAAAAAACCGAAAACAAAATCAAGGCGCCCTCTCAACTTCGTAATTGCAAGGGCAGCCTTTCGATAACGGCACTCTGGATGCTGGCCCTGTTGAGCCTGTTGGGGCTGGGGGTCATGCGTAACGTACTCATGGGTTTGAAGCTGGAAAATTACGCAACACGCTCAGCCGAAGCCGCGTGGTTGGCCAGAGCCGGCGTTTATCACGCCATATCGGTTTTAACAATCCAAGCTGCAGCCGATTCTCTGCAATCCTTTGATGCGCTTACGCAACCCTGGGCACACGATCCAGAGCGGTTTGCACAAGTCGCCTGCGGACAGGGTGTTTTCGAAGTGTCGTACCCGAATCCGACAAGTGATCCTGAATTGAGCCGCATCTACGGCATGGTGGATGAAAACAGAAAAATCAACCTCAATCGGGCTTCAAGAGAATGGCTGTTGCGGCTGCCTGGCATGACCGCGGCGAAAGTCGCCGCGCTTCTGGACTGGCGCGATGACGATGACCAAGTTCGAAAAGACGGAGCGGAAGCCACTTATTACAAACAATTGGAGCATCCACATAGCTGCAAAAACAGCGATTTTGAATTTGTTGAAGAATTGACGCTGGTGCGGGATTTCACAGAAGAAGATTTGCGCAATCTCAGTGAGCTAATCACTGTGCACGGCGACGGCCAGATCAACATCAACACCGCAAGTGAGAAAGTTCTGGAAATAATGGGGCTGGATCCAGAGCTTGCCCGAAAAATCGTTCGTTTTCGCTCGGGTTCAGACGGCCAGCCATTCACCAGCGACGATGTGGTATTTCAAAAAGTTGACGACATCGTAAAACAATTAACGGACGCGCTGAAACTCAAACCATCTGACCAGGCGCTTTTAAATCAGCTTGTCACAGAACAAAATCTCGGCGTGCGATCGTCGCACTTTACCATCGAATCCACCGGCATGAGTATGAATGGACAGGTTCGACGGAAAGTAACCGCGGTGGTCCACCGAGTGAATGCAAAACGGGTGGATGTCATTCATTGGACAGAACCCAGGCATTTGAAATGAGCAAACACTAAAAATGGTAACTCTTCAGTCTGTTTTGTCCTCCCGCAATTGCGGGAGGAAAGGATGAATAGTTACTAAAACCCAATCAACGCGACACCGTTCAATTTAGATAAAAATTAATTTATACAGGTTTTATGGAAACGATTACTTCGGCAATTAACCACGATTCACCGGCGAAGACAAAGCCCAAACCGCTTTCTCAAAAAGCCTTGCAATGGACTTTTGAGCTGCTGCCCAAATCCAGAAAATTCGTTGGAATTGAATTTGACCGCAATTTGATAAAATTCATTCTGGTGGACAAACGGGGTGTAAAAAATGGTGTGCGGTTGTTAAAAGTCAAATTTCTCTCCTCCAACCACGACGACGAAATTCTAAAAGTGCTGCGAGACCACCTTCAGGAAATGCACCTGGCGCCGAATCAACCGGTGACGATTTCCATTCCCCGGCACAGCGTGCACACAAAAATTTTAAGATTGCCCAGTCATGATCTGAAAGAACTGCGAAAAATGGCGATGCATCAATTACAAAACGATCTCCCTCTCCCCTTTCAGGAAATCGTTTTCGACATTAGCCTGATAGCCCGCGAGAACGACGGCTATGCCCGCGTCATGGTGGTGATAGCGCGCAAACGGGACATAAAACGCTACCAGAAATTGTGTAAAAACGCCGGCCTGACCGTGGAAGCCATTCGCCTGAACATCGAGGCCATCTATCAGTCGTTTTTACGACTGGGCAAAGAAATGCCCGAAATCAAATCCAAATGCGTGGCGCTGGTAGATGTGGATTTTTCCGCCACAAACGTCATCATCATCGACAGCGGCAAGCTGCTTTTCTGCCGCAGTGTAGGCCGGGGCGTAGAAGATTTGATGGAGCGCATGGTGGGCGTTGAACGCCACGCAGAATACGATTCCTGGATGGACGAGCTTTCGAAAGGCGTGGCTGAAACCAACGCCTTATTTGAAGCCAACGGTGTGGATGCCCGTGTTGAATTTGTGGCGCTCACGGGTTGGCTGCCGAGAGTGCAAGCGCTGACTCGAATTTTACAGGAAAATTTAAAGGTACCGGTGAAATGGTTCGACCTCATGATCCCGTTGGGACATTTCCCACAGACCGATTCCGATACCATCATGCAGCACTGGTTTTCGATTTCAACTTTGCTCGGTATGGCCTGTTCTCGTGATCAAAATCTGATGGATCTACGGCTGTCCGGTGCACAGCAAAATCACAAACGACGAATCATTTTCAGAAAATCGGTTTACACCAGTTTGCTTATTTTTTATATCCTCGCTGTTTTGACTGGTACCACTAAAGTGGCGCTCAAAAAACGGCAAAAAGTGCTGCTAAATCTAAAACATCAGATCGAGCTGCTGCAACCGCAAGTGCAGGCCGTCAACAAATCACAGCAGGTGCAGCAGCTACTGCAAAGTCAACTGGGCTCCACCGAAACCACCTCCGCTATCATCGCACAACTTCTGGCGAAACTGCCCGCGGGTGTCGAACTCAGCTCGCTGACATTTTTACGCGGCGAAAGACTGGTGGTGCGAGGAGTCGCCGGTAAGCTAGCGGATGTGTTCAATCTACCCAATTTATTGACATCACAACTGAGTTTTTCCGAAGCCGTCATCGCTTCGGCCGATCGCCGAAAACGCTCCGGGAAAAAAGAAGAAATTGAGTTTGAAGTGAAAATCACCTTGAGCCAAAACAGTCAACCTGATTCACCATGAGCATGAGAACTTTTTAAGCGCTTAATAATATGAAAAGAACTTTTACTACTCGAGAAAAAATTTTGATCGCCGCGGCCATGGCGGGAGTAGCCGGCTATTTGCTAATAAATTTTATCGTTTCCGGACTCCTCCAGGACTGGCAGCAGACTAAAACGGCCATCAGACATGCGCAAACACAATATTTACGCACCTTAACAATTGTCCGAAATGCCGCTTCCTGGGATCAAAATAAACAGGCTGCCAACGTCTCCAACAGCATTCAAACAGCGGACTTCCTGCGGGAAATCGAGTCAGCAGCAGGAGCACAGGTGAAGATTCGCCGATTTCATCCTCTGCATTCTACAAATGAAAATCACTCCAGCTCCAAATCAGGTACCCAGCGAGTGGTTAAACTGCAAATTCAAATTGAATGTTCAGGCAACCTGCCGGCGCTCATGGCTTTTTTTGAACGCATCGAAAACCAAAACGTTTTGACTCGCATTCGACATTTTTACCTGACTCCCGAGGGACGCGGCAGCGATCAGTTACAATGCCAGCTGATATTGGTGCGAATGCTGGCAGTGTGAATTTTACTAATGGTCAATGAAAAATTGAATATTCCAACATGAAAGAACAAATACTAAAATTTATCTTCAGGCAAAACATTGAAAAAAACCACCACAGCAACGGGCGATTTAATGGTAAACACACCGCTTCTTCGTTACGGCAAAAAAAGCGACGCTCCTGGAAAGAATCTTTTCTCAAGCCATTCTCTAACCAGGGAAACCCGTTAAAATATCTTACAGCCGCCGGTCCTTTGACCACCATCAATCGCGCACTTTTCGTCCTGGCGATCATTTTGACCATTTTGGCGCCGCTGTTTTTGTGGTACGACAGCAAGGTTTTGGCCACACATTCCTTTGACCGGCAAATAGATGACAATGGGGCCACACAAAAAACGGAAATCTCAAACAAAAGCAGCCATTCTTTCGCACCACTTGCAGCCCGGCGCCGCTACTTCCGCACGAACGTGCGCGAAAGCGTCGCCACCGCGGTGGACCCCT
>JBHHXN010000184.1:0-10348 GCA_046757025.1 bacterium
AACGGAAACTCGAGAAATGCGCGATTTAAGAGCCTCTTCGCGAAGGCGTCCCTTCGACAAGGCTCAGGACAGGCCTCGCCGAGCCAGGCAGGAATTCACCCTCGGCCAGGAGACCTTTGGGAAGATCAGGTCGTTTTCGTTCAGACATTAATTAAGAATTGTCAGCAAAAAATATGCCGCATAATATGTGCGAATCCGCCATTGAATATCATTGAGAGGCATTCAACACCGAAATTCTTTCTGACACGTACCTTGAAAATATTTCACTAATGATGAAAATATTACGCATAGATTTCATTCTTCGATTCAATTGGAATTAATGATTCTCAGTTTTTTACCTGTGTTAAAATACTCATTGTGACCAAAAAGATTAATAAAAATTTCAATACTGAAATACTAAAATGTAATAAAAATCGGTCAGGAGTATCTTAAAATTAAAAAGCTTATCAACCATTATCTTTTTATTGAAGTCAAATTGAAATTCTCTTTCACTTTAAATGTCAATGAAATCATTTACATGAAGCGGTACGAACATAACTATTTCAAGGTAACGGTGGATTTGGCACAAGCTTTGCGAAGAGGAAAATTAATTTTGAGTTTTAATCGAATAATTAAAAGTATGATGCGTTTAAAATTATTTTTCTTTTGTTCTGGCTTGATTTTTTCAATCATTCTCCTCGTCCGGTGCAGCGGCCCGTTTCCTTCGATCTCAAAATCTGGGTTACCTTCCGATCACACCGAAAAAATAAAAGGTGTCCTTCACAAAAAAGGATTTAAATATCCATACAAAACAAATAGCGGTTGTTCCGATTCGAAATGTCATCAAGATGATCTCGATGGCGGTGTCGCAGAAGTCGATGGGAAAATCACTATCTCTCCATCTTGCTTCCAGTGCCATGAGACCTTGTGGGAAGATGACATTGATGAGGAAAATTGAATTTTTAGAAAGAAGAACTTTTACATCTTAAATAAGGAGGTTTAAAGTGAATAGATTTCTAATTGGATTGCTATTGTTCGTTTCTGTGGGAGCTCTGGTGCAAGCCCGGGAAAATTTGACCAGGGCTAAGGACTTCAAAGGCTTAACTGTTACGGGTGATAAAATAAATCTTTCCGATTATAAAGGTCAGGTGGTTATTCTCGATTTCTGGGCGAGCTGGTGCAAGCCCTGCCAGAAAGAATTCCCGTTTCTCATCGAGTTGTATAATACATACTATAAAAAGGGATTGACGGTGATCACGGTTAATTTGGATGAAAACCCGGTGAACATGAAAAAATTTCTGTCAAAGCTTAAGGCTAAAGTCCTGTTTCCGCTAATTGTGGACAAAGAGGGAAAGATACCCGCCATGTACAAAGTAGAGGCCATGCCCACGACGCTTTTTATCGACAAGCGCGGAATGATTCGCAGCCGGCACACCGGCTTCAAAGATTCACACAAGCCGATATATCACAAAGAATTACAATTGTTACTGGCAGAGAAATAACGGAGAAATTGTCGATGAAATTAAAACATCTCATTTGGTTGTTTCTGGTGTTGGTTCTGTCAAGCTGTGCCACTGTCCAACCCTGGGAAAGGGGAGGGCTGTCTGATCCCATCATGATTTTTGACGAGAACCCCCTGGACGCCGGCATTAACGAACATCATATCGATTATCGTGAAGGATCGGTGGGCGGCACTGGCGCACAAAGCGGAGGTTGCGGTTGTGGTTAAGTCGATTCAATTGCTCATATCAATTTGTTTTTTTGCTGCGACCGCAACCTTTTCACAGGATTTACCTGAAAGTGAATTGCAGGTTAACTTGAATTCGTATTTCGACAGTTTTAATGTCGAGATTGTGTATCCCAGTATTTCGTTGACCAAAAAATTGTCGGAAACGACTTCGGTCAACGCGCGCTATCTGGTGGATGTCATCAGTGCGGCATCCATGAAAAGCCATTTCACAGTGGACGGTGTCACCTCAGCCACTGAAAAGGAAGACGGCGGCGGAGATAATTCACCGGACGAAGTACGCCATGAAATCGGCGGCGGATTTACCCAGGCGATAAAAGACGGTGTTCTTTCAGTCAACTACCTGTTAAGTAAAGAACACGATTATCGTTCTACAACCCTGGCTGGAACGTATTCACAACCGTTTGCCAGAAAGAATACGGTGCTGCAGATGGGAGTGGTGCGCAGCTGGGATAAAGTTTTCCCACAAATCCGCGACTGGGAGAAAGAGAAAGACTCCTACACATTCAGTTTGAATCTCACACAAGTATTGAGCAAGCGGTTGATTTCGCAAGCGATTTTTTCTTACAACTATTCGAAAGGATTGCTTTCGGATCCGTATCAAATCGTACAAATTATTCAAAATGATGCGGTTGCCAATTATGAGCCGGTGCATCCGGATAAACGCATTCGCAAAGCCGTGGGTTTGCGGATGAACTACCAGGTAGATCGCAAGTCAGCTCTACAAATCGGCGTGCGTTATTACTGGGATGACTGGGAGGTCAAATCGTTTACCACCTCGTTCAATTTTCAACAGCATTACAACGATTTTGTCACCGTTGGGCTCGGCTTTCGAAATTATGTCCAGGGCAGCGCTTTTTTCTTCAAAGAAAATTATTTGGCGCCGGAAGAATTCATGACAGTGGATAGTAAATTGGACGAATTGTATTCCAATGAATATCAATTGAAGTTGAGTTTAAACGGCGGGCATTTCAAGGGCGTGCCATTTTTATCCAATGAGAAGGTGCAATTGAACTTGCGAGTTAATTTTTACCATCGGCACACCTCTACGCCCAATTGGCACAGCCGCACCAAAGACCTGTACGCGTACATTCTCAGCTTCGGCGCGCGCTATCGTTTTTAAAGGCAAATAGATTTAAATTGAAAAAGGAATCGAACATGAAACGTAGAGAATTCTTAAAAAACTGTTCGCTGGTTTTAACTGGCCTGGCAGTGACCAAAGGTGTTGGCATGCAGCGGAATTGGCTTTTTGCGAAAGAATCGGGATGGGATTTTTCGCTTGATTTGCTCACAGATGATCCCGTGCGCGCAGTGGCTAAATTAACAGATCTGCTCAGAACATTCGACTGCAATTTAGATGAAATCAAATACACGGAATACACTCTTCCCGGTCAGCAAATTGGCGACTTGGTGCTCATCAAAAACGAGCAACTGATCAATTTTAGAAAAAGCCCGGATGCCCTGTCAAAACAATTACTGGAAATTGCAAATGAGCTTGGGCTGCCCCGAGCTATGGAAAATCCGACCCTGGTCAGATTCTCCAACAAGCGCAGCGAACGTGCTTCCACGGAGGTTCACATCTTTCACAAAAATCGTCTGATCGAAAAAATCTCCGTGGCTGCCCATCAGCCGTCCCTTCAAATTAAAGGCACCAAAGGAGAGCTTACGGTGGCAATTGAAAGTGCTGAAGTGAGAATCACCCATGCTTCCTGCAAGCACAAGACCTGTGTGAAAATGGGTCGGATCGAGCAGTCCGGGCAAAATCTGGTGTGCGTACCCAATGAAATTCGTATTGCCATCGCTGGCGAAAATGCTCTGGGAGTCGATAGTGTGGCTTATTAAATTGACCGGCGCGACCCTGTTTTTTAGCTTGTGCTTTTCAAATATCAACTATGCCGGCGACAAAGGTCCGGCATTTGAAATTTCAACGACCAAATATTTATTAGGGACGGAGGTTGAAATTACTGTAGTACATGCCGATATCCAGAAAGCAAAAGTCGCCAGTTACCATGCCTACAAAGAAATCGAGCGCATAGAAGCCCTGCTGAGCTCGCACGATGAGCAAAGCGAAATCTCATACATCAATCACAACGGCTGGAAGGCGCCGGTCAAAGTCAGTTACGAGACGTTCGCCATTCTGCAAAGAGCCATTGCTTACTCGGAAAAGTTCTTCGGATTGTTCGACGTGACCATCGGGCCGTTGAGTGAGCTGTGGGGCTTCAATGGCGATCAAGAAATTAAATTGCCACTCAAAGACGAGCTGCAATCGCGGCAGGCTCTGGTGGATTTTCACCTGATTTCATTCGATGTTCAGGATACCACTGTTTTCCTGGCAAAAAAAGGAATGCGCATTGATTTAGGCGGCATTGCGAAGGGATACGCGGTGGACCGAGCAGCCGTGGTTTTGAAGAACGACGGTGTGAAAAAGTTTTTAATTAATGCTGGCGGCGATATTTATGCCTGTGGCTGGAAAAATGCCAAATCCAAATGGCAGGTGGGATTGCAGCATCCGAGAAAGCGCCAGAAGTTGTTAGCCAGGTTCGAGTTAAGCGATTTCGCGGTGGCCACCAGCGGCGATTACGAACGATTTGTTGAAATCGACGGTCGGCGTTATCATCACATCCTGAATCCAGAAACCGGCGTCCCTGGAGACTTGAGCCAGAGTGTCACGGTGTTTGCCCCCACGGTCGAAGAAGCGGATGTGTGGGCTACGTTTTTGTTTCTATACGGGAAAAATGACAAATCACCTCTGCCAAATCCGCACAAAATTAAATCGCTTCTGGTGCATTCTGACGGGCAAATCGATTGCGATGACTCATTAAAATCAGAGTTCGGGTTGCAATTTCTCAATTAATTGTTTATGTTCTTTTTTTATTCGGCGAAAATTAACCGCCTTTGAGTCGATTATCCAGATTCATCATTTTCATCGTTGTTGACCAATCGCTGCCGGTCTGCGATTTTTATGAGTCTTATTTGTTTGCAGACTGAGATGCGAAAATAGGTACCCTTCACACAACCTAGCTGTTCGAACTAGAAACGGGAACTTCGATTGCAAAAAGAAACTAAATGCGGTCAGCATTAAAAAAAAGGAAACCATGGTCATGTACGAGCTAATCGTGATTGGCGCCGGTCCCGCGGGTATCAGTATGGCGGTTGAAGCACGTCAGGCTGGCATTCCTGCCGACAAAATATTAATCCTCGAAAAGTCCGAAGAACACTCATGGACCATTCGCAAATTGTATCCTGAAGGCAAACCGGTGGCGGCAAATTACAAGGGACAGAATGCCCTTTGTCATGGCGTGATGTGCATCCCGGACTTGAGTAAAGAGGAAACCCTGTCCTATCTCGACCGGGCCATTCAAGAAAATGCCTTGCATGTTCATTACAAAGAAGGCGTAAATGCCATTCAACAACTCAAAACGGGCGGCTTTAAAATTGTCACAGAGCAGTGCACCCACCCCACAAAAGTGTGCGTTATCGCCATCGGTATTTTCGGTAAACCGAATAAGCCGGATTATCCATTACCGCGTTCTCTCAAATCAAGAATTCATTTTGATGTGACTTCGGTTACCATTGAAAATTCGCGCGTACTGGTGGTGGGCGGTGGAGATTCCGCATCCGAATACGTGCAGTACTTGTGTGAGCGAAACAATGAGATCACCCTTTCCTATCGCAGGGATGATTTTTGGCGTATGAATGAAATCAATAAAAAAAGTTTACTCGCACTTGAAAAAACGGAAGCCGTGGAAGTCATGCGCAGCAGCACCGTCATCAAAGTTGTCGAAGAAGACGGCAAACCCAAAGTGACTTTAGCAAAAAGGGAACAGTACGAACGTGTCTTCGATCATCTGGTTTATGCTTTGGGCGGTACTACCCCACAGAATTTTTTACGAAGCATCGGCATCGACTTTGAAGGAGAGGTGCCCACTGTCAAAGATGGGTACGAGACGAATATTCCGGGTTTATTTTTGATTGGAGATTTAACCGCCGGTCGCAAAGGCGGATCGATCATTTCTGCGTTCAACTCATCCCGCTCCGCCATGGTGCGCATTTGTGACAATTATCTTGCATGCACGGTGCCTATGGTTCCCACACATCAGAGTTAATCAACATACATTGCAATTTATCTTAAAATATTTTTCTTTAAGAAAAAGGGGCAGGTATTAAATACCCGCCCCTTTTTTGCATGGAGGCTAAATTTTGGGTCAAAAGGAAAGATCAGGGATAGAGCTGAGAACTACCTGGAGTCGGAATCTTAAATTGACCCAAAACGCCTGTCGGAATACGCATGACCATCGGGGAATTAGCTCGCCATTCGAAAGCGCCCATATCGATCATACCGTTGACCACAGACCTGGGAAGTCTTTCCAAATCAATGCCAGGACCGATAGACGCATCCGCCTGATCGATGACTGGAGAACCCGGCTGCAATCTCCAATTTAAATTGGCGGGATCCACGAACATGGGATCGAAGTTGAGGTTGTTGCCACTCATCTGAAACAGGCTTTTGGCTCTTTTCTGGTGAACCTGTGTTTTTGCGGTATTTTTTAACTCCCGCATAAACAAACTCCTGATCTTAGTACTCATACTCAGCCAGTTGGTAAAGGACAGGGTTCCGTCTGATGCGATAGCAAGATGCGGTGCAGGAGAGCTGGTTTCGATAATTAGCTCTGGAGCCGTGCTGCCTTCTTTGGAGCTGTATTTTGCAGCATCGGAGGAAGCGTTTTTTATTCCGAAGCTGTAAACACCGTCTCCAGTTATAGCAGTAGAGACATCAAACTCCACGATGTCACCTTTGGCAACGGCGCCGACGGAGCTTAATGGACTGCCGCCTATGGCCGGTGCGTTGTTCCAGTTCAGGCTGCCTTCATCCCAGCTACTGGCAATCGAATAGATTGAACCGCCGTCGTCACTGGCACTGACCACTTTCAATCGGAGCCGCGCACTGGTTACGTTGCCACTAAGTCCGTTCACGGCGAACATCAAGTAAGCGTGCATCTCTTTTGAGGATGTTTTGCGCAAGCGAAGTTGGCTGGAACCGCCATAATTTTTACTGGACTTGTCTGACCGAGCAAATGCATCGTCAGTTGGGTTGAATGTGAAGGTACCTGGAGTTCCTCCGCCGCCAGCGTTGACGGTTATGATAACCTGGTCAGTTCCGGTCGCACCCTGATTATCCGCTACTGTCAAAGTGATGTTGTGCGTACCCACTGTAAGCGATACCGAAGGTGTAATGCCAGTAGCGAAGACAAGTCCGCCTTCACTCCAGTCGTAGCTAACAATACTGCCGTCGGTGTCATAAGAGTCGCTGCCATCGAGCGAGACTATTTCAGCACCTGAGTTGTCAGAGTCAGTTACTGTTTGGTCAGGTCCGGCGTCCGCGACGGGTGGTGTGTTGGCGCCGCCGCCAGCGTTGACCGTCACCACTACTTGATCCGCTGCGGTTGCACCGTGGTCATCGGATACTGTCAAAACGATGGTGTGGACACCCACGGCAAGATTTACCGTAGGTACGCTACCAGTCGCAATGGTACTCCCGCTTTCACTCCAGTCATAACTCATAATAGTACCATCGGAATCGTAGGAACCGCTGCCATCCAGCGTAACCATTTCATCATCCGAGTTGTCGCTGTCGGTCACGGTTTGATCCGCACCGGCATCCGCTATGGGCGGAGTGTTGCCTCCGCCGCCGCTACTGGTTTCGATGATCAGCTCTGGCGGAGTGGAACCCTCTTTTGAGCTAAATTTAGCGATGTCGGACGAATTGTTCTTCAGTCCAAAGGAATAGGTACCGTTCCCCGATATAGCGGAGGATACATCGAATTCTACCATATCGCCACTTGAAATTTTGCCAGCAGAACTCAATGACGAACCAGGAAACTGCGGTGCACTCTCCCAGGTGACATTGTCTTCATTCCAGTCATTAGTTACCGCATAAATGGAGCCGCCATCTTTACTGCCATTGCGAACTTTCAGGCGAACCTTTGCATTCAAGATCGAACCACTCAGTCCCGTTACATCGAACTTCAGAAAACTGTGAAATGTTGTGGAGGAATTACGCACGCGAAGATCGCGTCTCCGGCCATAATTATTCAATTTACGATTGGATCGTACATAGCTATCGTCAGTCGGAATAAATGAAACGGTAGTTGGTGTGATGGCGTTCACGGTTACGCTAACTACGTCTGTGCTCGAAGCGCCGCGTTCATCAAACACTTTCAGTAAAATGGTGTGAGAACCGATTGCCAATTCCACCGTTGGATTCACACCCGTTGCGAGGGGTGCGCCGTTTTCGGTCCAGGTGTAGCTGACGATGGAGCCGTCGGAGTCTGAAGAGCCGCTGCCATCGAGGGTTACGGGTTCGGAGCCGCTGTTGTCCAGGTCTTTGAGGGCCTGGTTGGCGCCGGCATCGGCGGTGGGCGGCTGGTTATTGTAATCGTAGCCTCCCATGATGTTGTTAAAGGCGACCTGGCTGAAGCTGTTGGAGTTTTGTTCGCTCAGCCATTCCGGCTGCAC
Organism: bacterium; assembly: GCA_046757025.1. Lineage (GTDB taxonomy): Bacteria > Zhuqueibacterota > Zhuqueibacteria > Oceanimicrobiales > Oceanimicrobiaceae > JBHHXN01. Next base: position 8,243 of record JBHHXN010000184.1, read on the forward strand.
ATGGGGGTTGTCCACGTGCAACTGATCGGGTGTCCAGACATAGTTTTTAGCCCAGGTGTAATCCAGGTCTTCTTCTTCCCCGCCTTCCACTGGCTGCTGGTAATTCACACGCCAGTTGCCCCAGATGATGTTGTTGAAGATCATCGGATCACTGTATCCAGGCGGCATATAAACGCTGCCGTCTGGTTTTTCAGCAATGTACTCGTGGCCATGGCGTTCGCTGTCGATACCGCCACCGGCGGGGTCAAAGCTGCCCATCACCATATTGCCGACGATGGTGTTATTGAATATTTTAGCATCACGGATATCGTCCAATGCAAGAGCGGCGCCGCGGGCATGGTTCTCGCCGTGATCGTCGGCGATGTTTTCCGCGAACAAGTTGTTATAGACGTTGATGTGGGACAGGGTGTCGGCAATGTCTTCAAAACTGATGGCGCCGCCGTCATCCGGTGTCCAGTTGCGCAGAAAAACGTTACCGTAGATATCTGCAGGTCCAGAGTCTTCAAGGAACATCGCTCCGCCGTGGTCTTCGGCTTTGTTTTCCATCATGACGTTGCCATAGACTTTGAGATGGTCCTTGATCTCATACAAACAGACAGCGCCGCCGTAATCCGCCGACCAGTTGTGAAACAGAATGTTGTTGTAGATTTCATAGGTACCTGGAGGCGGGCCGGGGTTGTAATCGTCCCAGACATGCTCGGGCTGGCCGTGCTCTTCAGAGTACTCCGGTTCGTCGTTGACGCTGATGCCGCCGCCGTAGCCGCCGAAGTTGCCGTTTTCGGCGATGACGTTGGACCAGATCTTGACGTTGTGGTTGGAGTAATGCAGCCAGATACCGCCGCCGTAGTAGCCGCCGTTGCGGAAGATGATGTTGTTGTTGATATCGAGATCGGAATTGCCGTAATCGCAGAAAATTCCGGCGCCGATTTCTTCAAGAACAGTGCCACCGGTTATGGTAAAGCCGCAGACACGGATATCAGATTTTGCGCCATGAATACCGCCTTTTCCAATAAAAATGGTTGGTCCGGCGCCGCCGCCTTCGCCCTGGTGTTGAATTTGCATGCGTTCGGGCAGGCCGTTGATGGTGGTTTCATGAGGTCCCGAACCGATCAGGTGAACGTGGTTTTTATCGATTTTTACACGTTCATTGTAGGTGCCAGGCGCTACGAATATATATCTCGGGGTTCGGTTAGGTAAATTGTTTACGGCCTCCTGTATGGTGTTCCAGGGGTTGGCCTTGCTACCGTCTTCCGGACCGCTGTTGCTGGCATCCACATAAACAGACCGTTTTCTCATATAAGAAGCTCTGCTGGATCTATAGTTGATTTCAACCATCAATGCGTTAGAAAGGCCGGTTGTGGTTGCGACTAAGAGGGGACCGCTAATGGCATCTGAGGGTATTTCGACGTCGATGTAATTGTCGGTCCATTCGAGCACGTCCAGGGGCTGTCCGGCCAGGCTGACGGTCTGGTACCCCTGGGCGTCGCCGAAATTGAAGCCCTGGATGCGATAGGTATCGCCGGGAGCCAGAATGACCGGTGGGCTGGCCGCCAATTTGGTGTTTTTCCCTTTGGCTCCTGTGCGTCCCAGAACCTGTGCTGGCGGCGCGCCGGGCACGATGATGGTGGGCTCGGTAAACAGAATGAGCGGGTCCTGGTTACATCCGAAGGTAAAGGGGGCGGTGGCCGTGGGCACGAGGGACCAGTCGGCTTCGAATTTGAATTTGCCCTGTCCGAAGGTGTAGGGAAGAATCAGGGGCAAATAGTTGGGGCAGAATCCCGGCAGAGTGGGGTCGTTGCCGGCGTAGATATGCACGCCGGGCGCGAAGCGGCGTTCCATTTCGGGTTTTTGCACGGGATCTTCCCCGGGTGGACAATCGCCCGGGTAGGCGGCGGCATGGCAGAGTGGATTGCCCATGAAGCCGGCGCCCATGAGATAGCCGAGGTGGTCGTAGACGCCTACGGGGGCGCCGGGCACGCCGGCTTTTTCTGCGAACAGCAGACTTCTGGCATCGCCGGGATCGGGCGTAAACTCGCCGCCGCGGTTATCGATGTTGACGTCGTCGAAGACGCCGCCTTCGATTTCGCCGGCCAGGGGCACGCCGAA
>JBHHXN010000185.1:0-10294 GCA_046757025.1 bacterium
ACTGTTTTTAAATAACCAGACCTGCAAAATCCAAAGTCAGTTAGCAATGTTCATGAATAATGCAGGCTAAGTAATAGAGCATCCGGGTTTTTGTGAATGCTGAAATAAAGAACGCTTTACACGTTTTCACAAATAACCCTGTCATAATCTAAATATTGTAATCCGCTTTTGCAAGCGTTTTGTGCGGTTAGCAGAAGCTATCCGCAAAAAGAACCTTAAGAAGTTATCCTAACCCTCAATTCCTTTGTTAAAGCCTCTCCAGCAAATAATTCGTCATTTTAGTAAACAAATGCAACCGGGTTTTGCCGCCGGAAATGCCATGATTGCGATTTGGGTAAAGCATCATATCAAATTGCAGGGCGCGGTCTTGCAAGGCTTTAACCACCTGCATGGTGTTTTGTACATGAACGTTATCATCTCCCGTGCCGTGAATAATGAGCAAGTTTCCTTTTAAGCCATTGATATAATTTAAAACATTAGCGGCTTCGTAGCCTTCTTTGTTCTGCTGCGGTAATCCCATGTAGCGTTCGGTCCAAATAGTGTCGTAGAGACCGAAATCAGATACGGGGGCCACCGCAATTCCGGTTTTAAAATAATCCGCACCTCGCATCATCATCATGAGTGTCAAATAGCCCCCGCCGCTCCATCCCCAAAAGCCAATTCTAGAGCTATCTACATAAGGCAGTGTTCCGAGATATTTGGCGCCTTCGATTTGGTCGTGGACGGCCCATTTGCTGATGTCGCCGTAAGCTAAATTCTTGAATGCTTTTCCTCGACCGCCCGTGCCGCGATTATCGACACAAAAAATGATGTATCCTTTTTCCGTCATCAATTGGTGCCAGAGCATCCGGCTTCCACCCCAACGATTGGCTACCATTTGCGAACCTGGACCACCATAACCATAGACCAGGACTGGATATTTTTTATTCGCATCAAAATTTGCCGGCTTAATCATGTAAGCATTTAGCTCAACGCCATCTGTGGTTTTGTATGAAAGGAATTCCGGGGGGACAAGCGAATGCTCTTTCAGAGCTGCAATTTCATTTTTTTCTAAAAAGCGCACCAGAGAGCCATCGCTTTTGCGCAGCATCACTTGCGTGGGCGTTTTCACATCTGAAAAGAAGCCGATAACATGTCTAAAATCGGGAGCAAAGTTGCCTCGATGCCACCCTGCTCGTTTTGAGATTCTCTCCAAATTCTTGCCATTTAGGTTGACCCGGTAAACATTGTGCTCCAAAGGCGAGTCCTTTTTGCCGTAAAAATAAAGCAACTCATTTTCTTCATCCATTCCCGCGAGAGAACTGATTTCCCAATCGCCTCTGGTAAGCTGCTGAACCAGCTTGCCATCGTAGTCATAAAGGTAAGCATGCTTAAAACCGCTCTTTTCCGAAGTCATGACAATTTGGTCACTCTTTTTGAGAAAAAGAATATCGTACCGAACATCGATCCAGGCGGGATTGGTATCAGAGACAATAATTTTTGTATTTCCGGTTTTGACATCGGCCAGCAATAATTCCAGGTGATTTTGCAGGCGGTTCAAACGAACTATCGCGAGTTTATGGGACGAATTGGTCCAGAAAATCCGCGGGATATAAATGTCGGTTTCTTCGCCTATGTCCATCCATGTGGTCTTGCCGGTTATAAGGTCGGCAACACCGATTTTCACGATAGCATTTTGCTCACCGGCCTTGGGATACTTGACTTTATTGACAACGTTGTAAAGCGTCGTCTGGTCGACCAAATAATGAAACTCTTTCACCCGTGTCTGATCGATTTGCCAGAAGGCGATCTTTTTACCATCAGGCGACCAGCGCCATGCATCTGCCAGACCGAACTCCTCTTCATAAACCCAGTCAAATTCGCCGTTGAGAATATCAGCGGTGCCATCATCGGTTACGGCGTATCCCTTCCCATTTTTAAGATCGGTCACGTAAATATTATGATTCTCAACAAAGCCAGCGAGTTTGCCGTCTGGTGAAAGTTTCACGTTTTTTAAATTCTGATTTCCATCTGCGATCGGAATGAGTTTCTTGCTTTTGACTTCGTATAAGAAATATGGCGCCTGGCGGGAATGACGCCAAATCTTTTTAACTTTGCCTTTAATGAGGAAATAGTTACCGTCCGACGTCCAACTGTAACCGCTCATGTTAATATTCTCGTTTTTGTATTTGAGATCTGCGCCTGCAAGCAACCGTTTTTCCACACCCGATTTGACATCATGACGGTAAATATCCAGTTGCTCGGTTTTTTTATTTCTCTTTGTGAAGGTGAAAGCAGAGCCGTCCGGCTGCCATTGAATATTCTGAATGGTTTTTCCGCGAAATTTATCGGAATCATAAATGTCTTCCAAAGTCAGCGGTTTTCTGTCCCCGGCATGAAGCGGGCAAATCAATATCAGAAACAGTGTAATCAAAAGTTGTCTTCGAAGCATTTGCATTTTTACTCCTCCCTTAGTTGTTTGCTTTGACTTCTGCAGAATAGACATTTTGACCGTCATCTCTGAGATGACGGTCAAATAAAAACTCACCCAATTACATTCAGCAGAAGTCTATCTTTTGCGGACAGGGTGCATTTTTTTAAAGAATTCAATCCCATAGCTTTTCAAGTTCATCCCGCAATCCCAAGTGCTCCCAGCGTTGCAGGGCAATCGGTACGTTGCCGTTTTGCATCATGTAGTCGTGATAATCGCGCAGTCTAAATTTGTCGCCGAGTTTAATTCTGGCGTCTGCGATGAGGTTCAAAATCTGTAACTTGCCAATTTGATAAGAAATGGCCTGGCCCGGCGTTAGCGCAAAAAAGCCGGCTTCGAAAAGGGCAGTGGGAAAATCCATTGGAACTGTGGCAGCCAGATAATTTGCGGCGTCTTCGATGGAATAATTGCCGAGCGCCAAATTGACGTCGACATCCACTCGCAGGGCCCGCAAGCGCATGAACCTGTAAATAATTTCTCGTGTGTGCGGCCGGTCATCAAACAAGCCAAACTGCAGCATCAATTCTTCAACGTAAAATCCAATGCCCTCGATAGACCCGGAATCAAAATAGCGCCTGCGAATCGGATTCGGGTTTGCCCAGGAGCGTACCAACTGGAAATAATGACCCGGGACCCCTTCATGCACGATAATGGGTCTGGGATCTTGTGCACGCGCGAGCTTAAAAAAAGAAAGATTGGGTGAAGGTTCGGGAATATAGCTCACGCCATCCTCATGAAGGCGGCTTTCAGACGTCAGGTCGTCGACCACACCCATGTTTGTGAAAGGCAAGACGTGTGGCGGAGTTGTTATATTAATATAGTGCTGAACCCATTTCGGAACCGACATAATATTGTACTTTTCTAAGAACTGGCGAATCGATTTTTCATCGTCTCTGGATTGGTTAATCTGATCTTGAGCGCTTGCAAAAAGCTCAGCCTTTGGAACGTTTATGTTCCTCAGATTCTCATAAAGATCAAAAGCCACTGAGCGATTCCACTCTTGTTGGCCCATTAAGAGCAAATGGTCAGGGGAGAACGGCAGCAGAGCAATTTTTTTGAGAAAATACTCATACCTTTGCCGGCCGATACTAAAGCTATTCGACATCTGCGACTTTTTATCTTCAAGCCATTTAATGAAGTCTTCCATTGCCGAGCTGCCATTGTCAACAGCCACGTCCAATTTAGCGTGAAATGATTTATTCATCATCTTTTTCAAAGCATCAGCGCACCGCTGCAAACGCTGACGAGGATTTCGTGCGTTTGCTAATGCAATTTCGGTAAAAGCCAGTACAGGCTCGGTAAGATTCTGCCGGGCATGTTCAAGTGTGTTCGGGAAAGACTGCATTCTGACAATGATATTGCGGGCCCGCTCGGCCGTCATCGGCGAATGAATCAGCAAAAGCTCGTAAAGGGCGCCAAATGTCTGGTTAATATAAAAATCGGCACTGCGCTGGGGCAGCCTTAAAACATTCAGCTCCCAGTTCACTCGCTCGATCGCCGAACGCAGGAGCAGATAATCCACACTATCCGCTCTGGTCCAGCCACTTTTGGGAATGGCATTCAACTTTCTGCTAAATTCGACATATTTACTTTTGTACTCCTTTATGGCCTCAGGGGAGTAATCCGGCGCCCAGCCGTCGGGACGCTCCACTCTGTTTACGTCGTCGTGAGTAGCGGGTTGTGTCACAGCGCGCCAGGAGAAGAAGTCAGCAGCAAGTTTTTGCAGATCCCGGCTTTGCTGTGAGAAGGCATGCGAGTAAATGAGTAAGCATGTTAGAACCAATATTCTCACTAAGTCCCTCCTGATCAAAAGTACACAGCGATAAACTGTCATAACCTGAAAGTGTCAGAGTGTTGTCAGGTTTTCAAGCTTTTGGTTTCCGACCTTGCCACTTTTTCGCCTATTCATCAGCCTCTCAAACAACCAGGGGCCGCGTCCTGGCTCGCTCCAGGGGCAGACTTCGATACAAATCGCACAGCCGTGTGTTTTAACAAAATAGTAAATACATTTGTCAAAATCCACATACCATTTTTCTACACCTCGTACCAGTTGTTTTACATCAAAAATAGCATCCGGCGGGCAATCATCAAGGCAGCGCTTGCAACTCAGACACAAATCGTCAACGGCCAGGTCAATCGGTTGGTCAACAGCAAGCGGTAGGTCGGTTAGTACCGCTGCCAGACGAAAGTTAGAGCCGAATTCTTTGCATATCATGGAGCCGTGTTTACCAAGCTGGCCAAGACCGGCGTTTAAAGCCAATGGAATGTGCAAAATGTCTGTACTATTTGGGTTGCCGTATGCTTTTGCCGGCCACCCCATCGCCCGAATTTCTTCGCTTAGTTTAACAGCTATCCTTGCAAGTTCCTGGTAAACCCGCATGACTTCCACTGCTGCCCGTTCATGCGGGACATAGCTCATCTCTTCGCGGTTCATTGAGAGCCCGATACAAATAGCGTGTTTGAAGGGCGCCTGACGTCCGTCAAAAATCGCTTCGGCAACTATGTGAGTAATGCCAACCAACTCGGCCCCAAGTTTCTTTGCTTTGGATTTAATTTCCCAGGCCATCGCCTTTGGATCCTTACCATCGACTTTCTTCTGACCCACCGGGCCATCATGGCGGCGGAGCTGCCAAATATTGGCGAGAATGTGTTTGACAATCCTCCAACTGCTAATGTAGCTGAAGAATGCATCAAGGGCCTTCCAGGCCAAATCGCCGTCCCCGGGGTCATGGAAAACGTGTTTGGCTGGAACTTTTTCCTTAACCCCTAACCCATTGATCTCATTTCCAGATTGGGGCGGTGTTTTGTAACCAAAGGCATAAAAAGGCGAGGGTGGATTATGCAATTTCATGGTTTTAGGTCCTCATCAACCCAGAATGTCTCTCCCCGGGCTTCCCTGTCCCGGTAGATCCGGCGGATACGGCCTCCCTTGGTCAGGTAGGCAAATAACAGGTTCACAATCCGCAGTAACAGCCGGATATCTCTTTGCAATCGCTGCCAGATTGAGGTCGCCGCAGCGAACTGGTTGTCGATGGTACGCATTTTTTCCTTCCCGTGAAGTGGCGATAGGGTGGAGCCTCACAACTCTGTTTTTCCCACCAGCGGGCTGCTAATCAGGTACTACACGTTCTATTCTCAATTAACATATCAACCCTGACAGGGTTAATTGGGCGATCATAGCTATAGTTTTGCTCTTCAGAACCCTGTCAGGGTTTGCAAAGGTAATTAGGAATCACAACACTACGGCGGTTCCGCTGGTTCATTGCCTGTCGCCAACCGGATATTCAGGTTGGTTTCAAAATCATTGGCTTTTTGTGGCTTTTTGTGGAAAGATTTCCTCTCGCCGGGCTGGTTCCAATTGCGACGCATGACGGTGCACTTGCCTCCACTTGCTACCTTCCTTAATCCAAAACTCGGAAACTCGCCTTGTGCCTTGCATAAAAGCACCATTTGTTAGAATTGTCATTCCGACGTGGTAGCCTGTGACTACAGCGGCATTGCCATAAACCTTGACGTCAAGGTGCTTCCAACTCCTATCGACCTTGAAACCAGCTTCAAATGCGGATTTCCAGGCGTCTTCATCGAACTCATCCGACTCGTTCAAGAGTCTGCCTTTAAAGTTAAATAAACTCCACACGGATAAATACTCCGACATGACCTCTACGTTTCCATCATTGAATGCTTTGTTTAATCTTAGCACGGCCGCTTTTACATCGGCCGCGTCATCTGCAGAAACTTTACTCGTCAGAATTGTAGCTGTGACGAAAATGAACGCGATAAACCTCTTCATGCTGCACCTCCTTTAAGGTTATTTTGTAACAATTTAAATTCTTAACGAAGTCCAACAGCGATTATTCAAGATTTGTTTTTTGAATGATAAAAATCGAGGTTTTTTCTTATCTTTTCAGGCAAGTCCGGCAACTTTGATCTTGGCATAAGAAAAGTCGAAAGATTTGTAAGGTCAGTGAAGATCTTATGACTTTCGGCGGTCGCTTTTAGGTACTGCTGACCCGAAGAACCGCCGGTGCCGATTTTCGTACCGATCATCCGCTGGACCATCATTGCATGCCGGTACCTCCAGATCGTTAAAAGTTCGTCGATTTCGGTTAAGGTGGTTAAAAAGCTAAATGGTAGGTGCAAAATGGGTTCATCCCGATATAGGTTAATCAAAAGTGCAGCCTGTGTTGCTTTATACGAAAGCCTTCGAAACCTTTTTTCTACGAGTTCATTGTGCTTGTTTTCATCGAATATCGCCGTAAAGTTCTTTTCTGTCTTTGAAAATTCCTGAAGCTCTTGTTTTTTTTCTTCTTCGGAAAGAGTGGGGTTGTTTCCGATGATTTCCCGCTCTTTTCGAAACGCTGCCTCTACGGCGGTTCGATAACTTTTCCAAAAGTTAAAGCCTTGAAAATCGAGAAATGGCGTGCGCTCCAGCCACATTTCTACTAAATCAAACAGGGTCGTCTCGTTCTCTGAGGTTTTAATGAGTTTTTGATGCTCGGAGGATAGACGGGCGTGGTAGGTAGCTTTTTCAAAAAATTTACGATCCTCGGGTCGTAAACCGAGTCTGTTTTCAATAAGTCGAAACTGGTAACTTTGAAACCCGGATGCAGGGATAAGATAATCCCGAAATTCCAGAAAATCCAGCGGAGTCATAGTTTCGAGGACTCTGATTTGATCGATCAGCAGTTTCTGAATTTCAATGACCCGTCTTAACCTGGCAACGGCAGTGCCAACATCTTTTTCTTTGACATAGCCGCTTTTGAAAATCTCAATTACCGAATCAAGCTCATGCAGTATTTGCTTGAACCAGAGTTCGTAGGCTTGATGTATGATGATAAACAGAACTTCGTCATGAGCCAGCTTTTCTCCGTATTCTTCACTTTTGGGCTGCTGGCAATTCAGCAATTGATCGAGTTTTAGATAGTCGGAATAGTAAAGGGGTGGTATATCTTTTCTCATTGGAGTTTTTTCTTTAGGGATTTTATGCTATCAAAATTTAGTTTAAAAGTCAAGTCATTTTTAAAGACACTGGCTACCCCCCATTTTTTTGAATTAGCATGATCCAACACGGTTTGCAACCGTGTTTAGGCACAAATGCGATACATACACAGTTAGAAACTGTGTAGAATCAGAATTGAATATTTTAATTTTTTTGTATTATATAACTTATTGTTTTGTATGGGCTTATGCTTCATTCAATCCCAATTTTTGGGGGGTAGCCACATTTTTAAAGACACTTGCCGCGGCGGAAGCCATGCAAGAATTTTCCCCGATTTAATGCAATTTATTGCACAATATACTAAAAATGTTATGAAAATTTGTTTGGCCAAGTTAAAGTTTATAAAAAACTTAGGATTTCTTTTAATCCCTGTGGCATAAAGTTTGCGAAAATTTCTCCCTTTTAGAAGAGTAGGAAGGAATCATTCTATAAATTCCTATAGAATCCCGAAATTCAAATTTCAATAAAATATCTTCCCCCTGATTATTACTCTTAAGATCTATGTTAACAGCAAAGAATCGGAAGGAGGTGAAATAACACAAACCGATGTAAAAAGGATTAGGCTGTAGTAACTTTTCCATGGTTGGCTAAGAAACTGATTTAAACATGAAACTAATTTGAGGAGGATTATTGATGATTACGAAATTAACCAACAAGGTGAGCATCACTTTATTGATACTAACAGCATTGTGCCTGATGGTTTTTGCCACTCAGTTGGACGCTCAAGAAGGTACAGTTACCGGTAAGATCATTACGGCTGATTCAGAACCTCTGGCAGGAGCCAATGTGTCAGTGGTTGGTACCCTGAGAGGGTCAAGCACCAATGTGGATGGTGTCTACATTCTAAATCTGCCACCTGGTAATTACACGATTCGGGCTACATTCATTGGATATGCGGCAGTCGAACGAGAAATACAGGTAACCTCGGGCGAGTCCGTTACTGAGGATTTCCAGTTAGAGGAAGATGTTTTGCAGATAGGCGAAATCCTGGTAACTGGAACGCGTAGCAGGGGACGTACGGCAATTCAATCTCCCGTGCCAATCGATACGTTTAGTGACCTAATTCTGGAACGCCAGGGCAATGGCGATATAACAGAAACATTGAAGAACATCGTGCCTTCCTACGCAGCGACTCCTCTGACCGGTGACGGTGCTGCCTTCGTACGACCGACATCGCTGCGCGGCCTTCCGCCGGATGATATTCTGGTTCTGATGAATTCCAAACGCCGCCATCGTTCTTCATTGATCTCGCATTTCGGTGCCGCGATGAATGTGGGCGCCCACGCTGTGGACGTTGGCATGATTCCGAGCATTGCCCTGAAGAAGCTTGAAATCTTGCGTGACGGCGCTTCGGCACAGTACGGTTCGGATGCCATAGCGGGCGTAATGAACTTCATTTTGAAAGACAATTCACAAGGCATCGAAGTCCAGGCTACTACCAGTCGTTGGTATAATGCTCCTAACGGTAGGGGCGGCGAAACCGATGTAAAGCTCGGCGTCAATGTCGGCTTGCCCCTTACTAAAAAAGGCTTTCTGAACCTCAGTGGTGAGTATATCAGCAATCCGGAGCTTTCCCGCGGTGTCCAGCATGCATCTGCAGCCGAAGGATACAAAGGATGGACAGCTAATGCAGATGTAGATGACTGGGATCCGGCGATGAATTGGGGCCGCCCGAAGAGCAGCGGTTTTCGATCGGTTTGGAATGCCGGACTGAGGCTGAGCGATAACGCGGAAGGTTATTCCTTTGGTAATTATGCGGACACTTATGGTAATTACAGCTTTTTCTATCGCGCGCCTGGAAAGAGCGGCGCACTGACGCCTGTACCGCTTGACCCCACGGATCCTTCCAAAGGAAACTTTTCCTGGGGCGATACGTTCCCGCTGGGATTTACACCGCGTCTTCAAGGAGACCAAAAGGATTTTAGCGGGGTCATTGGTATTAAGGGTGATCTCGATATTGGGAACGGTTTGAATTATGACCTGAGCGCCAGCTACGGGTATAACCGGCTCTCATATACGCTCAATGGGTCGCTGAACCTCTCCTGGGGACCGGACTCACCATTCGTTTTCGATATAGGCGACTTGAAGCAAAGTGAAACCAATTACAACGCGGATTTCTCGTATCCTCTCTCCGATGACTTCAATGTGGCCTTCGGTCTTGAATGGCGCGAAGAGGTCTACCAGATGTTTGAGGGACAAAAGGAATCGTGGGCACCCGGACCTTGGTCTAAGGTCCACCTGTTGACTAACCCGGAAACCGGCGAAAAATATACCCCTCCTGGCCTTGTAGCCAATGGCATGCGCGGCACGAGCCGGGACGAAGCTGGTGTCTTTGACCGCCAAAACACGGCAATTTATGTTGATGCTGAATGGGATGTCAGTGAAGACTTCCTCATTCAAGCTGCGGGCCGTTTCGAAGATTTTTCCGATTTTGGTACTACCACGAACGGTAAACTTGCCGCCCGTTATAGTCTTTCTGACAAATTTTCTCTACGGGGCGCAGTATCTACAGGTTTTCGGGCACCCACCCCGGGTCAGGCGAACGTCACGACCGTTGTCACCTCGTTCGATGGCGTGACCGGCAAGCAGGTGCAGGAAGGCACCGTGCGTCCGGATGACCCCCTCGCTGTAGCTTTGGGTGGTGCGGCGCTGGTACCGGAAGATGCGTTCAACGTCAGCTTTGGTTTAACAGCACGTCCCTCTAGAAACCTGAATCTGACGGTTGATGCGTACCAAATTGACGTAGATAGCCGCATCATAAAATCCAGAGCGCTTCCCGTCGTGGGAAATCCGGAATTTTCAGAGCTTGCGTTCTACACCAATGC
>JBHHXN010000186.1:0-10159 GCA_046757025.1 bacterium
TAATTTCTATTGTAAATACTGAACTTACAAATTTAAGTGTCGAAGTTGGGTTAGGAAAATCGGGGTTTGACTTTTATATGTGCAAAATTAAGGTCTGTTCAGCCTTCGCTGTCATTGTGGCTGAAGCGATAGCGGAATAGCGGAATCTGCTGTCAGAAGCCCGCCACTTAAAGGTTGAATCAGGAGGGGTTGTCCAAAAAGGGCTGAATTTGATCGTAGCTCGACATTCATGTCGAGAAAATCAGCCTCAACACGAACGACATAAATGTCGTTTTACGGCGGCGGAACGCACTTTTTGGACAGCCGTGACAGGCCTGAATAGTTACCAGAATTATCAAATAACCACTTTGATTTCAACGCAGAGGCCGCGGAGAGCGCAGAGAGATATATTATTCTCTGCGTCCTCGGCGGCCTCTGCGTTAAAGAGAAATGTTAGAATGTGTAAATAGTATCTGAACGAAAACGACCCGATCTTCCCGAAGGCCTCCTGGCCGAGGGTGAATTCCTGCCCTGCTCGGCGGGGACGCCTTCGCGAAGAAATATACATAATGTATATACATTTATCAATTAATATTGTTCCCCCGTACTATCAATAAAACAATTCTGAAACTGTGACTCAAATCGATTGTTTTTTTTCTTCATCCGAAGTTGAGCCCAACCCCCGATAAATCGTGGTGCGCTGCACGCCCATCCACTCGGCGGCTTTTTTGATGTTGCCATTATAACGTTTGATGACGTTGTGGAAATAGAATTGTTGAAATTCATTTAAGAGTTTATTTTTGGCTTCCTGGTAGGGCAGGTCAAGTAAAGACGCAGCCATAGGGACAGGGCCGGTGGGTTGGTCGGCGCTCGTATCCCTAAAATGTTCCCGCAGCGCCGAATCGCCCAGCACCACAAATCGTTCGATGGTATTTTTCAGCTCACGTACGTTGCCAGGCCAGGGATAATTTTGCAGCATCTGAAAGTGTTCAGACTGTAACTTTGTCGTCGGTTTTTGGGTTTGTATAGAATACTTCTGTAAAAAGAAATCGGCTATGATTGGGATGTCCTCAATTCGTTCGCGCAGCGGCGGGATGTACAGGTTCAACACATTGAGTCGGTGATAAAGATCCACGCGGAAGGATTTACTCTGGAGAGCTTCGGTTAAATCCAAATTGGTGGCGGCGATGATGCGAATATCGATGGGGATTACGCGTTCAGCACCTACCCTTTGAATCGACTGGCTTTCCAGCGCCCGCAGGAGCTTGGCCTGCAGTATCGAAGACAGAGTACCGATTTCATCCAGGAAAAGCGTGCCGCCGTTGGCGAGCTCAAAATGCCCGATGCGGCGCTGGTTGGCACCGGTAAAAGCGCCGCGCTCGTGCCCGAACAATTCGCTTTCGAACAGATTTTCCGGAATGGCGCTGCAGTTGACCGCGATGAACGGCTGCTTTTGTCGCTGACTGGATTTGTGAATTTCCCAGGCCGCCAGCTCTTTGCCCACGCCGGATTCGCCGGTGATCAACACGGTGCTTTCCACCTGCGTGTACTGTTTGATTTTATGTTTGACTTTTTGCAGAGCCGGGCTGTCGCCCAGCAGGGGATCGTATTTTTCATCCAGTTTTCTTTGCCAGAGCAGGCGCTCTCGTAGGCGCCCCAGCTCCTGTTTCACCAGCACCAGCAGCTCCTTCACACTACCATATTTCGAGGTATAGTGATACGCGCCTAATTTCATGGATTCCACCGCCACTTCAATGGAGGTCTGTTCCGAGATCATGATCACGGGAATTTGTGCATCCCATTTTCGGATTTGTTTGAGCACATCCAGCCCGTTTTCGCGATTTCCTAACCAGTAATCTAAAAAGATGATGTCCGGGAAGGAAGTTTTAAGCAGTTTAAGAGCCGATTTGGCATTTAAAGCGTAGCGAAGGTCGAAATGATCGCGGGTAAACAATTTGAAATTCTCACAATATTTGCGGTCGTCGTCGATCAGCAAAACTTCGAATTTTTCCATTTGATTTCCTTTCACTTGGTAGTCATTTTTCATCACGGAAAAACACGGATTGTACGAGAAAAGTTGGAACGAAAGCTAAAAATGAAATTGGTATGTGTTTATTTTGGCCGCCGCACGAAACGCGGGACTCGTACTGATTTATTGCTGTAATGTTAATTTTGTGTTTGAACGAAAACTCGAGAAATGCGCGATTTAAAAACCTCTTCGCGAAGGCGTCCCTTCGACAAGGCTCAGGACAGGTCCCGCTGAACCAGGCAGGTATTCACCCTCCGCACGAGGCCTTCGGGAAGAACGGGTCGTTTTCTTTCAATCACTAATTACGACCTGAATTGCGCGATTAAGCTTGTATTTTTTTGCAAAAGGGTTGTGGGGGTGTTCACGCTTTAGAGCCTGTGTGAAAACGATCTAACACTTATCTGTCATTCTGTAGGAATCTTTTCTGTTTGTACGTAAAGTTCTGTTTATTAAAAAGATTCTTTCAGAATGACATCCAGGGAAAACGAAGTTGAAAAGGGTTACACAGGTACTTATCACACAATTTCTTCAGTGTGTTCCTCTCCATTCACCCCGACAAGCTAAAGCTTGAACACCAAAATTCCTACCGATGACGAATCGCTCAGTTCAGGTAAGAATCGTTCTATTAGCTTGATCGGCAATTTGACGGAGCACGTTTCCAGCTTTTCAGACTTCCGTGGCCGCTGCCGTCACTTTTCTTTTAGCTGATCGACTATCTTATTTACTGCTTGTTTGAATTCTGGAAGATCATCTACGCGGTAAGCCATACTTTTTCGATATCGACTCCGAAGTAATCATGAATGAGCTTGTCGCGCATGCCCGAAATGTCTTGCCATGGGATATGAGGATGTTTTTTTCGCAATTGGTTCGGAAGCCGCTTAACTGCCTCACCGATGATTTCAATTTTTCGAATCGCCCATACTGAACGAGATGATATTTAACAAAAATCTTTTCGTCGATATTTTTTAGATAGTCTTCGATTCACGCGATGGCATCCAATATCTCTTGCAGATAAACATACTCATCAGGCTTCATAAATCATTTTGAGTTCTTTTGTAATTTTATCACGAAGGTACGGGCTAATGGCGGCCTCCGTCAACACTTTCACCTTCCTTTTTTATGCCTTTAACAGTTCACGTTCCAGTTTTACCAAAGCAAGAAGACTTTTTCTTTGGTAAAAATCAACCAACAAATCGAGGTCACTTTGTTCGGTTGCCGTACCACGCACAATTGGACCCAAAACGCCTGTTATCGCGACTTCATTTTTACGACAATTTTCAACTAACTTATATGTATCAAAAGACAATAACATGATGAAAGTATTCGAGACATTGACTGATTTAGTTGAGCACCGATACCTACGAAAATAAAATAGCGATAATTAATTAAAAAGCAAGTGCAAAATTGATAGTTTGGCTCTTTGACGATCAAAGTGGGTAAAGTGGATATATGACCCATGAGTTTACACGGATGTCACACGGATTCGGGTTCTTCATAGCCGAAGTACCGGCATTTGATTTCCTCTTGACCTAAATGGATGAGTCGTCCTGACCGAGAATAGGCTACCTTTGAAAAACGGAAACGCCGATGAACGTCCCAAGCGAACAAACTTAGTGTTTGTGCAAAAATAACTTGGAATTCTAGTTTTGCCAGCACTAAATGATGGACTGAGAAAAAGCTTAGAACACCTGCAGCCCGGGGGCTTAGAGGAGACGGGTAAAAAATGCTTGTGCCAGACGCATCGCTGACACAAGCCGTAGTAATTGTTTATCAATTGAGAATTGAACAAGCTATCTGTATAAAAAGATCATGGAGTAAATGATCAGCACGATGACCAGGATGCCCGTCACCAGACAGGCCAGGCCGAAGACACGGGCGCCGATCTCAAACCAGCGCGGCGGCGGTTCCACTAATTTTTTCTTAAATGATTTGGATTTGATGAGCTGGGCAAACTCCCGTGGCCGATCGTACTTCATTTCCGCCAGAGAGACGCTGCCGGTGAAAATCACCGGATCCATGGGAAATTTATCCGGCCGAAAATGGGTGTTGAAAAAGTGCACTGTAAAAATGAAGCCCGTAGCCAGCAGCGCCTCGTCGCTGTGGATAATCGTCGCCACGTTGATGAGCCAGCCGGGCAGTCCTAAATTGGTGAAGAATTCAGAAAACCAGAGCAGCAGTCCGCTGCCGCCGATGACGCCGACACCCCAGAAAACCGCCAAATAGTCAAACTTCTCCCAGTAGGTCCATCTGCCGTATCCCGGACGGGGGCCGATGGCTAAAAACCATTTGATGGTCTGCCAGAATTCTATCAAGTCCTGTTTGCGTGGCACCAGCGTATCTTCTCCGCTCAGCATTTTTTTCAGAGTGAGTTTATTTTTGCGATTTTTATAAAACAAATTTCCCAAATGCATGCAGAAGTAGGCAAAGGTGATCACCGCCGCCACGCGGTGAATAAAACCGGTCACTTCGTAGCCGCCCATCAGTTTGGACAGAAACTGAAACACACCCACCCCCGAAAATTTGATGGTCATGCCGGTGATGGCCAGGGACAAAAAGCTGACAATCACCATCAAATGCAGCGCCCGGGAAAAGGGGTCAAATCTCTGGAAATGGGTCTTCTTGGAAGAAAGTGCCACCACTTCGCTCATCTTTTCCTTGTGCCGATGCTGGCCATTTTTGCGGCGTTCCCGCAATGCCCTTGGCAGCCAAAGGATGGTGTGCAAGCCTGAGAAACTAAACGTACCCACCAGCAGTGCGGTCATAAACCAGAACGTATAAAAAAGATACGGATATTTGCTCTTGTTGTGGTGAGTAGCATGCGTCAAATAGCCCACAAATTTGCGATTGGAATTCGGGTGGCAGGTTTTGCAGGTTTCGATCACGTTGGCGCGGCTCAGGGTTGATTTGGGATTGGAAACCGGTAGAATGTTGTGCGCACCGTGGCAATCGTAACATTTCGCGGTACGGACCGAACCCAATTTCGACACTTTGCCATGAAAGGTTTCGAAGTAAGTCTCGGCCACATCGAGGTGACATTTACCGCACTGGTCCAAAATCCCCTGACGAAAGCTGCTCAAATCCACTCGTTTGATGGTGTGCGAAAGATGACAATCGTTGCAGGCTGGTAATTCTGTATCGGTTTTGCTCACCGTGGGACTGTGGATGCTGTGCTTAAATTCTTCGTATATGCCCAGGTGACAATTGCCACAAGTGTGGGCAATGTTTTTTTCGTGGACCGTGGACAGCGTGTCGTTGGCGGGGCGCTCGTTGTGCGAGGTGTGACAATCGATGCAGGTGGCGGTCACCATCAAACCGCTCTGCAGAAGCCCTTTGCCATGAATGCTCATGGTGTATTTTTTGATGATTTCATGTTCCGGGCCTTGGTAGGCCACCGCCGCTTTTTGACCTTCCCGATGGCAGCGACCGCACAAATCGGGAATATTGCGGGCAAAGGTCAACGACGTGACATCCGATTTATATTTCATGTCGTGCGTGCCGTGACAATCTGTGCAATACGGGGCGATGGGATTTCCCGCCTCATGAAAGATCCCGTGCTGGCTGGTCTGATAAGCCTCGACCTGCTCAGCGTGGCACATGGAGCAATCCACTTTACCGCTGTCGCGGCAAACCGGGTCCTTAGCCGGATTGATGTTGGTGTGACACTTGACGCAGGAATTTTGCTGGTGCGCTGAATTTTCCAAATGCGTTTTGTCCACGAACAGAGCATCTACGTGGTCATAGGTGGATTTGACCAGATCTCTTTTCGCATGGCAGGAAAGGCATTTTGAATCGGGATAGCTGAGCTCATAAAACACCCGGCGCACTTTATGCGGCTGGTGGCAGTCGATACAGCTTGGAATTTCATGCGGTTTCTTTTCCCACAGTTCGCCTTTTATCACTTTTAAATGCACGCGTTCGATCTGCGAGTGGCACTGCATGCAGGTGCCGGCGATTTTGTTTCGGTTGATGGAGGAAGCGGGATTCTCGTGCGGTAAAATTTCGTGTGCCGTGTGGCAGCTCGTACAAACCGCGGTGACGATCAAACCGCGTCTGAACAGACCGTCGCCGTGGATCGATTGGGAGTAATCTTCCAGCACGTGTCGCTCCGCCACGGTGCGCAGCGTTGAAACCGGCGTCCCTTCTTTGTGACACGATCCACAGAGCGCCGGCACGTTCATCACATAGGTTTTGGAATTTTCATTCTGTGCCGACAAAATAGCGTGCTGGCCGTGGCATGCAGAACAGCTGGGCGCCAGATATTTGCCATGCTTCAAGGCCTGGCCGTGCAAACTCGTTTCATATTTTGTCGCACTCTCCTCATGGCAGGGGCGGCAGGTTTCCGTCAGATTTAAAGGATGGATTTTCGACGCCGAATGAATGGCCGGCAGGATGTCATGGCTTCCGTGACAGGCGTTGCAGGTCGGCGCCTTTTCATCTCCCCGGCTCAGTGCCTGCTGATGCTGACTTTTCTTGAAATTTCTCCGGGCTTTCGAATGGCAGACCCCACAAGTTTTGGCAAGATTAACCGAATGTGTTCTGGATTGTGAAGACGAGGAAGAGAAAATGTCGTGCTTGCCGTGACAGGCGATGCAGGACACTTTGGCCTTGGTACCGTCGCCGGGAGCGTGCACACTTTGTTCATAAATTTCCAGAACGTCGTCGTGGCAGGTACTACAATCTACCGGCGCCAGGTTCTCTTCGTGAGGAAATTCTTCCACTTCGGCATCGGCGTGGCAAGAGACGCAGCCGTTTTCACCGTGAACCGATTGGCTGAATTGGTCTGCATTCACGAACAACGACACTTCTTTTCCGTCACGCTCCGTGGTCATTTCCGCGTCGCCGTGACATTCAAAACAAGCGTCATCCTGCGCTTTGAGAACGACCGCGAATGAACCATTCAGTAAAATCAGAATGATAATGAAAACATATTTTAGCCAGGTTGTCTTATTAGCCTGAGCACATCGTTTCAGAAGCCATTCCATAAGTATCTCTTCTTCATTGATTAAATGAAAATCACAAACTATCACTTTTTCAAATAGTTACTTCACGATGGATAAGTTAATTTAACTGCTCCTGTAGTGGTTCTTCTTTGCTATTTTCCTGCATCGCCAACCATTCCAGATAGTACTCGTCCCGAAATTCCTTTTCGGTTATTTTTCCGTCCACCATGCTGGTGTTCAAAGGATAGATGTCTGGATTTAAAATGACGTAATAGAAATGCCACACCACGATGGCCAGGGTAGCCAGCCAGGCTTCGTAAAGGTGGATGACCGTCAATAGATCGATGATCCATTTCGAGAAGAACTTCAGCGTAATGCCGTCAAACCAAAGCAGCAAGCCGGTCACGCCCATGACGACCGCGCCCCAGATTAAAGCGAGGTATTCCGCTTTTTCCATGTAACTGAAATGCCCAAATTTTGGAGGATGTTTGGACAATCCTAAATTGTAGGAAATATTCTGAGACAAGTCGCGTAAATCCTGGACTTTTGGCAGGAAAGCGGAAGTCAGGCTTCTACCGCGGCGGGTGCCCAGCATGTACCAGGTGTGGTAAAATCCCAGCAAAATAAATATCGCGCCCGCAATTCGATGCAGAAGGCCGCGCAAATCAAACAACCATTCGATTCCCGCAAAAGGACGCACCCACCAGGCTTCGGGATATTTCAACCCGAAGCCGGTCAGTACCAAAAGGATGAAACTCGCCGCCATAATCCAATGCTGAATCCGTTCATTCAGCGTCCAGCGAACGTAGGCTTTTTTATCATTTCCGGCATAAGTAGTGAGGACGTTCATGCTTGCTCTCTTTGTTTTAATTTCTGTTTGGAACGTTTTATGAAATCCGCTCCGTTATGAATAATCATCCCGCCGATGATGACCACGATCAATAAAATATAAATGTTTTTCACATACAACACCACTCGGCCGGGGGTCGTACTGGTTGTCAAATGCACCGAACCTTTGGCAAAGTTTTCTGTGGCGTCTAAATGACAACTGCCGCAGGTTTTGGCTAAATTTGCGGGATGAATCAAAGACGCCGGATTGGAAGAGGGCAAAATTTTGTGGATGCCGTGACAACTGGCACAATTGGCTGCGGAAAGCGAACCTCCTTTCACCGCCAGACCGTGGTAGCTATCTTCGTACGTGGCGGCTCTTGCTTCGGGCAGACCGTAGCGCTGCGTGAGCAATTCCGAAGCGTGGCACCTTTCACAAGTTTCTGCAGACACCCGCAAGGGATGCACCGGCGAGGCCGGATCATCGTGTGCTTTCACCACGTGCTCGCCGTGGCAATCGATGCAAACCGGCGAATTGCGCACGCCTTTTTTGGCCATGGTCCAATGGATGCTTTTCGAGTACTGTTTATGAATTTCGCTGTGACACTGGCCACACGTTTCCGGGACGTGGCTCCAGTGAATGGGAGACTGTGTATCATCTAAACTGCGAATGTTGTGGCTGCCGTGACAACTGACACAAGTTGCCGCATCGAAGTTTTTTTCGGACAAAACCGCGATCCCGTGTACGCTGTTTTTATACGCAGCAAGGGGATCGGCGATGGGGATATGATATTTTTTTACGATTTTGGGATCGGCATGGCAAGTGGCGCACATATAGGCGATCTTCAGCGGGTTCGAATTCGATTCCAGATCGGAGGAAGGCCGGATAGCGTGTTTGCCGTGGCAGTCCACACACGAAGCCGCTTCCACCGCGCCTTCCTGGTGGGCTTTTGCGTGGATGCTCTCCTGATAGTCTCTCACTACATCTTCATGACAGACGCTGCAGTCAACTTTGGTTAACTTTTCTTCATGAGGGATTTCCCCGACGTCTGCGTGGCAATCCGTACAATCAAATTCTCCGTGAATACTGTTGGTAAATTTCTCTGCGTCGACATAAAGGGAAATTTCATCTCCAGAATCGTTTTCAGTCGTTAATTCAACATCACCATGACACTCCAAACAGTCTTCCTGACCCACACTCCATCGCACCTCGAACGTGAACATAAACACCAGCACAACACATAAGGTCTGAATTTTCATCACACTTTTCAATGGCAAGTAAATAGTGATTGACCGAAAACAGCTTTTTCATGTCATTCCTGCAAGTTTTTAGCCGGAATCTCTTGCCTGAAATGAGGAGATTCCAGCACAAAAGATCGCTGGAATGACATAAAGAATCGAGTTTTCGGTCAATCACTAAATAACTGTGATTATTTTGTTTGAAACGATTCAACATTAACTTTACAAATAATTCAATAATTTTCAAGCTGGTTCGACGGGTTGTTTGGCGATAATTTCTAAATATTTTGCGCTAGCAATATCCTGTGGATCTTCTTCCAGCACTCGCTCGAAAGCTTGTCTGGCTTTTTCCATTTCTCTTTGTTTATAATAAATCACCCCCAGATGATAAAACGCCATGACATAATCCGGTGTGACCACGGTGGACTCCAGTAAGTGGTGAATGGCAGCATTGAGCTGTCCAGCATGGTGATAACACAGCCCGATTCGATAATGGGCTGAATGGTACTCTGGATCGATTTTCAACACATCCTGAAATTCGGAAATTGCCTCGGTAATTCGCGCCCGATGATACAATGCCACGCCCAGATCATACCGAGCGTCGAGATAGTTTTTGCTGATGGCAATCGCCTGGCGGTATGAGTCGATGGCCCAATCCAACAGCCCCATGTGAAAATAAGCATTGCCCAACAATTTATGAACCATAGCGTTTTGAGGATGCAGCAGCACCAACTCTTTCAACTTTTCCATGGCCTGCCAGGTTTTGCCGCTGCATTGTAATTGCTTTACATGACGGAGCTGCAGATCCAGCACCTTTTCGCTCAACAAAATTCCGCATTGCGGACAAAATTTAAACTTTTTATCGATTGGTTTTTCACATTGAGGACACTTCAATTTATGGGTTTGGCTCATCATTACTCCTTCTCGGTCATGTATTCGTATGAATGACCAGTTGAAAATCTGTTTTGAATGATTATTTAAGAGTTTTTATGGTTTCCCGAATTTACTTCGGGACTCACCATGAAAAAATCCGCTTCAGCCTGAACGGAGTCCAAGGCTATTTTTTCAACGGGTCATTCATATTATTAACTCAAGTTTCGCAGTTGTTTAATCAATTGTTTTGTAGTGCATTTTTCTTAACCGG
>JBHHXN010000187.1:0-9987 GCA_046757025.1 bacterium
TAAAAACCATTGATTACACAACTGCGAAACTTGAGTATATAAGAGTTTTCATGGTTTCCCATTTTTTTTTCGGGACTCACCATGAAAAATACGTTTCAGTTAGTGTTTGAAAGAAACTAAGTTTATTGTCATTCTGAGGAGTTCTTCGACAGGCTCAGAGCCAACCCTGAGCTTCGCAAAGGGATAAACTCAGCGACAAAGTATGACATAAGATAAGCCCGTTCTCTCGGGGTACGGAAATGCTGAAGAAACCAAATCCATATTTTTTACTCATGGTTGTTGTAACGTCTCAACTAATGTCGCTGCAGGTAGAAAAATCCGTTGCATCCGATTTTGTGGTAAAGCACCTTTTTACCTTTCCCCAGGAACCCGTGAATGAGCTGCCTTTGGTCGAACCGCAAGCCCTGGCTATCGATGCGGAGGGGCACCTTTTTGTAGTGGATACCGGCAACAATCGCATCATTAAATTTCAAGCCAATGGAGATTACATTTATGCAGTAGGGGGGTTCGGATGGGAAAACGAAGAGTTTGATAGACCATTAGATTTAACCGTGAAAACCGGTCTCGACATTTTTATCGCGGATTACCATAATGAGCGCATTTGTCGGTACGATATCAATTTGAATTATATTTCTTCTTTCCAGGCTGATGAAACGACTGCCAATGCTTTGCAATTTGGCTTTCCCAGCAGCGTGGATATTTCCAGACACGGCGAGCTGTTTATCAGTGACAACGAGAACGATCGCATTTTGAAATTGAATTTAAACGGCGAGCCCAATATCACTTTCGGGGATTTTAATTGGGGAGAAGGTCAGTTGGAACTGCCGTTCAAAATAGAAATCAGCCAGAAGGATCTGGTGTACGTGTCGGATCGCGGCCGTGATGAAATCGTGATCTTTGATTATTACGGCAACTACATTTCCCGGTTTGGCAAAGACTTGTTGGCGCATCCCGGCGGTTTGACCTGGTCGGATGACGGGCTGCTGTTTGTGGCTGATTCCGGTCATCATCGAATCGTGGTATTCGATGAAACACCGCAAGTTGTATATCAGTGGGGAGAACGCGGGAAAAAAATCGGTGCCTTCATCAATCCGGTGGATGTTGCAATTTTCAATAAAAATATTTATGTTTTAGATGCCGGCAACAATCGTATCCAGGTATTTGAATTGCTGACTCTGCAAAAAAGGCAAAACGACAATAATTAGAGGAGATTGGTCACAAATTAAATTGTTACGAAGTTACAGATTTATTTTTGAATCGGTGAGAAAAAAGCACAAAGTTTTTCTAAAGTCCTATTAAAGTAAAAGAATACGAGTGTGCGATCGATAATCAAACCTCGGATCAGGTTCCCTCAGGATAATCGACTCGCCTTACTCACCGTTTCCTGAACAAACAAACGTAGCTTCTGCTATTAATTTTTAAACATAAGCTTTGTAACGTGACCAGGACTTCTTACATAAATGCGACCATTTTCAAGCTGATCGCTGGCTTTCTGCTGATACATTTTTCCTTTCGATTCTCCTATTCCCAAGCGAGTAACTCGCCGACAGGCGGGATCTCTCTGTTTAATAAACAAACCGAATTGTTCACCGATAGTTTGCGGGTAGTGTACTCTCTTGACGACAGCTTGCTGATTGTGGATTCCGAAGAAGTGTGGGCCGATTCGCTCAGGTTGCAAAAGGGGGTAGATTACAGCATTGATTATGTGGCCGGAATTTTGACGCTTAAATCCCGCCCCCCTGCAAAAATCAAATTAATCGTTAAATATCAAAAATTTCCCGTGAAGTTGAGAACCAAATATTTTCATCGCGAAAAAGTGCTTGCAGAAGAGGAGAAGCAAAATAAAAATAACCGCGGTGGCAATTCTGGGAATAAACCGGCGGTATTGAAGCCGGTCAGTCAGGGCAATTTTACGGCAAATTTGCGCAAAAACGGCAGCATCACCCGTGGCATAACCGTCGGCACCGATCAGGGGCTGCAAGTGGACTCCGGCTTGCGCATGCAAATCGCCGGCCGCCTCGCCAAAAATGTGGAGGTAGTGGCTTCGCTGACCGATCAGAATACCCCGCTGCAACCAGAAGGAAATACCCAGACCCTGCAAGAAATCGACAAAGTGTTTGTGCGCATCAAAGGTCCGAATCTGCAGGCCACCCTGGGGGATTACAATCTGCACTTTCTGGGCACGGAATTTACGCAGTACAGCCGCAAACTGCAGGGGATTATGGGAACCGTGGAATTCCAAAATACCACGGTGACCCTTTCGGGTGCGGTTTCGAAAGGGCGGTTTACTACCAATGAATTTCTGGGGCAGGAGGGCAACCAGGGACCCTACCAGTTGACCGGCGATAAAGGTCAGATCAACATCCTCGTTCTGGCGGGCACGGAAAGAGTCTGGATCGATGGCGAGCTTATGACCCGAGGCGAAAACCACGATTACGTCATTGAGTACGGTAACGGTCAAATTACGTTTACCCGCAACCGATTGATCACAGCGGATTCGAGAATTACGGTGGATTTCCAATTTTCGGACGAAAGCTTTCAGCGCAATCTCTGGGGCTTGCGCGGTGAAACGCGTTTTTTGAATGACAAAGTGAATTTGCAAACCACGCTCATTCGTGAAAGTGACGATAAGAATAACTTGCTGGGCGGAGTTGAGCTGAACGACGATTTCGTTCAATCATTAGAGGAAGCCGGCGACAGCACGGCGGTGGCGCCGGGCTGGACTTTTGTGGGCGCCGACAGCGGCAGTTACATTCGTGATTCCACCGGCGTGTTTGTTTTTGTGGGCTCCAAAGCCGGCGACTATCGTGTGCAGTTTTCATTTTTTGGAAATAACAAAGGGGATTATCGTAACATTGGGCTGGGTCGCTTTGAATATGTGGGTGAAAATCAGGGCAGCTATCGACCTTTTATTATTTTGCCGCAAGCGCGACGGCACGACCTGGTGGGGTTTAATCTGACGCTGTCACCCCATTCCGCCCTCAGTGTGAACGGCGAGCTGGCCTTCAGCCAATTCGATCGCAACCTCTTTTCAAAGAAGGACGATGCCGATAATCAGGGGCTGGCTTTTGTGATCAATTTGAATTTTCAGCCGCAGCGGTTCGCGTTGCTGGGGAGAAAATTAGGCCAATTAGCCATCCGCAGTCGGATTCGTCGCAAAACCGCTGACTTCCAGGAAATCGATCGTACCACGCGCGTGGAATTCAACCGCCGCTGGGATCTTAACAGCACCGCACCTTCCGAAGAAACCATCGACGAGTGGTTTGTGTCGTATTCACCGGTAACGGATTTGACTTTCCAGGGCGGTCTGGGCCGATTGTCCAAATCAAAGGCTTTTAAGTCCAATCGCTGGGAGTTTCAGGCCGCGTTGAAAAGAAAAAACTGGCCGCAAATTGAATATTTCGTGGAAAACATCGCGCGCACTGACCGCACTCAGAGCCAGGAAAACCGCTGGCTGCGGCAACGCGGCCATGCCGAATATCCGCTCAAATATTTGCTGCCGCTTTTTGATTATGAAGGAGAGATCAAAAAAGACACGCAAAACGACACCGGTCAGGTGGGTTTTCGTTTTGATTCCTACACCGGCGGCTTGCAGTTGATCCCCTGGAAGAAGCTGTCCGCTTCGGTGCGCTTCAACTATCGAAACGACAAAGATCGCGCAGCCGGACGCTTTGTGCCCGCTTCCATTGCCAAAACTCAGTCGTATGGCTGGCAGCTCAAAAATTGGCGGGCTCTGTCGATTTCGGCCTCGTACACGCACCGAAATCGCGATTTCGCTGCGGCGGACATGCAGGACACGCGCACCGATTTGGCGGATTTTCGCATCGGCTTTGCGCCACGCCAGCGCGGGATTCGAAGCCAGGTTTATTACCAGATCTCGAATACTCAGGTGGCAAGACAGGAAGAGCTGTTCATCAAAGTAGGCGACGGAGAAGGCAATTTTCGGCGCAATGAGGAATTGGGGGAATTTGAGCCCGACCCGTTTGGCGATCACATTCGGCAAATCGTGGCCACAAAAGATTTCATTCCCGTGGTGGAGCTACGCCTGCGAACCGATTTGAAATTACAGCCGGTAAAGTTTTTTCGTGCAAGCGATAAAAAAAACAACACGGGATTTTTAAAGAAGCTCATCACGCCGCTTTCCACGGAGTCATTTTTACGCATCGACGAACGCACCCGGGAAAAAGATGTGGCCAACATTTACCTTTTGAAGTTGAGTCATTTTCAGCAGGATTCCACCACCATTTTTGGCAGCACGGAAATTCGACAGGATGTGCACCTGTGGGAGAACAGCCGAAAGTTTTCAGTGCGCTATCGTTTTCGAAATCGTCAGGATAAAAACAACCAGTTTGTGGATGGCGGGCAGGACCGTAAGCTGCGGGAACAACAGTTCCGAATTTTTCATCAGCTCACCAAACAGATTTCAACGAAATTAGAATTCATCCATACCAGGGAAGATCGGATTTTTAAGTCCCTGAACCGCGAAAGCCGCAAAATTCGCGCAAATGAAATGAACCTGGATCTGGTGTACCGGCCGCAGTCGCGCTGGGAGATCGGTCTCAAAAGTCAGTTCAGTTTCAATCGCGATATTTTCAAAAATCCCAACACCGAAGCCAGCCTCATTTCCTTCGCACCCAGGAGCACGTACTCTTTAAATCGAAAAGGTCGATTTCGGGGTGAGCTCACCTGGACGAAAGTCTCGGTTGCGCCGAAAGATCGCCTCATTCCCTTTGAGCTGACAGATGGCCGTCGGGCGGGCATTTCCTTTCGCTGGAATCTGGGGTTCGATTTGCGCGTGGGGCAGAACATTCAGGCGTCGTTGAGTTATTTTGGACGGGATGAACCCGATCGGCCGAAAGTTCAGCATTTTGCCAAAGTAGAAATGCGTGCTTTCTTTTAGGAAAAAGACCAACCGTCATGAAGAAGTTAAAAAAAAATAAAACTCTTGCTCTGCTCATCCTGGTGATGATTTGGTGTTTCACGTTCGGATTGCTTGCACAAACGCCGCCCACCGTGCGAGTGAAAATGCACCGGCTGCGCTTGCACGGTAATAAGAAATTTGGCGATAGTGAAATTCAGAAATGGCTCAATTTAGAAAGGAATCAATTTATCACCGAACTGGAGATTTACCAGCGCTGCACCAGGGTGCTTGAAAAATTCCAGCAGGAGGGACACTATTTTGCCAAATTTGACTCCATTTCATTTCAATATGCACCGGATTCGTCACAAGTGGCGGTGGATTTGTATTTATACGAAGGCGCACGAGTGGTGGTGGACTCCATCTCCATTGTGGGCTTCACCGGAGAATTCGCGGAGCTGAGTCGAGATTTCCAAACCAAAACCGGCAAAGTCTTTCGTGTCCAGGATTTGCAGGAGGATGTGGAACATCTCATCGAGAAATATGAAAATGCCGGATACCCTTATTGTCGGGTGCAGGTCGATGAGCTGCTTTTTAAAAAAGGAGAGCCGCCGGCAGAAATAAAGCTCACCTTAAAAATACAAGTCGTGTCGGGTGAGCTGGTTCGATTGGATGAGATCGAAATTTTAGGGAATGAGCAAACGAAGCCGTATGTGATTCGACGTGAATTGGGTCTCAAGGTAGGGGAGATCTACCGGCAGCAAAAAATCGATGACGTGCCTTCACGATTGCTGAATCTGGGCTATTTTCAATGGGTGAATCCGCCCAAGCTGCGCTGGAAGCCACAACAAGGAATGGGCAAATTGATCATCGAGTTGAAAGAGGGCCACCACAATCGATTTGACGGTGTGATTGGATATAATCCGGCCACGGCCAACAACAAAGGGTTCCTCACAGGACTCATCGATGTCTCTTTCCGAAATCTCTTTGGCACCGGCCGCGAATTTGCCATAAAATGGCAGCGCAAAACCGAAAAAACCCAGGAGTTTCGTTTGCAATATCTGGAACCGTGGGTGGCGGGTTTGCCGCTCAATGTCAGCGTCGGCTTCGAGCAGTTGATTCAGGACACCAGCTACGTGCAGCGGATTTTGGGTTTCCGGGGCACCCTTCGGCTCAGCCATCGTTTGGCTTTCTATTCGGAGCTGTGGAAAAAAGACGTGTCGCCGGACTCGAGCGGACAAATTCTGTTTGGCATTTCTCCCAGCAATTCTGTAAATTTGACTTTGGGGCTGTCGTTCAATACCGTGGACCACTGGCTGAACCCCAAAAGCGGGTTGAAATACCAGTCCTCTTTTGAGTGGGGGCGGAAGAAAGTGGGCCGGCGACTGACAGATACAACCGAGATCGATGAATCGGATGAGACCCATTCGTTCAGCCAAAAAATGCTGACCGTGGATTTTGAGTTTTACCTGCCGATTTTTCGCTGGCAGGTGTTTGCTCTGGGCCTGCACGGTCGTCAGATAAAAAGCAACGAAGAAGAGATTGCCATCGCTGACCAATACCGCTTTGGCGGCAGCCGCGATCTTCGTGGTTATCGCGAAGAGCAGTTTCGCGGCTCCCGCATAGCCTGGACCAATGTCGAGTACCGCTATCTGCTGAATCGCCGGTCGCGGTTTTTCGTGTTTTTTGATCTGGGGTACTATTTTCGCGAAGAGATCGTCAACAACCAGCTGCTTAAAATAGAAGAAGCCAAAATTGGTTACGGTCTGGGACTGCGGCTGGACACCCGGCTCGGGTACTTTGGCATTGATTACGGTCTGGGACAGGGCGACGGCCTTTCCAACGGCAAGATTCACATTCGATTGACCAATGAATTCTAAGATAGCAGACTATTTCATTCTGACTCGACCAGCCAACCTGTTTCTGGGCGTGGCTGCGATTTTTCTGGGTGCCTGGCTGACGGGGTCGGTGCAGCCGATTTCGAAAGTGATTTTCGCCTGCCTGTCGGGAGCTTTTATCATGGCCGCGGGCAACGCACTGAACGATTACTACGATGTGGATATCGACCGGGTGAATAAACCGTTCCGGCCGCTGGCCGCGAATCGCCTGAATTCCAGCGCGGCGCTGTTTTTTTCAATTATTTTGTTTGTTTTGGGTATTTTTCTTAGTATATTTGTTCACTACCGTGCGTTGTTTTTGGCCCTGTTCATCGTGGCGGGGCTGACTTTTTACAACGCCAGGTTAAAACGCACCGTGCTTTTTGGAAATATCGCGGTGAGTATTTTATCTGGGTTGGCGTTTGTGTACGGCGGCTTAGCGGTTGGGCGGTGGCAGGCCGCGCTGATTCCAGCGGTATTCGCTTTTCTGTTTCATTTAGGCCGCGAGATTATTAAGGATGTCGAAGACAAAAGCGCCGATGAAACCATTTCAGCTCAAACGCTACCGATTCGATGGGGCGACAGAGCTGCCCTGGCCATCGCGACATTGATTTATTGCATTTTGATTGTTTTTACTTTTTTACCATATTTTTGGGGTATCTTCGGGAAAGGATATTTTTGGATTGTGGTGTTTGGCGTGGATTTAGTGATCGTTTTCGTCCTCATCCTGATTTGGATGAAACCGGTCACTGGTACCATGCGAACCGTTTCAGCAATATTAAAAGCTGACATGCTAATGGGCATGTTAGCTATTTATGTCGGCAATCGTTTTTGAAGCAAATCATTTCGATTCTAAAATTCAAGTAGTCCCACGAAAAATTTCGATTTGGCACACATATCCTTAATCCTTTCCAGTTGATTTACCATTCTTGAAATGAAAAAAGCAGGACAATTAGAAATTTGAGAGCGGTTGTTCAACGGGTTGTCAAAGGCTCGGTACAGGTAAAGGATAAACTCATCAGTCAAATTGATCGGGGTTTGGTTATCCTTTTGGGCGTGCGGCATGGGGATTCTGTGGAAGACGCCCGATATTTAGCGGAAAAATGCGCCAACCTGAGAATATTCAGCGATGAAGATGGGAAATTCAATCTTTCCTGCCTGGCAGTGCGTGGGGAAGTTCTGGTGGTTTCCCAATTTACACTTTATGCGGATACCCGCAAAGGAAGACGTCCCAGCTTTGTGGAGTCTGCCCCGCCGGAAATTTCAGAGCCATTATATCGACAATTTATTCATTCGTTAAAAGCGTTGGGTTTGAGCGTGGAAGAAGGCGAATTTGGCGCGGTCATGCAGGTTGAGATTCTCAACGACGGTCCCGTTACCCTGATCGTGGACAGCAAAGGAAATTGAATAAATCATGCTTGATTTAAATAGCAAAAAACTGTATTTAGCTTCCAAGTCGCCGCGCAGAGCTCAACTTTTGAAATTGATAGGTTTACCTTTTGAGGTAATAGACAGCCATTATGACGAAAGCGATGAGACCTATACGATTCCCGAGGTTCAGGTAATGGAGTTGGCACAAAAGAAAGCCGTAAAAGTTGCCGAAAATATCAAAGAGGGATTAATTGTTGGTGCGGACACTGTTGTGGTGCTTGAAAATGACATTTTAGGCAAACCGGCCCATGCCGATGAAGCACTTAAAATGCTGCTGCAGCTAAGCGGACGCACGCACACGGTGTACACCGGTTTCGCCCTGGTCGATAAGCCGTCTGAAATGATGCACAGCGATTTTCAACGGACGCGTGTGACCTTCCGCA
Organism: bacterium; assembly: GCA_046757025.1. GTDB lineage: Bacteria > Zhuqueibacterota > Zhuqueibacteria > Oceanimicrobiales > Oceanimicrobiaceae > JBHHXN01. The sequence goes on from JBHHXN010000187.1 coordinate 8,550, forward strand.
AAATCCACCAACATGAAATCGAGCATTACATAAAAACCGATAATCCCCTGGACAAAGCGGGCGCGTATGGGATTCAGGATAAAAGCGCGATTTTTGTGGAAAAAATCGACGGTTGTTTTTACAATGTCGTAGGGTTTCCGCTGACTAAGTTCTACCTGTCCCTGAGTGCTTTTTTGAACAAAATCTATTAACCTCAATTATTCATCGCTTGAGAAGAATAGGGTGATTTAAATGGAGAATTTAGGAGAAAAACTAAAGCAAAAGCGCATTTCTTTAAATAAAAGTCATGAGCAGATTCATGAACAAACCCGCATCACGGTTGAACATCTGGAGTATCTGGAAAGCAACGATTTTACTTTTTTACCGGAAACCTATGTTAAATCCTATTTGAAATCGTACGCCACGGCGCTTGGCCTGGATGCCGATGAAATCTTGAATGAATACGCGGAAATTCAAACCGAAAAAAAGCATCAGCAGGATGAATTGCAGGCCAGGGTTGTGGAGGCCAAACCGCCGAAAATCAACAATCAGTTTATGGATTGGGCGCTGGGCGTTGGCTTCATTGTGCTGATAGTCAGCCTGATCTTGGTATATGTGCAGTATCGAACTCAAATTCATGGAACCGCAAGCCAGGAATTGCAGCTCTCACCCCGCTTACAAAATTTATTGATTTCAAAATCGCTGACGCCTGCGGATTCGCTTGCGACTGTCTCTGCTGCACCCATCGAATTAGAAATTAAGACCGCTAACAGCGTCTGGATTCAATTCACCGACGAAGAAAACAAAGTCACGAAATATTTGCTGTCTCCAGAACAGAAGCTGCTCTGCGTCGCGGAGCAAAAGTTGGATATTCAATTTGGCAATTCCGGCCACATCCGATTTCATTTAGATGGCAGCGATATTGGAACGAGCACCAACGAAATCAAAAATATCCGTTTTACCGTGATTCAACTGGAGAAAGAAGTCATTGAGAATTGAACTTGGGGGCGAGTGTAAAGTCGGGCAAGGAAAATTTGAACATACCTAAGCCGAACCAGACGGAACCAAAAAGTAAAATTTTAAGACTCTGAATCGGAACTGACACAGAAAAGTAATTCATAGAAAATCTAACTTCAGTGAGATTTCTGTTTCTGTGTCCTTTATTTATTTTGGCCGATGTGCAAGAAATTAACTTTTAATGGTCTAAGCCGAACAGGCCGGAAACAAAAAGAATCGGAAAAAGTTTAGAAAAAATATTATCGCTGTAACTGACTTAAGAACGTTATTGGTAGCGATGACCAAAAATATCTTGCCAAAGAGTGATAGAATATAACGCATCAGGTACTACGTCTTTTCGCAGACGTTGTGGCTAAAAGATGGCCCCGACAAGCGTCGTGGTAAAGTTCAGCCACGGATTAACACCGATGAACACGGATTTGACGGAATAATGTTCACTTAT
>JBHHXN010000188.1:0-9962 GCA_046757025.1 bacterium
ACCAGTTGGATAAGTTATTATACACAATCCATTCTGGAAAATCAATAAAAAAATGAGATTGGTGTAAAACCTCAGTCTTTATGGGGCGCCCAATGATTCCCAAATAAAATTTGGGAACGAGATTGATTGACCCCCCCCTTTAGTGAGGTTTTATATTTTACAGGTAATTGTTTGTAATGGCTGAAGTTCATGTTTCGACTTCGTTCTGTTAAAGCATTTAGAATAATTGCCAGTCCAGTGTTTTTTGAGGGAGATGAAGCCATCCACTCAACCTTTTCGCAGGAGATGACTTCCCTCTCACTCTCAGTAGTATTGTTCGCAATGACATCCAAACAGAAATTTTTGGGAAGAAGAATGCCGTTTTCTGGTATATAATCAGGAATGCCTTTGCTCGTCGCTATTTTATGGTATTTATTCTAACCTGAATAATTCATAGCCACGAAGTCACAAAGACACAAAGTTTTGTAAATATTGAGTAAAAGAGAATTCATTAGATTACCTCAGAAAACTCAGTTTTAGTTTCATGCTTGTTGTAGGTTTTTTATTCTTAGTGACTTAGTGCCTTTGTGGCGAAAGTTCATGAATAATGCAGGCTAAATTAACTGGGTTCAATTCTATTGATGAATTGTTGTGCAGAACACCCCCGTTATTCCCCCCTCGAGGGGGGGCGAGGGCAGGCTTTTTGGAATATAAAATTCATGGAAATAATTTCAGAAGGGAGGATATTTTGCAGAATTCCATAAAATTTCACAAATCAAATAGATGGCTTCCTTTCACCAAACCCGTCAGGCTTTTCGCAAGTGGGTTTCTGGCGCTGGCACTGATTTTTTGTGCTGAGCTGCCGGCACAGAATTTCCATCTCATCACCAGCGGCGAGATCGCTGCGGACACCACCAACACCAACGGCGCGAGCTGGGTGGATTTTGACGGCGACGGTGATGTGGATCTGTTTCTCTCCAACGCCAACCTGCCGTTTGGCGGCAACACGCTGTACCGCAACGACGGCCATGATCGGTTCACGCGTCTGATTGTCGGTGAAGTGCCCAATCTGCAGACGGCGGCTTTTGGCCATGCCTGGGCGGATTACGACAACGACGGCCTCCCCGACCTGTTCGTGGTGAACGCCTTCACTGGTCTGGGCTCCATCCTCTACAAAAATGCCGGCGGCGGTCGGTTTCAACGTAACGAAGCGTTTTACACCGGCCACGGCGGAAGCGTGCGCGGTTTCAATGCGGCCTGGGGCGACTACGACCTCGATGGGCTGGTGGACCTCGTCGTCACCCACCCGGCGCGTTTCGTCGGCATGCCCATCACCAGCAATTTTTTGTTTCACAACGAAGGCGGTGGCTATTTTAGCGAGGTACAAAACACGCCCATCACGCAGGCCGCGGCGCCGTTTACCAACGCCACCTGGTCTGACTACGACCTGGACGGCGACCTGGATTTGTTCATCGGCAGCGGGCCGGCCAACGGCACCACCGCGCCGGATTACCACTACAAAAACCTGCTCAAGGAAAACGGCAAAGCGGCGTTTCAGCGCATCAAAAACACCGCCTTTACCCGGGATTCGCTGGACGGCCAGGTGTGGAACTGGGTGGATTATGACAACGACGGCGACCTCGATGCGTTCGTCACCAATTGGGGCGGCACCATCGGCGGTTTACCAAATAACCTTTACCGCAACCTGGGCGGAGCGGATAGTGTGCGCTACCAGCGGGTCAGAGAAGGTGCCATCGTCACCGACAAAGACATCTCCCTGGCCAACGTTTGGGGTGATTTCGACAACGACGCCGACCTGGACGTGTACGTGGGCAACGGTAGCAATCAGCGCAACCGCTTTTACCGCAATAACGGCGACGGCACTTTCACGCGCGTGAAAAAAGGCCATTATGTGGAGCAGAAAAAAAACACCTGGGGCGTGTGCGCCGGCGATTACGACAACGACGGCGATCTGGATTTGTTCGTCTCCAACAAAACCCGTTACGTGCGCGGTGGGGACGTCAATTTTCTCTACCGCAACGATCTCAACAACGGACACAACTGGGTGCTCATCCAATGTGTGGGCGTGAAATCCAACAATTCCGCGCTGGGGACGAAAATCTGGGTCACAACCAAATTAAACGGCAAAACCATCACGCAATATCGGGAAGTCGGCAGCCAGAGCGCCTTTTTAGGTCAGAACGATGTGCGGGCGCACTTTGGCCTGAATCGGGCGCAGAGCATCGACACAGTAAAAATTAATTGGCCATCCGGAGAGAACGATACCTATTCAAATGTGCAGGTAAATCGCCTTTATCTTGCCACCGAATCGCAAGGGCTGGTGGTACAAAATGAATTAAAACAGAATTGAAAACCCTTAAAGGAAACCTCAATATGAAAAGAATTCAATATGGCTTTGTACTCATGGTGATGGCGGGCGCCATGGACTGGATGGCGCCCGTGCGAGCCGTGGCGCAAGTCGAAAACGTAAAAAAAGCACGGGTGCTGTACAAGCAGGCTTATCAGGCGTATGGCGAAAAGCAATATGAAATTTGTCTCGAAAAATTCCAGCGAGCCCACAAATTGCGACCGACGCATCCTGGAATCATGTACAACCTCGCCAGCATGCATGCACTGCTGGGTAACGAACGTCAGGCGTTTCACTGGCTGAATCGGGTGGCGGACATGGGCATCTATTTGCTCCTTACAAAGGATGACGATTTCAGCCTACTCAAAGACCGCGATGCATTTAAGTCGGTGGTCGCCAGATTTGAGAAAAACATGGCGCCGGTGGGAAACAGCACCCGGGCATTCAAGCTGTCGGAAAAAGACCTGATCACCGAAAGCGTGGCGTTTGATGAAAGACAAAACACTTTTTATGTGAGCAGCATCCACAAACGGAAAATTGTACAGATTACAGCAGATGGCGTGACCTCGGATTTTATCACGGCGGAGCAGGATGGAGTCTGGAGTGTGTTTGGCCTGCGAGTGGATGCGGTTCGCCGCGTTTTGTGGGTTTGCACCGCTGCGGTGCGAGAAATGCAGCATTTTCAAGCGGGAGAAAAAGGCCGAGCCGCAGTGTTTAAATACGATCTGGATGCAAAGAAATTGCTCAAAAAATATGCGGTTGCGGATACGACCGCGGCCCACCTGTTTGGCGATCTGACTTTAGACGCCACGGGCAACGTTTACATTTCGGACAGCGATTATAATGGCATTTACCGCATCACTCAAAAGGACGATCGACTCACGGAATTCGTTGCGCCGGGCTGGTTTAGCTCGTTGCAGGGCCTGGCGTTTACTGCCGATGCCGCCTGGCTTTTTGTTGCGGATTATGCCCAGGGAGTTTTTCGCATTGATATGAGTACAAAGCAGGTGCTAAAACTGCCAATTCCGCCAAAGGTGACCCAGCTCGGAATTGATGGCTTGTACTTTTTTGACGGCAGCCTCATCGCCATTCAAAACGGAGTAACGCCACAACGAGTAATCAGAATTTATCTGAATGATGCACTAGATCGCGTTGTGGGGACCAAAGTCATGGAAGCGAATCATCCTGATTTCGACGAGCCGACCCTGGGGGGGATAGTTGGGAAGACGTTCTATTACGTCGCCAACAGTCAATGGCGTCGTTTTGATAAGGAAGGCCATATTTTCTCGCTTGACAAATTAGCTGAACCGGTTATATTAAAAACCAGGCTCGATTGAGTGTGGAGGCGTCTCGATATCTGATTTCTTGAACGGTTGTAAAACGGTAGAGGGGGACCCTGGCGATGTGAGTGACAAACTAAGACCTGAATTGAACAATTCCTGACCTAGTTTGGAGACGATGAAGCGTGGCCACACTTGATTCTGAACAACTGGACCCGTTGAGTAAACCATTCAACGCTCAATCACTCAACTTAGGTATAAAAAAGGTTGCATAAATTATGAATCGAAAGATTAGCAAAGCACTCGTTTGGCATCCGGTTACACCTGATCGCTGGGCCGATTTCGAAGCGCTATTTGGAGAGCGAGGCGCTTGCGGCGGCTGTTGGTGTATGTGGTGGAGAATTTCCAGATCCCAATTTGAACAGCAAAAAGGACTAAACAACAAACTGGCCATGCAGGAGATGGTCATAGCGGGAAAGATCCCTGGGATTTTAGTTTATGATGGAGGGCACGCCGTGGGCTGGTGCTCGGTGGCGCGCCGAGAAGAGTTTCTAGTTTTGCAGCGTTCGCGCATCCTCAAACCGGTTGATGAACAGCCGGTCTGGTCGGTGGTTTGTTTTTTTGTGGCCAAAGGATTTCGACGACAGGGCATGAGCGTCCGGTTGCTGCAGTCGGCCATCGATCATGTGAAAAAGCAGGGCGGCCGTATGGTGGAGGGCTATCCCGTGGATCCCAAGAAGCCGACCATGCCGGCGGTCTTTGCCTTCACGGGTTTGCGCGCAGCCTTTGTGAAAGCCGGCTTTCAGGAAGTTTTGCGGCGATCGGAGACCCGGCCGATCATGCGATTTGAAATTAAATAGTGACCATCCGTAATCGTCATTCCCGAATGCAATTGTCGGGAATCTCATGCCTAATGGACCAATGGATTCCCGCTGAAAGATTGCGGGCATGACAAAAAAATGGCTCTTTACGGATGGACACTAAATAGTCTGAACGAAAAGTCAGTGCATGTCATTCCTGCGAAAGCAGGAATCCAATAAAAACAGCAGATTACAGATTCCCGATTTCTCGGGAATGATACAAATGGGTGTTTTCTGTTCAGACACTTAATAGGTATGGCTCTGTGAAAAACAATAACTATTGAAGTCAGGTGAATAATCAAGAAAAATTATTGACTCAACGCAAATCATTTTAGAGAGGCTTGCATGGAAAACGTCCTGGTGGATTTTAACACACTCCCCTGGCAAAGTCCGGCCGCCGGCGTTCGTTTCAAAGTCGTGAAGAAGGCCGGCAAACAGTTGCGGCTGGTGGAGTTCAGTAAAGAGTTTGAGGAAAAAGACTGGTGTGGGAGGGGGCACATCGGTTACGTTTTGCAAGGCGAAATGGCGCTCAATTTCAGCGGTCACATAAAATACTATCAATCCGGGCAGGGGTTGTTCATTCCGGGCGGACAAAAGTATAAACACAAGCTGATCGTTTTGAAGGAGTGCACCCGATTGATTTTGGTTGAAGAAGCGGAAAATTAATTGCAGCGGGAATTAGTAAGCCAGATAGCCGCTGATCGAGCAAGTGGGGTGGCCGGTAAGATCAGACTGATTTATTTCAAGCTGAGCTTGACCGCGATTTTCTGGGGCGGAACGTTCATTGCCGGGCGCATCGTCGCGCAGCATGTGGACGCCTATTCGGCCGCTTTTTGGCGTTTTGCCATCGCTGTGGGCGTGCTGTTTCTTGTGGTCTGGAAAGTGGAGGGACGCTTGCCGGCTTTAAATAAACGTCAGTTTGTGGCGGTTTTTTTACTCGGCCTGAGCGGCATTTTTACTTACAACGTGCTCTTTTTTAAAGGACTCAAACTCATTCAAGCCAGCCGTGCATCTCTGATTGTGGCCATCAACCCCATTTTTATCACGCTGTTTTCTGCTTATTTTTTCAAGGAAAAATTGACGTTTCTGAAAAGCGTGGGCATTGTTCTGTCGGTGCTGGGAGCGGTGGAGGTCATTTCACGGGGGCAGATTGAGCAGCTCGTCCGCGGTAGTTTTGGCGTCGGCGAATGGTTCATTTTGGGCTGTGTGTTTAGCTGGGTGGCCTATTCACTCATCGGCAAAGCTTTGATGAAAAACCTGTCCCCGCTGGTAGCTGTGGCTTATTCTTCGGCGATTGGCGTGGCGACGCTGTTCGTGCCGGCTGCACGAGAAGGCGTATTTTACACCGCTGGCAACCTGTCCGCTGTCGATTGGCTGGGTCTTGGTTACCTGGGCATTTTCGGCACGGTACTGGGATTTTTTTGGTACTACGAAGGCGTGAGCACTATCGGACCGGCGCGAGCCAGCCAATTCATCAACCTGGTGCCGGTCAGCGCGATTTTGCTGGCGTTTCTTTTGCTGGGAGAAGCGATCACGCTGTCGCTGGCAGTGGGGGCGCTTTTCGTGACCGGCGGTATTTATTTGACCAGTCGAAACTCGAACCAGGAGAATAAAACATTCAAATCCCGAAACTTAACCTAAAATCAACTTGACGGCCGATCTTTTAAATCGTCTCAAAATTCAGATTGATCTGCAGCGTCTCTAATGTTTCGTCGGTATTTATCGAAGATCAAATATGAAAGGTAATTTCATCCAGACGTTGACAGGTTTCTCTCTCTGCCTGGCCGGATACCATTTCACGCTCTTAAGCGCCGAGATCGCGGCTTCATCTAAAGCTGCGTGCCCGGAGGATGTGACGATTTTTGTGCGGGTGACGTTTCCCCGCTTGGTCACCACAAATTTGATTTCCACTTTACCTGACAAACCAACTCTGCGGGCAAATTCCGGATATTTTAGATTATCCATGATGGCCTTGAACCCGCCGATGGGCACCGGGCGCTGGTCCACTGCGACAAAGATGGTATCCGCTAACAGTTGTTCCTTAGGCACAGGGGGTTTACGGATTTTGCTTGAATCGATATATTCATAAGGAATGGGAACGGTAACAGGCCCCACTTCGTTAGGAACCGGCACCGGTACGGACGGCAGCTTGGGCGGCGGTGGCGGCGGCGTATTGGGCTGGCGGGTGATGTCGACATTGTCAAAGATAATATCGTCCATTGTAAAATCTTGCGGCTCTGCGTGCAAGTACCAATTTCGAAACAGTCCAAAGGTGAAAATGCAAATCAACAAAGAAACGACCAGGCACAGCTCCAATCTGTGCTGGTATCGAACCCTCACATCATTACTTTTTCTTTCTTGCATGACGCACCTCCTTGCAATTTAAGTCATGAAATGAATGTGAATTAATTGTGGTATTTTCAGGTTTTCCTTTTCCTTCCTTAGTAACGCTGTGGAGGTTATTTCAGCAACAACATAAAAACCACACACAGCAAAATTAATACAATCGAAGCCAATGCCCAGCTCCAGGGCGGCAGCGATAAAAAGAACTGGGGTTTTCGTCGTTTCCTTTGTGCTTGTAAAATTTTCTGCCAGTTCATTTCACGGATGCCCGACAGATCTTTGTGCGGTAACTTGCCGTTGCGCAACACCTTTTCAATTTCGTGTAATTTCTTTTTCATAGAATTCTTTTTAAATAAATTAGTCCTCTTCGAATTTGGGTTTTTACCGTGTTCTGAGATAGATTCAAAATGTCTGCGATTTCTTTGATGGATTTCTCTTCAAAATAGCGCAAGGTTAAAATCGTTTGATAATTTAGCTTCAACTTTGCAATTGCCCGACAAACTCGCTGAAATTGTTCATTTTGTAATATGGATTCCTCTATTTCCAGCATTCTGGCATCGGTCTGCCGATCATCTTTTAATTTATGTGCAATCTCAGAGGTCAAAGGCACCATGCGATGGTTCTTGCGAAAATGCAAGTGGATTTCGTTGATGGCAATGCGATAAAGCCATGAGGAAATCGAGATACCCTGCCATTGAAATTTCTTGATTTGATCCAGCGCTTTCATAAAAGTGGTGGCGGCGATATCCTGGGATAAAAGTACGTTGCCGGTTCGGCGCAAAGCATAGTTGAAAATCATGTCGTGGTATTTGTTGAAGAGCGGTTCAAAAGCCGCCGGATCGTTTTGGGCGGCTTTGATCCAAATTTGTTCTTGCGCGAGATCATCTTTAATTGTGATTTCAAAGTCATGCACTGGTTCCTCCAGCGCCGATTGAGTGAATGGGGGCTTTATTTATTAAATACCGTGCTGTTAAGTTGGTTTCACTTTTGGATGAATTATTTAATCGACGTCCTCAAATAGATTAAATAATCATTGAGATGCTTTATTATAAAAGTGGCTGGTTTTTTCGGTAATCTCTCAGATGTGGAGGTGCTTAAGTTGAAACGGCTGGAGGTGGGTACGGCATGTTTAAAATTGACCGGTGGGAATCATAGAATCCTGATTTCTACGGACAGGTGGAGCTGACCTAATAAAAGGGCAGACGGTTTTTTAATTGAGCAGATCGAACAGATGACTGTATTTGACGATGAGGCTGCGAAATTTGTCGTGCGTTTTTCTTTCAAAGACATCGCGGGTGTCGTTGTACACGATAAACAGTCCGGTGTTGGCCGATTGCTGCCAGCCAAAGCGCAGATTCATGGAAGTGAGGTCGTCACGGTCATTATATTGAAATAAACCTTGCACGAAAATTCTTGGGGTAAATGAATAGGAGAGCCGGGCCTGAAACAAATTTGTGTCAAAACTTCCCTCGGGCAGGTCGATGTTATTGTGACTCAAACTGAATTCCGTATTGAAGGCGTCGCCGATTCGAAACCTCAGTGAAGGCCGAAGCGCTACCCGCTTGCCGCCAAAAAAGCCGCCGATGTTGCTGCGTATGCTGGCGCTCCACCAGGCGCCTCGATTGGTGAAGGCCACGATCATGGCTTCCACGTTGTCATAAGTGCCAGGTCGAACTTCGACCTCCGGGAAAATCTCAAACGCTTCGGTTACGCCTTCGCGAGTAAAATTGACGCCGGTGTGAATTTGATGTCCGCTGCGCCATTCCCAGTGATTGTCGATGTGCCAGAAGCCGGTTTCCTGGAAGCCATTGAAATTCCAGTAGCCTTCGTAAGAAGTGTGCGGCCGCAATTCTAACAAACCGAGGAAATTTTTGGGCCGGTAGCGATACAGAACTGCGGCGTTGGCTTTTCGAAAACCGCTTCGGCGCAGAAAGCCCACTTCCGGGTTGAAATTATCCGCTACCTGGGTGTACACCGCGGACAAACGCCAGGCTTCGGAATCGTAACTCGCACCGAAATTAAACGCATAGCCTTTGCCCACTGAATCGACGGAAGAGGTGCCGGCGGCGTAGCCGGCGATTTGACCGTATTGACCGATGCCCAGCCGTCCATCCACGGCGTAGGCGCGGTTGTAGTCTCGGTCTGGCGCCAGGTCGCCCGTGCCCTGGCGGTTCACAAAAATTACCCCCAGTGCCGAGCGGTTCGGGAACTCACGGTTGAGACGCGCCACAGTAAAATTGTTGGCCTGCAAGGTGTCGGAATGGAGGGTTTTCGTTTGCATGTTGAGCAGGCCGACGTTAAAGCCGGCGGTTTTGCCAGAAAGCCGCAATCCCCCCAGAATGGGCACCAGGTCGCGATCCTCGGAGATGCCGATGCGGCGGCTGAAGAACAGCTCCACTTCGCCCGGACTGCCCACCGAAAACAGGCCGGCGTTTTCCAGAAAGAAAGGCCTTTTTTCTGGAAAAAACAGGTTGAAACGATTTAAGTTGATTTGCTGCTCATCCACTTCCACCTGGGCAAAGTCGGTATTGAAGGTGGCGTCCAGCGTCATACTCGGAGTTAGGCTATATTTGACGTCCACACCAAAATCGCCATCCCACTGCGTATCCAACTGGTTTTCAAAATCGCGATCGACATTGCCTAAAGAATAGGGGATGAGTTTGAGATTCTTTTGCTGGATGTTTTCCAACCCCACCAGTGAACCGGCCATGGAAATTTTGCGGATATTAAATTGCCGCGGCAGCTTGGCCCAGTAGGCGCTTTCGTTGCGCCGGCGAATATTTCGTTGAAAATTGATGCCCCAGATCTGATTTTTACCGCTGGCAAATCGCAGAGTGCGGAACGGAATGGCAAATTCCGCACACCAGCCTTTGTCGGTGATCTTCGAGCGCACCTGCCAGGAGCCGTCCCAGTTGATGTTGAAACCGCCTACGGCACCGCCGCGTCGGCGACGGCGGTTTCCGAAGTTCTCCTGTCCCTCGTTGGTGATTTGGGCGTCGTATTCGATGCCAGCCGGATTGGTGCCAAATAGAAAGGCGTTTTGTTTGTCGAAATAGGTGTCCAGCACGATTTGAAAGCAGTCGGTTTCATTGAGTGACGCATCCCGCCGGCTATCGGAAACGATGATGCCCT
>JBHHXN010000189.1:0-9933 GCA_046757025.1 bacterium
GGTGAAGATCATGGTTTTCCGATTTTGAATTGGGACTCAGCATGAAGATAGGTACATGACAATCAATTTTGAAATGGAATAGTAAGAAAAAAACTCACAGCCAATCTAATCAAATGTTTAAATACGAATTGAAGCAGTGAATCCAAAATCGTGTTAACGAATCTCAAAAAATATCTACGTCCCAAAACCATAACCGAAGCCTTAACCCTTTTGGAAAAAAATTCCGGTTCGATACTGGTGATCGCCGGCGGCACCAAATTGGTACGCTCTCAAAATGATACCGTACAGGAATTAGTTGATATCACCGCCTTGAATCTTGATTACATAAAAAATGAACAAGGTTTGATTCGAATCGGAGCCACCACTACGCTGCAAAAATTGATCGCTAGTCCCGAAATTAAGCACCAGCCCCTCGCCATCATCGAAGCAGCGGCCCGGTTAACACAGCCATCGAAAACAATTCGAAACGTTTCCACATTGGGCGGAGAGCTGATAACAAGCCATTCGCTTTCCTTATTATACTGTGCATTATTAGTGCTGCAGGCCCAGGTCCGAATCACCGGCGGTGAAGAATTTGCCCTGGCCATGAACATCTTTTTAAATAAAAAAGACCTGGCTGGTGGGTTGCTCATGGAAGTCTTGATACCGATAAACCGCGATCCGACTTTTGCGGGATTGGCGGCGTTTGCCATAGGCCAACCGCCACAGCCAGCGATTGCGGCCTGTGCCCGAGTCTCCTTTCAGAAAGGCCGCTGCATAAATGCCAAAATCGCCATCACGGGCACAAACAACGTACCGCAGCGGCTGCACATTGCTGAAAACTGTCTGGAAGATAAAGCACTCACCGATGCCAACATCGAATTAGCAGCGGGTAATGTTTACGATATTTATCAACCGATTTCAGACGAGTTGGCCAGTGCCGAATATCGCAAAGAAGTGAGCCGGCTGGTGATTAAAAAAGCCTTATTGAATTGCCTGGAAAATGTTGAACTCCACGGTTGACGACACTTGCAAAATGAAAATATCTCTAATCATCAACAACAAAAAGAAAAATATCGTCACGCCTCCCAATCGAACCCTTATAGAGGTTCTAAGGGCACAAGGATGCTGGAGCGTAAAATACGGCTGTGAGACCGGCAATTGCGGCAACTGCACCGTCCTCATCGAAGGCAAGGCCGTTTATTCCTGCCTCATGCTGGCTGCCCAGGCCGATGGCAAATCAATCGAAACATTTGAAAATGTACAAAACAATCCGGCTTTTCGGCCGTTGGTGCAGGCGTTTATGGATTACGGAGAATTGGAATGCGGCTATTGTAACGCCGGCATGGTTATGGCAGCCAAAGCCTTGCTGGATGAAAATCTGTCGCCCGGCGAACAAGAGATTTTGGAGGCCTTGAGTGGCAACGTCTGTCGTTGCACGCAACAGCCGTTGCCCGTCGAACACATCCTGGAGGCCATCGACCAGATGCGTGGCAAATGGTGACCGGCACTGTCAGGATGGAGCGTTTAGCCGGTTAAAAAAGTTTTGATTGCAGCAAATCATGAGAAGCAAAAAAGAACTCATTGTCGTTGGCGATCGTATTCTAATCTCGCTGGAAAAAGATCAACATCGCACAGAACAGGGTCTGTTTTTACCTCCCGGAGTGAAGGAGAAAGAAAAAGTCCACAGCGGTTACGTGGTGAAAGTGGGGCCGGGCTATCCCATGCCCGATCCCAACGCAGCCAACGAGGAGCCCTGGTCTGCTGCGGCACACAAGAAAATAAAATACATCCCTTTGCAAGCAAAGGTGGGAGACTACGCGCTGTTCTTGAGCAGCTCAGCCATTGAAATAGAATTTGAAGGGAAAAATTATGTGGTGGTGCCGCAGTCCGCTATCCTGGTCCTGGTGCGAGATAATTTAAGTGAAATTGATTTAGATGATTAACTGGCAACTTTCACTGGCAGCTCGATTAATTCTACTAATTTCCACCGCAGCCTTGACATCTCACTTCATTTGCTCTTTCCAGAAAAAGCAGTTATCAACCTGGCAATTTATTTACCCTGCGCAAAGTCAAACTCGTTTGATTGTACATGCTATTCAATTAGGAGTGCGGTGCTTTTTTTGATTTTCATAGCAATTTGACGTTTCCTACTAAAATGAACGGATTATTTGATCAAACCTTAAACAAAATATTTTCTGAAGTCAAATCCGATGAACCCATGTCGTTGCATACCACAGCAAAAGTGGGAGGAAAAGCCCGGCGGTTTGTGGACGCCCATCAAACTGAGCAAATACCACATGCGGTTACCTGCTGTCGGCGCTTCCAGGTGCCTTTCTTCGTTTTAGGCAACGGCAGCAACGTCATTTTTTCCGACAAAGGCTTTGACGGATTGGTGATCAGAAACCTTTCGCAAAATTATCGGATTTTAGCCAGCTCGAAAGTAAGTCAATCGAAATCGGACATCCCTGTGCGCTACCAGCCGCTACCCAGTTCAGACACGCTACCAAAAAGCGACAAACAAGAGCGTATAAAATTGAACACGGTTTTGGTTGAAGTGGATTCCGGCTTGAGACTGACGGCTTTGATGAAAAATTTACTCAAACAAGGCATCACCGGACTGGAATGGTTTGCAGGCATTCCGGCCAGCGTGGGCGGCGCCATTTACATGAATCTGCACGGCGGAGAGCGATTTTTCAGCCATCTGGTTGCAGAGGCCACCCTTTTGAGTGGAGAGCAGGTAAAAGTCGTGCCCAACGCGTATTTTAAATTTAATTACGATTACAGTGTTTTGCACGACACCCGCGAGATCGTTTTACGGGCAATTTTACGTCTGCAAAAAAGCGACGTGTCGGAAGCCGAACGGTTCTCAAGGCAGTGGGCCAAACACAAATCCATGCAACCGCAAAAATCGGCCGGCTGTATTTTTCGTAACCTGACAGAAGAGGAACAAATCCGATTGAATTTACCCACCTCCTCCACCGGCTATGTCATCGATAAAATCTTGCAGTTAAAAGGCACGCGCTGTGGAGACGCGGTTATATCTACCCAACATGCGGCTTTTATCGAAAATCTCGGCAAGGCGAAGGCCGCTGATTTTTACACGCTCACACAATTGATTAAAAACCAGGCGAAACAAAAATTAAATTTGGATTTAAAATTAGAAGTTGAATTTGTGGGAGAATTTCAGAATTGAGTTATGGCCAGTTTCATCATTGAAGGTAAACATGTTTTACAGGGGGACATTCAAATCGCCGGCAACAAAAATGCAGCGCTGCCGATCATCGCGGCGGCGCTCCTGACCGATGAAGAATGCGTGCTGGAAAACATACCAAATATCCAGGATGTGGACGCCATGCTGGCCATAGTACAGAAAATCGGCAAATCGGTTGAACGCCCGGCAAAAGGGGTAGTGAAAATATCCGGCGCCATTCACACCAACCAGCTCGATTTTGAAGAAGTGCGCCAGCTGCGCGCCTCCATTTTATTTCTGGGAGCGGTGTTATCGCGAACCAGCGAGGTGTCCATTGCGCCGCCAGGAGGCTGCGTCATTGGCCGCCGAGGGTTGGATAGTCATTTTGAAGCTTTGCAGGAGCTCGGCGCACAAATCGATACCGGCGAAGACGGCTACCGCGTCCACCTGGAAAAACCGCAAAACAGAAAAATATTTTTGAGAGAAGCGTCGGTCACTGCCACCGAAAACGTCCTACTGCTGACGGCCACTCTGCCCGGGGAGACCGTCATCGAAAACGCGGCCTGCGAGCCGCACATTTCCGATTTCTGCCAGGCGCTGCAAAAAATGGCGGTGAAAATAGCGGGCATCGGAACCCACGTTTTACGAGTTCAGGGAGAAAAATCGCTAAAGGGCTTTCATCACAAAATCCTGCCCGATCATATCGAAGCCGGTTCGTTTTTGATCATGGCGGCTTGCACAAACAGCGATTTGGTGATTCACGGCGTCAATAATGAGCATGTGCAAATGCCCTGTTATTTTTTCAATCAAATGGGGCTCGATTTTGTTTTCGAACAACACGACATTTTGCATGTCCATCCCTCCCGCCTGAAAGCGCCAAAACAAAAAGTGCAGGTGGGTTTGTGGCCGGGATTCCCCACCGATTTGATGAGTCCGATGATCGTGATGGCGACGCAAGCCGAAGGCATGACTTTGTGCCACGACTGGATGTATGAGTCGCGCATGTTTTTCGTGGACAAGCTGGTGGCGATGGGCGCTCAAATCACCCTTTGTGATCCGCATCGGGTGATCGTCACCGGGCCGACGCCGTTACGTGGCCAGCACCTGAGCACGCCGGACATCCGCGCCGGCATGGCTCTCGTCATTGCCGCACTCTGTGCTCGCGGTGAAAGTGTCATTGATAATGCCGAGCTGATCAATCGTGGTTACGAAGACCTGGTGGTGCGTCTTTCAAAACTGGGAGCTCAAATTCGACTTGCAGAGTAGCTTACAGTCAGAATCTTCTTTAGTCTTCCACTAAAATCTGTGACCGCAATAGGTTTGATGAAATGGCCAGCTAAGGGCTCCATTTCAGAAATGGTTGTAGGGTTCACAAGAGATAATTGCAGCTACCGATCTTCACCTTTCGACTCCGCTCAGAGTGAAGATCATGGTTTACCGAATTTGAATTGGGACTGAGCATGAAAATAGGTATCCGACAATCAATTTTGAAATGGAATACTAAGCTCAGAGAATGGAAAATAGATGATGGAAAATGGATGATAGAAGACGGCAGAGGGTATTCTGATCGGTGGTTATGCTTCCGTCTAAGTTGCCAGGTGCTTTTTTCTAATTTGGGCGATGATTTCGGTGGCCAGTTCTTCGATGGGTTTGTTGGTCACCTGAATGACCGACCAGTTAGGATGACGGTGAAATATTTTTTTGGCGAAAGCCAATTCGCGATGGATGAATTCGATACTGGCATATTCGCCAACGGCCCCGCCTAAGTGCTCGAAACGAATGCGCCGCAAATCGGCCAGGCGGTAGGCGTTGGTGGTCAAACCGAAAACTCTTTGTGGGGGTATTTCAGAAAGAATGGCCGGCGGCGGCATATCCAGGATCAGGGGGACGTTCCCTACCAACCAACCTCTGAAAGCCAGATACATGCTCAACGGCGTTTTAAAAGTGCGCGAAACACCCACAAGCACAATTTCCGCTCGCGACAACTCCTGCACATGCTGGCCATCATCATGCCGGATGGCAAACTCCATGGCTTCTATCCTTTTAAAGTATTCCTTGTTCAATTCTCGGAAAAGTCCGGGTTTTTCTGAAGGGGAGTCTGCGAACTGTTGCGCAAGCTGTGCTAATAACGGCCCCATCAAATCGATGGTCTCCACGTTGTGCAGCCGTCCCAGATCCACAATGGCGTTGCGCAATTCCAACGAAACCACCGTGTGTACAATAAAACCGCGTGCGGCGGCGGTTTCTTTGACGATGTGTAGAACTTGTTCTTTATTTCTGACCTCGGAACGCAGCTCGATTTTCACCTGCGTTTCTTTAAACTGTGTGAGGGCGGCCCGCAACGTCTGCTGAGCCGTTCGGCCAGTGCCATCGGAAATGATGAAAATCTGATACATGCTACTCGATCCAAACGAAATTAGTTAAACCGAAGCTTGTGTCGTTTGCTGCTGACTTTTAGACTATTTTAATCTGCACTTATCGTGCATCCAATCCCGCCGAAGCGGAGAAAATCGTTTCCGGCCATTAACCAATTTAAATATATTAAATATGCGCAAAAGTTACAAGATAAGAATGTGCCCTCCCTGAAACAGCCGTCGCCTCATTACAAAGAATTTACATACCGATAATCCATCCTCCATCCCCAACCACGATTTTTCCATTCGTTTATTTCAACTACACAGAACCGAGCAGAATCGCCTTTCTGTCGGAAACACCTACGGCTTCGCGAGCTTCGTCTGTAAAAACTTCACCATGGAGCCATACGGATCAATTCCCACAGCCTGTTTTTGTATGACGAGGATACACTCCACGCCCGACGCTTGCATGGTTTCTTGCAATTTAATGCCAAAAATTGGATGATGGATGCCCGCCGAAGGGGCGGCGTCCGCGGCGAGTGAGTCATTTGCCTGGGAATAGGTCATATAGGCTGGCGGATCATCGCTGGATACGTGATTGATAGGCGACATTTCTTCAATGAGCATCTGCACCTCTGGTTGGCTTAACTCATCGTGGGAATTCACGCCAAATGCCAGCGGCAAATTTGGATGCAGATGCGTATTGCCGCCCGGAAACCAGCGCTTCATCCATTGCGGATCCAGCGAAGACTGACCGGCGTTTGGCGCGATGCAGTACAAGCGGGTGGACTCCCGTTCGGCAGCATCGGCACTGGCCGCGTCGGCTAAATCGTCGTGAAAGGCCAGCCAGAGGGCAATGCAGGCGCCAGCAGACCCGCCCCAGGCCGCGATCCGCTGCGCATCTATATTCCAGTCGGCGGCTTTACTGCGTAAAAACTGGACAGCACGCGCGGCATCGAACATGGGCGCCGGCATGGCATCGGTTTTTATGTAACGGTAATTGATGGCGGCCACCGAAATTCTGAGGTTGAGCAATTGATCGCGGGTGGTTTCGTTAAGATTGTTTTTGCTGCTGCTCACAAATCCCCCGCCATGAATATAAACGGCCACGGGTCTGGCTCCAGCTCCTTCCGCCTGCCAGAAATCCAGCTTATTTCTTTCGTACGGTCCGTAGCTCACATCCAGAGCGCGACCGTCCACCAGCAGGGTCTCGGGCGGCGCGCTTTCGTTGATCTTTGAATCGCAACCCGCACTATAGATCAAACAGACTTGAAAAACCACCGCTCACGACAGACTCCATTTCACCTTCATTTTTTCATCTCGTTATTAAAAATGTTTTATAAAAATTCGGATGCTCCTGACTTTATTTTACTGTGACAGAACTCGTCAGACGATTTCTACTACAAAATCACTTTGAAAGCCCGGTGTTATTTCATCGGGAAAATAACCACGAGGATTGCAAATCACTCTGGTTTTTCCGAACGGGTAATTAAATCGCTGGTGAATGTGCCCATGTATCCATAAATCTGGTTGATATTTCGCCACCAGCCATTCGAGATCGCTGGCATAACTTGGGTTTAAAATATCATTCTGAGTCTGGGCAGGAAGAGATTTAGAACTCGGGGCATGATGGGTGATGACCACCGTGGCCCCGACAATCTTTTGTCGCAACTTTTGCTCTAAAAATTTGACTGACTGGTGGTGATACAAAATCGTATCTGCCGGTCTGAGTTTGCGATATCCCGCATCCGGACCAAGCCGAATTCGTTTGTAATCGGTCATCTGATTTTGGGCCTGGTAGATGGCATATTTTGTATTTGCATCGCCATGAAGTCGAAAATCTGTCCAGAGTGTGCAGCCCAGAAATCTGACACCCTCCAAAACCTGCTCATCTTTCTCTAAAAAAAATAGATTGGTTTGTTCAGAGAGTGCGCGTAATTGCTGGTTGATTTTGGTAAGTTTTTTACCATAGTATTCATGATTCCCCGCGATGTAAATAATCGGTAGGTTTTTAATACGTTCTACCGCCCACAGCGCTCCCGAAATTCCAACATCGGTGTCGCCTGATAGAATGACGGCGTGACATTGCGGGGTTTCGATTTGAAACACACCGAACTCATTGTGAAGATCACTTAAAATCAGCAAACGCATTTCGTTTCACGAATTTAAAAATTTAGATATGGCCGGGAAGAAAGCACACCTAAGGGCAAATAAATTCACCTCACTCCACGAGATTTAGCCTGTCGTTGATTTCTGGCCGCGGCGATCCATTCTTTCGCTAAATCGTGGTAAACCGCGTACGCCTGCCAGACATTTTCCGCCCACTCGCGCACCAGCCGAATGTGCTCGGCGCCGGTAGCGGCGTACACAACGTGTGAAATAGTCAGGCTGCCGACGTTCTCCAGCAGGGGCGGTTTCTGCAGTTGCTTTTTGCCACTCAACCAGTGCTGCAGCAACTTGAGCAAGTGCGGATCATCGGCAAATTCCATCGCGCAGCACATGCCGGTGAGATGCGCCGCAAACGATTTCGCTGAAATCATGTACCGTTGCGGATGCTGCAGCGAGTAAGTGTCCACCGTCAAGCGGTGGATTCTTCCAAAGCGGTAATCCGAAAATTCTTTGGCCACGGTCTCTTCAAAGAAATCGTGACACGTTTGCTGCGATTTTTCTCCACAAGAACAACCCACATTCCACTCCAATAATTACGAGATTTAAATTCACTGATAAACACGTCGTTGCGAGCAAATGACTCGATTTGTAATTTGATGAAATTCTCAGCAACTCAATTGATTTTGACTAACTCCACGCGTCTGTTTTGCGCGCGCCCATCTTCCGTATCGTTTGACGCCACCGGTCTGTCCTCTCCCAAACCTTTGGGAACCATCCGGAAAGATTCGATTCCGTAGTTCATTAAAAAAGTTTTAACCGTTTCTGCTCTCTGAGACGACAGCGTGAGATTATGTGCAGCCAAACCGGTATCGTCTGTGTGTCCCTGGATCTCGATTTTCAATTCCGGATTATTCTTCATCAATTTAACCATTTCAATCAGCGCATTCTCAGCCCCCAATTTAAGCGAGGCTTTGTCCACGTCGAAATAGATTCCGTAAATGGCGACGCGGCCGGTTTCATCCAGGGCCTTTTTCATTTCTTCGGCGCCAAAAGTGAGCTGTTTCTCAAATCCAGCTTCGTCTATGATATCGAGGTTATAACTGCCGGCGCCTGCCACCAGAAAAGCCCAGGTGGTGCCGCCATCCTTTCTCGAAAGCGTGAAGGTCAGTTGGTAGGGTCCCTCCAAAAGGAGGCGACCGCCCTTTTCCAAAGCAGCTTCTTTATAATTTTTCACGATTTCTTCTCTTGAAACATTGCGATTGATTTTTCCGCTCGCGTTCTTTATTAAATAGCGAAGATGCCAGTACTTGCCATTTTTTACCACTTTCTCGACTTTCTTGCCTTTTTGTATTCGGAATTGGTAGGAACCGTAATCCTTCACGGAGCTCTGGGCCGGAACTAATTGCGAATTGGGCATGGGTTTGATGACCTTGTGATCCTCAGAATTGATTAAAGCAAATGCGGATGCCTGAAAAATAAAAATGACTAACGTCAAAAAACGACGCAAAACTTTCATTACTCGTCCTCCATTTTGAAAAAGAGCCTCTCGGCATTCTAGCAAATTAGGATTTTGAAATCCGAATAAAAATAGCGATTTCTAGTAACAATGTCAAACAACGACTTCAGGCGGCTATTCATAAAAGCGGTTTTCAGAATGTAGAGTAGAACGGCTGGCGTAATTTAACCATCTTATCCAGACCCCAGGCATGTGCCATTTCCAGCGAGGTCATGTGATCGTGTTCCGCGTCCAAAACCGCGCGTGCAAATCCGCGCCGCGTTCGATTAAGGCCAGCGTAGAGTCCTCGTAGGCCAGCTCCACTGCCTGGTGCAGGGCGCTCCAGGAATCGGCCGCCGCATTGACGTCGGCACCGTGTTCCAGCAAAACTTTCACCAGCTCTGTGTGTCCGCAGTGAGCTGCCCAGTGCAACGGACGCATTTCCCAGACACCTTGCGCTTCCAGCAGCCCGGCATCCGCTGCGAGCATCGCCTGGACTTTTTTTACATCGCCCACCGCAGCAGCCGTGAAAATATCCACACGACAGCCGTGCTCGAAAAACAATTCACTCAAGCGAGAGTTCGTACCCGTGGATTTCCCGGTGCAGTGCCGAAAGCACATACGGCTGGCCGTCGCTGGACGCAGCATCCACGAGCTGGGGATTGAATTTGAGCAGCCGCTCACAGGCGGAGCGGTCGCCGGCGTCGAATGCTCGGCGCAGTTTGTCTAAATTCTCGGAATCGAGATTTGCTTTATTCCTAGCGCGGCGGAGCCGCAAATGTTTAAATGACTTGCTTTGTTGT
>JBHHXN010000190.1:0-9835 GCA_046757025.1 bacterium
CCCGTGACCTGGCCGATTATTTCGAAGCGGTGGCAGAAAATGCTAACGATCCGAAAACCGCCAGCAACTGGGTCATGGGCGAGGTGCTGCGCGCCTTGAAAGAGAATCAATCAGAGGTTTCGCAGTTTGCGGTCAAACCAGCGGCTCTGGCCAGCTTGATTGCACTTACAAAAAAAGGCGAAATCAGCGGCAAGATCGCCAAGCAGGTATTCAGCGAAATGGTCAACTCCGGCAAATGCGCGGAGGAGATTGTCAAAGAAAAAGGTCTGACGCAGGTTTCGGACGCCGGCGAAATTGAGAAACAGGTTCGGACGGTGCTGGATGACCATCCCGCCGAAGTGGAAAAATATTTGAGCGGCAAAGAACAGGTCATCGGGTTTTTAGTCGGACAGGTGATGCGCGCCACCCGCGGCCAGGCCAATCCGAAAGTAGTGAATGAGATTTTACGGAAGGAGCTGCAAAAGAGAAAAAAATGATTTGGGTTTTTGGAAAAATTAATTATACTATTGTATAGTATCCTCACCTGATCTTTAGAAAACACACTTTAAATACCAGTTCCAAATCTTCGCACAACTATTTGACTTGGGAGGAAGAAAAATGACAACAAGCGCTTCGGTAGTTAAAGTTTGGTTAGCCCATCTCTGTCGCACTTTTTTGATCTTTTTTCTGTTTCTGTTTTTGTGTGTGCAATCCGTATCGGGGCAGTTCATCCCCGGCGATGAGAATTGGGATGATCGCTTTGGGCCGAACGGATTGGGATTGAATGGCCCGGTTCGGGCAATGGCGGTTAAAGGAAATGAGTTATATGTGGGCGGTGACTTTACACTGGCGGGTACTGTACAAGCAAATTATTTCGCCATATGGGATGGCAGTAACTGGTCGGCTTTAGGAAGTGGACTAAACAATGGGGTTTGGGCGATCGCAATTTATCAAAATAAAATTTATGTAGGTGGGGCATTTACCATGGCCGGTGGGAAGGCAGCCAATAGGGTTGCTGTTTGGGATGGAATTAGCTGGTGGCCATTAGGTGACGGTGTCGATGACCGAGTTTATGCCATTACAGTCGATGATTTTGGAAATGTCTTTGCAGCAGGCGAATTTACTTCTGCCGGCGGAATTATTGTAAACAAGATTGCAAAATGGGATGGCGAAAACTGGTCAACTTTAGCAAATGGCTTTGAAAGCAGTGAGGCAACTTTAGATGCCGCAGCATTTTTCATGGGACAAATTTATGTCGGCGGCGTAGATTGGCTCGATGATATTAAATATCCTTTGTTTTCTAATTGGAATGGTCAAAGCTGGGCTCCTTATTGGGGAAGTGATGGTTTTATTTCACTTTTGAAAGTGGTTGACAATAACTTATATGTGGGCGGATTTTACGAGTGGCTGAGAGGCTATGATCAGCAGGGAAATACAAAAGATACCTTCGCTCATAATATTAACAAATGGAATGGCAATGGATGGAAGTATTTGGGGTATAGTATTTTTGATGATAACTACTATGAATTAGAAATCAATGCATTAGTTGATTATCAAGACTTTTTATATTATGGAGGCCGGTTTGGTAGTGTGATTATTCAAGGGAATCAGAGAATTGTCAATCATATCGCCAGATGGGATGGTAAAATTTGGGCCAAACTTGGCAACGGTGTAAAACATAGGCCAGATCGATATGGTGTATCAGTAAATGCATTGGAGCGAATTGGTAATAATATTTTTGTTGGGGGTCACTTTACAATTGCTGGCCACAAATTAGCTAACAATTTCAGTATTTGGCACGAGCCGGACATTCCCACCGTCGATGGCTTTTGCGAGGACTTCGAAGACGGCACAGTGGACGGCTGGACGCCCCTGCATGCTGCCTCATGGGCGGTTACGAATGATCTGGGGACCATGGCTTATTATCTCCATGATGATAACAATCCCACCAATCCCGACCTGCTTGGTGAATATGCCATTTTTGAGAATTATGAAAGCACTGATTTCACTTTCGAATGCCGGGCGCGCACAGCAGAGGATTTGAGCGTTTCCAATCGGCCGGACATCGCGCTGGTTTATGAGTATCGCGATGACCAGAACTATACTTTCGTGGCTTACAACCGTGATTTCAATTCTACTAACATCTCCAAAGTTGTGAACGGTGTGCGCACTAAACTGGCGACCTCGGATAATTCTGTGCCGGTAATACAGGATGATAATTATCATGCTCTGAAAGTCACTCGCAGCGGCGGTCAGGTGGCGGTTTACTACGATGGCGTGTTGGTCATGTCAGCTATTGACTTGAATCCTTATCAGGGCAAATTCGGCATAGGCTCAAAAAATGATCGGGCTTTTTTTGATAATGTGAGTTTAAATAATGCTTGTTACTTTTTATATCTACCACCTAATACTCCACGAAATTTAATTGCTATTGGCGGAAATGGGTGGGTCAGGTTGAAATGGGATGCTAATTTGGAAGTCGATTTTTTACAATATAATATTTACGGCGGGCTTACGCCGAACCCGAATAATGTAATTGACACGATATTTGATGCTACGAATAATTCGACGACTATCACTGGATTAAGAAATGATGTACTCTATTATTTTCGAATTACCGCTGTTGATTCTCTTGATCATGAAAGTTTTTTTTCGAATGAAGTAAGTGTTGTACCCTATGCTATTTTTAATCGAGCGACGATAGGCGAAATTACAAATGACGAAGAGAAATCTGTTGCGAGCAGTTGGGTAGATTATGACAACGATGGCGATTTGGATTTATTTGTAGTGAATTGGGCAACTACAAACTCTTTGTATTCGAATAATGGCGATGGTACATTCACTAAACTTTTGAACAATGACATTGTGAATACTGAATTTGAACAATCCCGTGGTGGCAGGTTTGGTGATTTTGATAATGATAGTGATTTGGATTTATTTGCTGCTGGTCACGTCAACTTTTTGTTTGTTAATAATGGCAATGGCACGTTTAGTAACATTGCACAGGGTGAGTACGTCACTAAATGGTACTATGCACAAAGTGGCGGCTGGGTTGATTACGATTTTGATGGGTATCTGGATATCTTTTTTGTTGGGATCGATAGTATCTATTTATTTACTAACAATGGTAATGGCACTTTTACACAAAATGCCGATGCTGGCTTCGTAATTGATGACAAAGATGCCGAATTAAATAACGGGATTTGGGGAGATCTTGACGATGATCATGACCTGGATCTTTTAGTCACCGCTGGTTATGGCAGGAATTATTTGTTTTTAAATAATAGCGATGGGACATTTCAAAGAGTTCAGGAAGATATTTTTAGGACTAGAATGCCAATGGTTGTTAGTTCAATGGAAGATTATGACAATGATGGTGATTTGGACATTTTCTTAGGTGATTTAACAACAAATGATCATTATATCTTTAAAAACAATGGAGATGCCACATTCACAAGAAACACGTTTGATCAAGATGATACTTATGTAGATATTGGACTTGGATATTATAGTGCGGGAGATTTTGATAATGATGGAGATTTGGACTTGATTTTACCACATAATAAATATAAGAGAACCCAAAACAATTTATTATATCTAAATAACGGAGATGGAACATTTAATAGAATTTCGAATCGTGAAATAGTGACGGATGGAGGGTCTACAGTTGGAAGTAGTTGTGGAGATTTCGACAACGATGGGGATTTAGACCTTTATCTGGTTAATTTTGGGCAACCGAACTTTCTTTATTTGAATAACGCAAATGAAAATAGCTGGATAAATATAAAATGTGTTGGTACGATTTCTAACAGATCGGCCATTGGTACAAAGGTTAGGTGCGGAGCTGTTGTATCTGGAAGATTTATTTGGCAGATGAGAGTCATTACCGGGCACACAGGTAACAGCTTAAACGTTGAATTCGGATTGGGAGATGCCACCAAAATTGATTCGATAAAAATTGCATGGCCCAGTGGGATAATGCAATATTTGACGGATGTTTCTGTGAATCAATTCTTAACCATCAACGAACCGGATGGACCGGTTGCCGTTGAGTTATCCAGCTTTTCAGCGACGGGCCACAACCAGAGTGTGCAATTGCGCTGGGAAACCGCCACCGAAACCAACAATTACGGCTTTGAAGTGCAGCGTCGTGCAGGCGAAAGCATGGTTATTTTGGGAGAAAAAACAGGCCGTTCCCGTAAGCAGAGCGAGAAGTGGCAGAAGATTGTCTTCCTGAAAGGCCACGGCACCAGCACTCAGTCGCATGTTTACCAGTACAACGACCGCCTGCCTGAACTCTCGCAAGCCACTGCGCACACCCTGAAATACCGTCTGAAGCAGATCGATCTCGATGGCGCCTTTGAGTATCACGGCCCGGTGGAAGTCACCATCGGCACGCTGCCGGACAAAATCATCCTCGGACAAAACTACCCCAATCCGTTCAACCCGCAGACCACCATTGAGTTTGCGCTGCCCCGGTCGGCTTTTACAACGTTAACAATTTACAATACCCTGGGGCAGGAAGTGAAGACGCTGGTAGCAGAAAAACTCGCAGCGGGCGTGGTGTACAAAATTACGTTTGATGGCAGCGCTTTCCCTAGCGGTCTTTATTACTTTACCGTTCGTTCTGGTGAATTTCAGGAATCAAAAAAAATGCTGGTGATCAAGTAAAAAAATAAATTGTAAATTCCTTTCTGGTGCAAGCCTTGTTCAGCCGAAGGTTTTAATCCCTTCGGCTTTTTTATTGATTTTTTGAATAAAAAGTCTTAAAATAAAATGATTGATTTAAAAGCTGTATGAATGTATATTTCATCTACTTCGCTGGGGTTGTCAATCCTGCGTTTGGCCGCAGGGAGCCTTAGAAGTATCCTTCACATAATTCGGATCAGCTTGTCTCTGTATGAAATTGCAACAGAGCAATTCGACAAAGACCATTACAGTTCGCAACAATTAATAATGACACATTTTAACTCATCCTTTAATCTTAGTATTTGAATATGAAGCCTTCCATTCTGAATATCCTTCTGGCGACGATTATTAGCGGTGTGGGATTCTGGGGCTGTTTAAACGAAGCGGAAAGAGGCAATCCGCTCGATCCGAAATCGAGTAATTTTAAAAATGTGGGTTCGGTTAGCGGGCGCGCGGTTTTCATGTCATCGCCCTTGCGGGGAATCGGCGATGTGGAGGTGCGACTGGAACCCGGGCCGTTTATTACGCGGACGGATGCCAACGGCCTTTTTCGATTTGAAGAAATTCCTGTGGACACGTATTCGGTGAATGGCTATAAAGAAGATTTTGCCAAGGTGCAAGATACCATCGTGGTTTCACTGGGCACCACCGCGGAGCTGGAAATGCAATTTAACGGTTTGCCGCGGGTCACGTCTGTTTCCGTCATCAGCTTATTCATGGACCGCTGGTTTCCAGATCCGTTGTCTGCGCTGGAAGTCAAAGCGCAAGTGGACGATTCAGATGGCTTTAACGATATCGCACTGGTAGAAATGACTATTCCAGGGATTGGTTTTATCGACACGCTCGAATTCACGCAGACCCCCGGTTTGTTTCAAAAAACCTTTGCTGCCAGAAACTTTCCTGCTCAAAAGCTTCACAGTGTTATTGGCCACGAAATTTTTGTGCAAGCAAAAGATAGAGGTGGTTTTACATTTACTTCCCCATCCAAATTCGTAGCGCGCGTAATCAAAGAGCTGCCAAAAATATTGTTCCCGAGGGCGGAACAAATAATCACCGACGTACAACCCACTTTACTCTGGCAAGCGGCCGAATCAGTCGATTTCAATTATACCTATCGCATCGAGATGTTTCGAATTGATGAAATTTTTGAGAATTTAGTGTTCATCAAAGAGGGTATCAGCCAAAATGATACGTCGTTTACCGTTGAAGAAACCTTAAGGTCCGGTACCCATTTCTGGACACTGAGGATGACCGATGAATTTGGCAATTGGAGCCGTACCAGAGAAGCTTCGTTTAAAATTAATTCAGGAAATTAAATGGCAACAAACAGCAGCAAATCTCCGCAAGAGTCCATCCAGGCGCTTTCCGAAATCGCTCAGATCATTAACAGCATTCAGGAAATCGGCCCGCTTTTAGAGAAGGTGATGGAAATCACCATGGAAATCCTTTCCGCTGAGCGGGGCTTTATTTTGCTGAAATCATCGAAAGCGGCGGCAGGATTTGAAATCAAGAATAGTCGTAATTTTTCGGAAAATCAAATTGGCGACATCACGCGCATCTCCACCAGCGTGGTGCACGAAGTGATGGAAAACGGGCAGCCCATTTTGCTGTTTGAAGCGCAAAAAGACCCGATTTACAGCGCGGCCGAAAGCATCGTACTGCAGCAAATTCAATCCATCGCCTGTGTGCCGCTGAGTTTGAAGAATCAGCAGATCGGCGCCATTTATCTGGACAGTTTAACCAAGCGCAGCCAGTTTACCGAAGAGAACCTGCCATTTTTAACGGCCATCGCCAACCAGGCGGCCATTGCCATCGAAAATGCCCAGCTCTACGAGTCGTTGCGGGCCGATAACCGGCGCTTGCGCAAAGAAGTGCAGCGCATCCACGGATTTGAAGAAATCATCGGCCAGAGCCCCAAAATGCGCGAAGTGTTCGACATCATGTCCCGCGTTCTGGATTCGGACGTCACCGTGCTCATCGAAGGCGAAAGCGGCACCGGCAAGGAGCTGGTGGCGCGGGCCATCCACTACAACGGCCATCGGAAAGATAAACCGTTCATGGCGCTGTTTTGCGGTTCACTCGCCGACAGTCTCCTGGAAAGCGAATTGTTCGGGCACAAAAAAGGCGCGTTCACCGGCGCCGTTACCGACAAAAAAGGGTTGTTTGAATCGGTGGATGGCGGCACGTTTTTCCTGGATGAGATCGGCGACCTGAGCATGAACATTCAATCCAAATTGTTGCGCGTGCTGCAGGAAGGGGAGATCAAACGCATCGGCGAAAACCAGATTCGCACGGTGGATGTACGCATCATTTCTGCCACCAACAAAGAGCTGCAGGAATTGGTGAAACAGGGTACGTTTCGGGAAGACCTGTTTTATCGATTAAATACCATCCGCATCAGCATGCCGCCACTGCGCAAGCGCAAATCCGATATTCCGCTTCTGGCGCACCACTTTCTGGACAAATATGCCACCAAGAAGAAGGACAAAATTAAGGGCTTTGATAAAGAGGCTCTGGAGCTGTTGAATTCTTATGCCTGGCCGGGGAACGTGCGGGAACTGGAAAATACCATCGAACGGGCGGTGGTCATGGCGAGAAGCGAATTCATCTCCAAAGAAGATTTACAATTGCGGCCGGACGATGTGGAAGATTTGATCGAATCCGGGCTTTCGTTAAGAGAGGTGGAAAAACGCCTGGTCAGCCAGACTTTACAGGAGCAAAATGGCAACATCTCTGAGACCGCGCGCATTTTAGAGGTGTCCAGAAGGTGGCTGCATTATAAAATAAAAGAATGGCAACTCTAAAACAAATCGATGATATACAGATTTTCGCCGAGCTGTATAAGGGCGCCACAACGCTGGTTTATAAAGGCTTTCAGGCGTCTCTGGACCGCGTGGTGTTACTGAAAGTGCTGCGCCCGGAGTTCAGCGTGGATAAAACGTTGACGCGGCGATTTCAGGACGAAGCCAAATTGATCGCTAAAATTCAGCACCCCAACGTGGTGACGGTGTTTGATTATGGCCAGTTTCAGCAGTGGACTTATTTTGCAACCGAGTACGTTGAGGGGTACAACCTGCATGAGCTCATCCAAATTCAAAGACTGCCGTTTGAATTGTCCTGGTTTATCTTGTTTGAAACCACCAAAGGTTTAAAGGCGGCTCATGACAAAGAGATTCTCCACAAAGATATCAAACCCTCCAACATTCTAGTTTCATTGGACGGACAGGTGAAGCTGACAGATTTTGGCATGGCTTCTCTGAAAGAGCCGGAATCGGAAATCAAAACCAAAGAGGTCAGCGGAACGGTGGCCTACATGACCCCTGAGCATATTTTGGGTAAAGAGCTGAACAAGTACACCGATATTTTCTCGCTGGGCGCCACATTTGTTGAAATGATTACCGGTTCTCCCGCATTTACCGGGAAAAAAGACAGCGAATATTTTCAAGCTATTCTAAATGAAGATCCCACCCGAACCCTGCGCTACCGACGTGATTTACCCGGGCAGGTTGTGAATATCTGCAAAAAGATGCTGAAGAAAGAGCCCGGAGATCGCTATCAAACCTGTGAGGAATTGTTGACCGATCTGGAAGCGCTGCGGTCCGTTGAAAAGTTCATGGTCAACAACGCGGTTTGTAAACGCTATCTCGAAAATCCAGAATCGTACAAGCCACAAAAAGACCTGGCCGTGGCGGATGCAGTAGAGCCGCCGGCAGCAGTCAAGCCGGCCACTCCCAAAAAATATCGCAGCTCCGCGCTGGTGGTTTTTTCATTTATCGTGATTTTTATTACGGGCTACTGGGGATATGTGAAAATAGTTACCGATTCAGAACCGGGCGAATCCATTGAATCTGTGGAGAAAACTTTGGACTCGGCGGCCACGGTGGCCAAATTACCGCCGCAAACGGAACCGGAAAGTTTACCAGAGTCGAAACCGCAAAATTCCCCTTTTGAAAGTAAATTAAGAGAGAATACGGGGGAACCACAGAATGTCCCGCTCAAGCCTGAACAAAGACCCTTTCAAAAACCGGAGCTGGCAAAAAACGATTCCACCCAGCTAAAATCTGAAATCAGGCCGTCAGTCGTTTCCAAAATGGGCTTGCTAAACGTAACTTGTACACCCTGGGCCGTGGTTTTCCTGAACGGCGATTCGGTGGGCACCACACCGCTGCAACAAGCGCTGGAGCTGCCGGTGAAAAGTTACAAGCTGACTTTACGCAACCCAAATTTCCCAAAGTACACGCAGGTAGTACAGGTCGAAGAAAACCAGACTACGAATTTTGAATTTTCCCTCTGGTCTTTAGTTGCGACAATGAAATTAGAAGTGAGCCCCTGGGCCGAGGTATATATAGATGGCAAGTACCAGGACACCGTTCCTCCACAGACTGAACCGATTATTATTTTACCAGGCAGACATATTTTGAAGCTCAAGCATCCGGTGTTGGGAGAGTGGAACAAACAAATAAGCGTTTCTGCCGGCGAGTTTCTGGATTTGAAATTCAATCTGCGCACCTTGCTGCAAAACTAAATGGAACGGTAATTGCAGTTATTGACAAATGATCAAAAAAAGGGTATCATTTGTGAATAATTTGCACACATAAAAAACAGGTTGTGAAAATAATGAAGGCATTTAAAACTATTTGTGTATTTTCAATGATAATTCTGAGTTTCCAGGTGCGGGCTCAGGAAAAAAAGTGGCAGTTCAGGACTCCCATGCCGACTCCACGCTCCGGAATTACCGCGGTCGTATTTGAAGGCAGAATATGTGTGATGGGTGGGCGCGATCGTAAAGGCAAAATATTAGATAAAGTGGAAATTTACGATCCGGTGACGGATAGCTGGGACACCAGTTTTAAACATCTCAAACATCAAAGAGAAAATGCAGCGGCTGTGGTTTTCGATGGCAAAATCGTGGTGTTGGGCGGCCGCGATGACGACGGTGAAATAACCGACAAAGTGGAATTTTTTAACCCAGCCAAAAACAAGTGGGAAAACCTGGAAAGCCTGATTGAAGACCGGGAAGGCCTGGCAGCGGTGGTGTTAGACGGAGATTTGTATGCGCTGGGGGGATTGGGCGAAAGGAAGGATAGGGAAATTTTTCTAAATAGCGTGGAAATTTATAATCCTGCAAACGATAGCTGGTCTATACACGACGATTGGCGCTTGCAAA
>JBHHXN010000191.1:0-9744 GCA_046757025.1 bacterium
TGAGTTCCACCGCCGCCCTCTTTTTTATATCCGTTGGGTTGTTTCTATCCGTTGGCCGTCTTCTTTGCCGCCAATTGCTCCAACATCGCTTGTGCCCGCTTTTTGACGTCGGGCGTGGTCCACAACAGGCTTTGCTGCAAAGCCTCTTGCTGCATCGATTCCGCGAACGAGAGCTGTCCGATGCGATTCAAATGGGACTTGGCAAACCCGAACGCGGGCCCGGAGCGTTTTGCCAAATTCTCTGCTGCAGTCATTGCGTCGTCCAAAACCTTTAGTTCATCGCTGATATGGTCCACCAGACCGAGTTTATAGGCCTCCGCCGCAGTGATGGTTTGGGCTTGTAACAGCAACCTGCGGGTGGCTTGCAGCCCAATCCGTTGCGTCAATACAAACATCACGCACATATCCGGAAGGATGCCCAAATCCAGAAAAGGAAAGATGAAGTGCGTGTTTTCTTCGGCATAAACAAAATCACAGGCAGCCGCCAGACCACAGGCGCCTCCGACCACTGCGCCATGCACCGCGGCTATTGTCGGCTTGGAGCAGTGATAAAGCTGATCGACCGCGCTGAACGTCTCCGTGAGGCGGGCGTGGTTGCAGTCAGCGCCGGCGTCGCACATCTGTTGAATGGACTTCAGGTCGCCGCCAGCCGAAAATATCTGTCCTCTGCCGGACAGCACCACGGCTTTGATCCGGTCGTCCCGTTCCACTTCGAGCAGACACGCTTTCAGCCTGTGGCAGAGATCACCATTTACAGCATTCCGTGATTCAGGGCGATTCAGCGTCAGCCGCGCTACCGCACCGCCTTTCTCAAACAGTATCGTATCGTTTTTCATGTGTATCATTCCTCACTTAGGAGAACGCCGGAATCCCCGTGATTTCAGAACCGAGGATCAGCGTGTGGATCTCGTGCGTTCCCTCATAGGTAATCACGGTTTCCAGGTTGCACATATGGCGCATGGCCTGGTAATCATCCAGAATGCCGTTGGCGCCCAAAATCTGTCTTGCCAGGCGTGCGGTCTGAAGCGCCATGTGCACATTGTTTCTTTTCGCCAGCGAGACCTGAGCGTTTGTCGCCTTGCCTTTTTCTTTCAGGCGTCCCAATTGTAAAGATAGAAGCTGGGCTTTGGTAATCTCGCTAAGCATGTACACCAGTTTTTCCTGCACCAATTGATGCGAAGCGATCGGTTTGCCGCCAAATTGTACCCGGCCTTTGGCATAATGAAGCGCCTCGTCGTAACAGGCCATTGCGGCCCCGATTGCTCCCCAGGTAATACCGTAACGGGCTTGTGTCAGGCAGCTCAGCGCACTTCTGAGGCCTTCTGTTTTTGGCAGAATATTTTCGGCAGGAATTTCACAGTTTTCAAAAAGCAGCTCCGCGGTATCTGACGCCCGCAACGAGAGTTTCCCGTGAACGGCCTTTGCCGTAAATCCAGGCCTGTCCGTTTCAACCAGGAAACCGCGGATGCCTTCGTCGGTGCGAGCCCAGACAACCGCAATGTCCGCCAAGGTGCCATTTGTGATCCACATTTTACCGCCGTTGAGTACCCAGCCGTTGGCGGTTTTTTCGGCCCGGGTGCGCATGCCGCTGGGGTTGCTACCGAAATCCGGTTCGGTCAGGCCGAAGCAGCCGATAGCTTCGCCGCTGGCCAGCTTTGGCAGCCACGCCTCCTTTTGTTCCTCAGAACCAAACGCGTAAATAGGATACATGACAAGACCGCTTTGCACGGAGACAAAGCTGCGCAGCCCGCCATCCCCGCGCTCCAACTCCTGACTGATCAGCCCGTAGGCGATCGGCCCCAGGCCGGCGCAACCGTAGCCATCTAAATTGGCGCCAAACAGACCCAGTTCGGCAATACGCGGGGTAAGCTGGGCGGGAAACTCACCCTTGCGGTAATACTCCCGAATGATTGGCATAAATTCGTTATCGATGAACTCGCGAACCGTGTTTCTGATCAGGCGTTCCTCGTCGGTGAGCGATTCTTCTATTCGATAAAAATCGAGACTTTGAAATTTTCCCATGCCTGTTACCTCTTTTAATTAGGCGTTATTTTCTCACGCAGCACTCGCTTCAGCACCTTGCCAGCAGCGGTGCGCGGCAGCGGATCTTCGCTAATAACCAGCTTCTTCGGTATCTTGAACTTGCCGAGTTTACCAGAACAGAAAGTAACAACTTCCTCCAGAGTCAGCGCTTCACCTTCCTTCAAGCGGGCGACCACGCACACTGCCTCGCCCCACTCGGGATCGGGCACCCCGATAACGGCGGCTTCGGCTATTTGTGTCAGGGCGGCCAGCACGTCCTCAATTTCTGCCGGATAGATGTTTTCGCCGCCGGAGATAATCATGTCTTTCTTTCGTTCAACGATATAAAGGAAGCCCTCTTTGTCGAGCTTTCCCAGGTCGCCGGTGAAGAGCCAGCCGTTCTTCAGAGTCTGCGCCGTTGCTTCCGGATTGTTCCAGTATTCTGGCATAATGTGCGGGCCGCTGATAATGACCTCGCCCATTTCTCCGGATGGAACATCGTGACCGTCGTCATCCACGATACGTACCTCTGTATGGAACATGGGTTGTCCGGTGGAGCCGGCTTTTTCCAGGGCGTTTTCTGAGTCGAGCACAGCCACACCGCCGGCCGCTTCGGTCAGGCCGTAGACTTGCTGAATGGCAATGCCGCGTTTTCCCCATGCCTGAATCAGCGGCACCGGCACAGGAGCAGTTCCCGCCAGGGCTACCCGCACACTGGAAATATCCGCGTCTTTGTAAGCCGGCACCTGCATTATGAAATTGAGCATGGCAGGTACGGACAGAAAAGCAGTAGCCTTGTTGGCCTCGATGGTTTGTAGAAAATCCGTGGGATCGAAGGTTTGTTTTAGAATGGTTGTTGCACCAACGTGCACATTGGTGAACGTATAAATGAGAGCTCCGATATGGAATAGTGGCAGCGCTACCAGCACGCGGTCGCCCATGCGCCAATCGACACTGAGACTGACTGTGCACGAGTTGTAAAATAGATTGTTGTGTGTGAGCACGGCGCCCTTAGGCTTTCCTGTGGTTCCGGACGTGTACATGATGACGACCGGATCGTCCGCGCTGCACTCAGTCGGGGGGGTTGTATCAGGTTGTTTGGCGAGCAAGTGTTCGTAGACATGGTCACCATTTGAGGATTGGCCGCTGAGGGCAACAAAGATGTCTGCCTGCAGGTCATCTCGAACAGCCTCCGCCGCCTCGGAACATTCATGCCCATACACAAAGGTCGTAATTCCAGCGTCATTACCTATGTAGGCGATCTCCGCCGGCGCCAGGCGCCAGTTGAATGGCACAACAATCGCTCCAATACGGGCCAGCCCGAAGAAACATTCGAGCATCTCCGGTGAGTTCATCATGAGCAATCCCACCCGGTCGCCAGGTTTCACTCCGAGGCTCGCGAATCCATGTGCGGCGCGGTTAGCGCGGTCGCTCCAATCCCTGAATGTGATCTCACGCCCTGCAAAGATCAGCCCGACCTTGTCGGGTTGTAACCGGGCGCGCTTGGCGAGAAAGAGTCCAATATTGGTTTGCATGGTCCGTTCCTCTTACTTTGAGTTTACTTTTCTCCAACGGATTGAAGAACCCAACGGATTCTCAAATTCTATACAGTTGGCTTCTTCAATCCGTTGGAAATATCAACTGTTCATTCTAAGTTCACCACATATCGCACGTGCTCGGCCTTGCCCTGTTCCAGCTTCATCAAGGCGTCGTTGACATATTCAAAAGCAATGGCATGGGTACTTCCTGCCAGGTCCAGTTTGTCCTGCTCAACCAGCGTCACCACATCCTTCAAATCCTGTAAATCCAGTCCCATCGACCCTTTGAGCTCATATTCATTCCCGACAAATGTCCGAATGGCCGGTAATTGAATCTTATCGGTACCGATGCCCACAGCCACGGCACGGCCACCGCGTCGCAAGCTGCGCACAGCGCTGTCGATGGTTTGCGAAAGTCCCACAAACTCAAAGGCCACATCCACGCCTGATCCGCCTGTCAACTGACGAATTTGCTTGTGCGGCGGTGTGTCGCTGTCTGCATTAACAACCTTTGTGGCGCCGAGTGTGAGCGCTTTTTCAAGAGCTGTCTGATTCCGATCAACAGCTATAATCTGCGCCGCGCCGAACAGTTTGCAGAAGCGAATGGCCTGGCTGCCCAATCCGCCGCAGCCCCAAATGGCTACGGTTTCTCCTTGCTGAAGTTGAGCGCGTTTTACAACAGCATGATAAGGCGTCGAAACCGCATCGGTCAGGATTGCGCCAATTTCAAACGGAATCTTCTCCGGCAAACGCACCAGCGCACGCGCAGGGGCGGCCATCAATTCCGCCATCGCGCCGTGCCGCGCAAGGCCGAATATCTGTGTATTGAAACACAATCCTTCACGGCCATTTTGACATGCCGGGCACACGCCACAAAAAGCAGCCGGATAGACCGCTACGCGGTCACCTACCTGCCAATCCCTGACTTTCGAACCGACTTCAACGATCACGCCAGCAGGCTCATGCCCGACAACGATGGGAGAAAAAGCCGTCGGAATGCTGCCTTCGCGGACAATGTGCACATCGGTGCCGCATATGCCGCAGGCTTTAAGCTGCACCACGACTTCATCGGGCTGAGGATGCGGCTCGGGTAGCTCCCCGGATTGCAGCTCTTTTTCTCCAGTGTGAAACAGGAGGACGTGCATTTACTTTCCTTTCAGATTCAAAAGATTCTCTCCAACGGATTGAAGAACCCAACTGAAGAAATAGATTCACTATTCATTGGCAAAATTGACAAGACATCTAATGTGACAGTTCGAAATCATTTTAAGTAACTATAGTTCTGGCAATGTCATTAAAAATCTATATCCTTTATGAGTGATTACTTAGAGTCTCCCCCCAAGCTTGAATGCCTTAATGGTATTATCCCGCAGCAGCTTCTTCTTCGCCTCGAACCCGATGTTCAACTCATCCACTTCATCGATGCAGCGTTTGTATCCTAGAAGGGGGTAGTCTGTAGCCCAGAGTGCTTTGTCCTGGCCATAGCTGGAGGCGAATTTGACAAAAGATTCCGGCCAGAACTTGGGCGCCCGGGCCGAGGTTTCGATATACACATTCGGATGCTTCCAGGCCAGGATCATCATCTCTTCGTGCCAGGGCTGACCAAGGTGTGCGCCGATGATAGTCAACCCAGGAAATGCCAAAGCCACCTCGTCCAGATAAATTGGGCGGCCCGGTTCCGAAGGCAGCAGGGGGCCGGTATGGCCCACCTGAATCGATACCGGTAGACTTAGCTCGCAACACTTGGCATAAATTGGCCAGTACATTTTTTCATTCGGCGGCGCGCCGGTCATGCCATCCCCGTAAGCATACGGTTCCAGACGCAGCGCGACCATGTCCTGTTCCTCTACCATCCGTTTGATTTCGTCCAGCACCTTCATCGGTTTTTGTCGTGGATCCACCGTGCCGCACCCCACGAAACGTTTGGGATATCGCTTCACAAAGGCGGCCACTTCTGCGTTGGTCACTACTTTTAGATCGCCGTATTCAAATGATGACAAGACTACCATATCCACTCCGGCCTCGTCCATTTCTGCAATCATCTCTTCTGCTGACATTCCTTCTTCGATTTTAGGACCGGCTTTGTAGCGACGAAAAATGTGAATAAACTCCTCTGGCCAGCGTTTGGCGCCTTCCGGGGTGACCAGCGTGCCCCAGGCGTCGATGGCTCCGATTCTTTCAGACATAAAGTACTCTCCCTTGCAATGTTCTCAAATTCAAAGACAAAACGATTTTTCGGCTAACCAATGCCATTCCGCTGCGCAATGATCTCTCGCATCACTTCGCTGGAGCCGGCGCCGATGGTCATTGCTCCAACATCGCGGTAGATTCGCGAAATGGGATACTCATCTGTGTAAGCGTAACCGCCGAAAACCTGAAAACACTCGTTTACTACTGGTTTGACCGCTTCGGTAGCGAAGAGCTTGGCCATGGAAATGGTGCTCTCCGGGTTTTCTCCTTTCACCAGAAGATCGCAAGCGTGATAAGTCAGTTGGCGCGAGGCTTCGATGCGGGTCATGACATCGGCCAGCCTGTGTTTCCAAATCTGATAAGATGCGAGGGTTTTGCCAAAGATGGAGCGTTCTTTGCTGTAATCCAGTGCCAGTTCCAGGGCGTTCTGCATCATCGCGTTGGCGAACGATGCCAGCACCAGCCTTTCACCTTGAAAGTGAGTCATGATCAGTTTGAAGCCATCGCCTTCGTTAGCCAGTAAATTGGCGGCGGGGACGCGACAATCTTCAAAAAACAATTCTGCGGTAAGGGAAGTGTGCACACCAATTTTTTTCATGCGAATAGCACGATAGCCCGGCACATCGCTAGGCACGACGATCAGACTGATGCCTTGGTTTCCATCTTGGCCAGTGCGCACGGCCAGTGTCACGTAATCGGCTCGCGTACCGTTGGAGATGAAAGTCTTGGAACCGTTAATCACATAATGGTCGCCATCTCTAACCGCTTTGGTGCGCAAAGCAGCCACGTCTGACCCCGCGCCCGGCTCGGTGATCCCCAACGAGATCAACTTCTCGCCGGCAATGGCCGGTTTCAGAAATTGTTTTTTCTGCTCGTCTGTACCAACAGCGTTGATGACACCGACAGCAAATTCGCATTGCACCATGACGTCTACCGATAATCCGAGCATGCCCGAGCGCACCAGTTCCTCGCAAAGAATAACGGTGTACCAGTAATCCAGGTCACTACCGCCGTATTTTTCCGGATACCGGAGACCAAGATATCCCAACTCACCCAATTGTTTGAACACTGAGACGGGAAAAGCCTGCGCCTCCTCCCACTCTTCTGCATACGGTTGTAGTTCGTTCTCGACAAAACTTCTCACCGATTCACGGAACAGTTTATGTTCTTCATTCCATGGATTCATGCCCATTCTTGTATTCTCCTTAAATATTACAAAAAAAGATCACCCGTCAATTCCGAATCCGGAGCATCAGCATAGCGACTGAAGTCGGTCACACCTACCGAACGCAACACATCTTCATCGATGAAAAAGTTGCCGGTGCATTCCCTGCTGTTCCTGGAGAGGATCATGCAAGCTGCGTCGGCCACAATTTCAGGCCTGCGGGCTTTAGCCATTGCTTCCTTCCCCCCGAGCAGGTTCATGATCGCCGCCGTTTGAATCGTCGTTCTCGGCCAAAGCGCATTGAAGGCGACTCCCTGCTCGCGGAACTCAGCCGCCATGCCCAGAACACAAAGACTCATCCCATATTTCGCCATGGTGTAGGCAACATGTGGGGCGAACCAGCGATCCGTCAGGTTGAGCGGCGGCGAAAGATTGAGAACATGGGGGTTTTCGGCCTTCAGAAGGTACGGAAGGCACGCCCGCGTCACCAGGAAAGTACCTCGCGAGTTGACCTGGTGCATCAGATCAAATCGTTTTATCGGTGTCTGCAGCGTCCCGGTCAGCGAAATGGCGCTAGCGTTGTTCACCACGATATCGATGCCGCCGAAGGTCGCCACTGCTTTTTCAACCGCCGCATCGACCTGCTCTTCATAACGAATATCCACCACCACCGGCAGAGCGCTGCCGCCGGCCTGCTCCATTTCCTCAGCAGCCGTGTAGATTGTACCCGGCAATTTCGGATGCGGCTCTGCTGTCTTAGCCGCGACGACGATATTGGCTCCCTCGCGCGCCAATCGCAACCCAATCGCCTTGCCAATCCCCCGACTTGCCCCGGTGATAAAAACGGTTTTTCCTGCAAGCTTACTCATCTTTCTGCCTTTTAGAATTGACCCAACGGACGATCCGCCAGGGATATTTCAATCAAAATCCGGTGGGTTCTTCAATCCGCTGGAAATCCAAAATATTTTCATCTCAACAACGCGCCCGCGATCATCTCCCGCTGAATCTCGCTGGTGCCTTCTCCAAACTCCAACACTTTGCAATCACGGTAGAAACGCTGTATATCGCTTTCCATCATGTAGCCTTGCGCGCCGTGCAAATGCAGCGCCCGCTCGCAAATCCAGGTAGCGCTTTCCGTGGCAAATAACTTTGCGATTGAACATTCCGTGTCAAACGGTTTGCCGGCATCGAGCAAACGCGCGCTCGCATACGTCATCAGCCGCGATGCCTCTAAACGGGTTTTCATATCGGCCAGCGTAAAACGAATAAACTGGTTAGTGATCAATGGTGACCCGCGCTGTTGCCGGTTGCTCACATGCTCGACAGTCTGCCGTAACGCCTCGCCCGCCAGGCCACAAGCGAATGCCGCCGCCACCGCGCGTCCGCGGGAAAGTACCTGAATAGCCTTGCGAAAGCCAGAATCCATCGGACCCAAAAGCTGCTCTCGAGTCACGCGACAGTCAGTAAACACCAATTCCGCCAGCTCCGAGCTGCGCATGCCCAGCTTCTTCATTTCGTTGCGGGCAAACCCCGGCTGTTCTCTATCGACGATAAACAGGGAAATGCCCTTCAAACCGCTCCCCTCAGCGGTCCTTGCTGCCAGCACGACAAAATCAGCGAAGGTGCCGTTGGTGATGTAAAGCTTCGAGCCGTTGAGGATGAAGTCGTCTCCGGACGGCTGCGCCCGACACTGCACTGCGGTCACGTCAGCGCCGGCATTGGGTTCGGCATACGCCCAGCAACCCAGTTTTTTTGCTTTCATCGCCGGCAAGAGATAGCGTTTCTTCTGCTCATCATTCCCCAGAGCTTCAATTGCAGCGCAGGCCAGCGCCATGTGTACGTACACACTCAACGCCACCCCGGCCGACCCGGCCGCCAGACTTTCGATCAGTAGAAGCAATTCTACCATTCCGCCAACGCCACCCACCGTTTCAGGGAATCCGGTTGCCAGACAATCCAGCGCCGCCAGCTTTTCGAATATCTCCAACGGGCATTTTTCCATCTCATCCCACTCCCGTGCATGGGGCCGGATCTCATTCTCGACGAACTGGTCTATTTCTTTCTTGAAGGCCAGTTGCTCGTCGGTGAAGCTATAGAATTGTGTTAGTTGCATTGCACTATGCTCTTGTTAAAAACAAAAATGATAAGGCATAATTTCCAACGGAGGAGCAGCCAACTGATATTCAAATTAAATCCGTTGGCGGCTCATCCGTTGGGATCATCTATCTTCTTTTTCCCCATCATCGCCGCTTGATAAGCCTTCAGCGCTTCTCTGTGCTCCTGCGTCTGCAAGCACTGAATTTGCGCCAGCACTTCGTAATCGAACTCGCTGTCCATGTTGAGGTCTAGCGAGCGCCGAATGGCCTTTTTAGTCCAGCCCATGGCAATGGGTGAATAGGAGGCTAATTTCTGAGCGAGCTTCGTGGTTTCTTCGGTCAATTGCTCTGCCGGTACGACGTGTTGCACCAGACCGATGCGTTCGGCTTCCTCAGCCTTGACGAAGCGGGCGGTCATCATCATCTCTGTGGCTTTACCCAATCCCACCAAACGCGGCAGAAAGTAGCCGGCGGACATATCACAGCCCGCCAGACCGATCGCGACAAATGGGGCACAAAAACGCGCCGTATTCACCGCGATTCTAAAATCACAGGCGATGGCTAACCCCAGGCCGCCGCCCACCGCATCGCCGTTGATGGAAGCGATCACAGGTTTTGTTGTGTTTGAGATTAAGCGAATTGGGTCGAGATACCGCTCGACCAGAAACTCCCATTCCTGCGCATCCCGCTCGACCATTTCGCCCTGATCGGCGCCGGCGCAAAAAGCCTTGCC